>CAXTCV010000067.1:0-17121 GCA_964242725.1 uncultured Methylobacterium sp.
GGCGACCGGCCGCAGATGACCGACGCGGTCCGGGCCGAGTTGCAGCGCCGCTTCGGGGCGCTCACCGACATCGAGCCGCGGTTCATCGACGTGCCCGACGCCAAGGACGGCGACGACGGCACCAAGCTGTTCACCGCGCTCGGCCAAGCCCTCGCCGACGTGCCCCCCGAGCGCCTCGCCGGGATCGTGATGCTCACCGACGGGGTGGTGCACGACATCCCGGCCTCCCTGGCGCAGCTCGGCATCAAGGCGCCGCTCCACGTCCTCGTCACCGGCCATCCGGACGAGCGCGACCGGCAGATCAAGCTTCTGGAGGCGCCCCGCTTCGGCATCGTCGGCAAGGACCTGACGATCCGCGCCGAGGTGATGGAACGCGGCGGCACCGGCCACGCGGTGGTCACCATCCGCCGCGACGGCGAGGAGATCGGACGGCGGGACGTCGCCACCGACAAGCCGTTCTCGCTGACCACCCGGATCGAGCATGGCGGCCCCAACGTGGTCGAGATCGAGGTCGAGCCGCTCCAGGGCGAACTGACCAACGTCAACAACCGGGCGGTCCTGCCGATCGAGGGCATCCGCGAGAAGCTGCGGGTGCTGCTGGTCTCCGGCGAGCCGCACCAGGGCGAGCGCACCTGGCGCAACCTGCTGAAGTCCGACGCCAACGTCGACCTCGTCCACTTCACCATCCTGCGCCCGCCGGAGAAGCAGGATGGCACGCCGATCTCCGAGCTCTCCCTGATCGCTTTCCCGACGCGCGAGCTGTTCGTCCAGAAGATCAAGGATTTCGACCTGATCATCTTCGACCGCTACGCCAACCAGAGCGTGCTGCCGCAGGCCTATTTCGACAACATCGTCCGCTACGTCCGCGAGGGGGGCGCCCTGCTGATCGCGGCCGGACCCGAATTCGCCGGCCCAGCCAGCCTCGCGCGCACCCGGCTCGCGGGCATCCTGCCGGGCGACCCGGACGGGCGGGTGGTCGAGACGCCCTACAAGGCGACGCCGACCCAGATCGGCCAGCGCCACCCGGTGACCCGCGCCCTGCCGGGCTCGGACGCGAACCCGCCGGCCTGGGGCGACTGGCTGCGCATCGTCGCGGCGCACACCCGGGCCGGGATCCAGCCGATCCTGTCGGGGGCCGACGGCCTGCCGCTGCTGGCGCTCTCCCGGGAAGACAAGGGCCGCGTCGCCCTGCTCCTGTCCGACCATGCCTGGCTCTGGGCGCGGGGCTACCAGGAGGGCGGCCCCTATCTCGACCTGCTCCGCCGCCTCGGCCACTGGCTGATGAAGGAGCCGGCCCTGGAGGAGGAGGCCCTGCGCGCCCAGACCACCGGCCGCGGCCGGGAGGTGCGGGTCGAGCGCCAGACCATGGCGGATCAGGCCGAGCCGGTCACCGTCACCGGACCCACCGGCAAGGTGACGACGCTGACGCTCAAGCCCCAGGAGCCGGGCCTGTTCAGCGCGACCTTCGAGGCCGAGTCGCTGGGTCTGCACACGCTCCGCTCCGGCACCCTCGTGGCCTTCGTCAGCGTCGGGCCCGCCAACCCGCGCGAACTCGCCGACGTGTTCAGCGACACCGAGCGGTTGAAGGGCGTGGCGGAGGGTTCGGGCGGCTCGATCCGCCGGATCGCCGAGGCCGGGAGCGCCATTCAGGTGCCGCGACTCGCCACCGTGCGGAGCGGCCGCCTCGCCGGGGGCGACTGGATCGGCTTCCGGCCGAGCGACAGCGCCAATATCCGCGGCGTCGAGGTCTATCCGCTGGCGCTGGGGCTGGCGGCCCTGGCGGCCCTGGCGGCGGCAGTGCTGGCGATGTGGCTGGTGGAGGGCCGGCGCGGGCGGACGGTTTGAGGTTTTGTTCTTTCTCGCGTTGGGAGCTGGCCGACCGGATCGTAAGACCGCAACGCCCTCCCTCCCCCCCTCGGCGGGGGAAGGTGGCCCCTGCATCAGCAGGGGTCGGGAGAGGCGCAGCGCGACGATGCGGGTTTGGGCTCCTTGCGCGTCTTATCCGGATACGTCGCTCCCCTCTCCCGATCCGCGTCGCGGGCCACCCTCCCCCGCAGGGGGGGAGGGAACCGTGCGACGCGTCACGCCTCGTTCGCGCACCGACCCGCAGACATCCAATCTCGACGCCCGGGCCACCCCCGGCCTAAGACCTTCGTGAACGCTGAATGCCCCCGCACCCCCTGGTGCGCCGAGATGGAGACAGCCTGCCCGTGACCGGACGCCTCCTCGCCGCGACGCTTCTCGCCGCCTGCCTCCAGCTCGCCCCGGCCCTGGCGCAGGAGCCGGCCGCGATGCCGTCGACGCCGCCCACCCTGCCCGCCGCCACCGGCCAGTGGACCCACGCGATCACGCTGATGGGCCAGCCGAAATACGGGCCCGACTTCACGCATTTCGACTATGCCGATCCGGCCGCCCCCAAGGGCGGCCTCGTGCGCCTCGGCACGCAGGGCGGGTTCGACAATTTCAACATCATCGTCTCCGGCCTGAAGGGCGACCTCGAAGGCGGCATCCAGCAGATCTACGATCCGCTGATGACCCAGTCCTCGGACGAGCCCTTCACCTCCTACGGGCTGATCGCCGAGGCGGTGCGGATCGCCCCCGATCTCGGCTCGGTGTCGTACCGGCTGCGCCAGAACGCCCGCTGGCACGACGGTCGGCCGATCACCCCCGAGGACGTGGTCTGGTCCTTCGACGTGCTGAAGGCCAACAGCCCGTTCTACGCCGCCTACTATCAGACGGTGGCCAAGGCCGAGGCGACCGGGCCGCACGAGGTGACCTTCACCTTCACCGAGACCGGCAACCGCGAGCTGCCGCAGGTGATCGGTCAGCTCCGCGTCCTGCCCAAGCACTGGTGGACCGCCCAGGATTCCAGCGGCAAGCCGCGCAACCCCACCGAGACCACCCTGGAGCCGCCGCTGGGCTCCGGCCCGTACCGGCTCGCGAAGTTCGATCCCGGTCGCAGCGCGACCTACACCCGCGTGCCCGATTACTGGGGCAAGGATCTCCCGGCCAATGCCGGCCACTACAACTTCGACACCGAGCGCTACGAGTATTTCCGCGACGGCACCGTGCTGGTCGAGGCGCTGAAGGGCGATCTCTACGACTTCCGGGTCGAGAACATCGCCCGGAACTGGGCCACGGCCTACGACGAGTTTCCCGCCGTGAAGGAGGGGCGCCTGATCAAGGAGGCGTTCCCCGACCGCGGCATGGGCATCATGCAGGCCTTCGCGTTCAACACCCGCCGGGACAAGTTCAAGGATCCGCGTATCCGCCGGGCCTTCAACCTGGCAATGAACTACGAGGAGATGAACAAGGCCCTGTTCTACGGCCTGTACAACCGGATCAATTCCTACTTCTTCGGCTCGGAACTCGCCTCCTCGGGCCTGCCGGAGGGGGACGAGAAGGCGATCCTCGACAGCGTCAAGGACAAGATCCCGGCTTCGGTCTTCACCACGCCCTACGCCAACCCGGTCAACGACACGTCCGACGCCGTGCGGAAAAACCTGCGCGAGGCGGTCGGGCTGCTGCGCGAGGCCGGCTACGAGCTGCGCGGCGGCAAGATGGTCAACAAGGCGACGGGCGAGCCGCTGACCGTCGAGTTCCTGGAATTCCAGAACACCTTCGAGCGGGTGATCCTGCCGCTCTCGGCGCAGCTGAAGCTCATCGGCATCGACGCCACCCTGCGGGTGATCGATGCGGCGCAGTACCAGAACCGGATCCGCAACTTCGACTTCGACGTGACCACGACGTCGTGGGGCGAGTCGCTCTCGCCGGGTAACGAGCAGCGCGAATACTGGGGCTCGGCGGCGGCCGACAAGCCGGGCTCGCGCAACCTGATCGGGATCAAGGATCCCGGCATCGACGCGCTGATCGAGAAGGTGATCTTCGCCAAGGACCGGCCGGCGGTGATCGCGGCGACCCGGGCCCTCGACCGGGTGCTGCTCGCCCACGATTACGTGGTGCCGCAATGGTCCTCGAACCAGCAGCGGACCCTGCGCTGGAACCGGTTCGCCCACCCGGCGATCCTGCCGCTCTACGCCAGTTCCGGCTTCCCGACGACGTGGTGGTACGACGACAAGCTCGCGGCCAAGACCGGGGCGCCCCGTTGACGGGCGGCTCCTGGACGCCGAACCGGCGAACCCTCCTCCTCGGCGCGGGCGCGCTCGCCACGGTCCGTCCGGTCCTGGCGGCCGATGCGGAGCGCCACGGCCTCTCCAGCTTCGGCGAGCTGAAATACGGCCCCGGCTTCACGCAGTTCGACTACGTGAACCCGATCGCGCCGCGCGGGGGGCGCTTCTCGGCCCAGCTCTCCGGCACGATCGGCAACCAGGCGCTCAACACCTTCAACACGCTCAACATCTACGTGCTGCGCGGCGAGGGCGCCGCCGGGATGAACCTGACCTTCGACAGCCTGATGGTCCGCGCGCTGGACGAGCCGGACGCGGTCTACGGGCTGGTGGCGCGCGTCGTCACGGCGAGCCCGGACGGCCTGACCTACGCGTTCGCCCTGCGCCCGCAGGCACGCTTCCACGACGGCTCGCGGCTCACCGCCCGGGACGCGGCCTTCAGCCTGAACCTGCTGCGCGCGAAGGGGCATCCCGAGATCGCCGAGGTGATCCGCGACATGACCGATGCCCGGGCCGAGGGCGACGAGCGGCTGGTCGTCACCTTCGCAGCCGGCCGCGCCCGGGACCTGCCGCTGTTCGTGGCGCAATTGCCGATCTTCTCCGCCGCCTATTACGGCACCCGTGACTTCGAGGCCTCGAGCCTGGAGGCGCCCCTGGGCTCGGGCCCCTACCGGGTCGGGACCGTCGATCCCGGCCGCGCCATCGGGCTCGAACGGGTGCCGGATTACTGGGCCGCCGATCTCCCGGTGAACGTCGGCCAGAACAACTTCGACACGCTCCGCTACGAGTACTTCCGCGACCGCACCGTGGCCTTCGAGGCGTTCAAGAGCGGCGCCTTCACGTTCCGGGAGGAGTTCACCGCCCGGGTCTGGGCCACCGGATACGACTTTCCGGCGCTCGCCGAGGGCCGTGTGGTCCGCGAGACGGTGCCGGATGCGCGGCCGAGCGGCACCCAGGGCTGGTGGATCAACACCCGCCGCGCGGCGTTCCGCGATCCGCGCGTGCGCGAGGCGATCGGTCTGTGCTTCGACTTCGAGTGGTCGAACCGCAACCTGATGTACGGCGCCTACGTGCGGACCGCCTCGTTCTTCGAGAATTCGGATCTCAAGGCGACGGGCAAACCCTCCGCCGCGGAACTCGCCCTGATGGAGCCCCTGAAGGACCTCCCCCCGGAGGTGTTCGGCGAGGCCTGGACGCCGCCGGTCTCGGACGGCTCGGGCCAGGACCGGGCGCTGCTGAAGCGTGCCGACGCGCTGCTGCGCGAGGCCGGCTGCACCCGGCAGGGCGGCGGCCTCCTGCTGCCGGGCGGGCAGCCGCTGACCCTGGAATTCCTCGACAACGACCCGGTGTTCCAGGCGGTCACGCAGCCCTTCATCCGCAACCTGGGCCTGCTCGGGATCAAGGCCACGCTGCGCACCGTCGATCCGTCGCAATACGAGGCGCGGCTCAAGGATTTCGACTTCGACCTCACCGCGCGCCGCTACGGCAGTGGTGTGACCCCGGGGGCGGAGCTGCGCGAGACCTACGGGTCCCGGTCGGCCGGGACCGCCGGCTCCAACAACCTGTCGGGGATCGCGGACCCGGCGATCGACGCGCTGCTCACCGCCATCGCCGACGCCAGGTCCCGGGCGGACCTGACCACGGCCTGCCGGGCCCTCGACCGGGTGCTGCGGGCCGGGCGCTACTGGGTGCCGATGTGGTACGGCTCGACCCACCGCCTCGCCCTGTGGGACGTCTACGGCCGGCCCGCCCAGGCACCGACCTACGATCTCGGCACCCCGGGGACGTGGTGGTTCGACGCCGCGAGGGCGAGGCGGATCGGACGGGACTGAGATCATGCTCGCCTACATCCTGCGCCGCATCGGCCTGATGATCCCGACCCTGTTGGGGATCATGCTGATCACCTTCACCATCGTGCAGTTCGCCCCGGGCGGGCCGGTGGAGCGGGTTCTGTCGCAGCTGCAGGGCCAGCGCGACGGCACGATGTCGCGCGTGACCGGCGGCGCCGGCGACCTCGGCGGCGGCAGCCGGCCGGCGGGCGGCGGCGGGGAGGCGAGTTCCCGCTACCGTGGCGCGCAGGGGTTGAGCCCGGACTTCATCGCCAAGCTGGAGAAGCAGTTCGGCTTCGACAAGCCGGCGCCGGAGCGCTTCGCCAAGATGCTGTGGGACTATGTCCGGTTCGATTTCGGCCGCAGCTATTTCCGCGATGTGACGGTGATCCAGCTCATCCGGGAGCGCCTGCCGGTCTCGATCTCGCTGGGCCTGTGGATGACCCTCCTGTCCTACGCGATCTCGATCCCGCTGGGCATCCGCAAGGCCGTGAAGGACGGCGAGCGCTTCGACCGCTGGACCTCCTTCGTGGTGATCGTCGGCTACGCGATCCCGGGCTTCCTGTTCGGGCTGATGCTGATCATCCTGTTCGCGGGCGGCTCGCTCTACCAATGGTTCCCGCTGCGCGGCCTGACCAGCGAGGGCTGGGAGAATTTTTCAACGTGGCACAAGGTGACCGACTACGCGTGGCACATGGTGCTGCCCCTGACCGCCCTGGTGATCGGCGCCTTCGCCACCTCGACCCTGCTCACCAAGAACTCCTTCCTCGACGAGATCCGCAAGCAGTACGTGCTCACCGCCCGGATGAAGGGCCTGTCCGAGCGGCGCGTGCTCTACGGGCATGTGTTCCGCAACGCCATGCTGATCGTGATCGCGGGCTTTCCCGGCGCCTTCATCTCGGCCTTCTTCACCGGCTCGCTGCTGATCGAGACGATCTTTTCGCTGGACGGCCTGGGTGAGCTGTCCTTCCGCGCGATCGTCGGGCGGGATTATCCGGTGGTGTTCGCAACCCTCTACATCTTCTCGCTCCTGGGGCTGGCGGTGAACCTGCTGTCGGACCTGATCTATGTCTGGATCGACCCGCGGATCGACTTTTCCGCGCGGGCGACATGAGAGGACCCGACCGCGCCCGTGGACGCGCGGTGTCGTCCCGATCCGGGTCGACGCGGCATCAGCCCGCGCGCCATCAGAGGACCAGCTTGGATCGGCTGACCAATCCGGGCGGCCGCCGCGGATTGGACGGAAAGGCATTGAACTTCATCACGCCAAGCCCCGTCGCGATCAACCTGTTGACGATAAGATATCCATAATTCGACTGGATCGCGCCGAGTCCAGTCAGTGTCAAATTGGTCGACGGGGCGTAGATGGTGCCGTTGAGGCTTATCGAACTGCTACCAATCAAGTTCAGTGTCGAATTTGCCGCCGATCGAGAATAGAAAACGACGATCCCTTGATAGACCCCGCTCGGAGGGGCAGTGAGATTGATCGACGCCAGGCCGATCATCGTGAATCTCGAAGCCGAATCGAGGTAGATCATGACCCCGTCGCCCTGGAGGATTGATCCCCCCAGAAGAATTAAATTCGCGCCCTGGAACTGATAAATTCCTGGATTGAGAGTTACAGATCCGATTACGGTGATGGTTCCCGCATAACATCCCGGATTGAGGACCCCTCCGATCGCCGTGACGTTCGAGTTTTGGCAGCTTGCGAAGGGAGCCGGCTCGGGGACGGTCGACAGGGGATCTGTCTTTACGGGACATCCGGTTGTCGGATTGGGCGTGAAGACGCCCACGCCCAGCGATAGATAGCCGCCAACGTCACAGATCTGACTGACGTTGACGGTATACAATCCGATCGTGGTAATGGCGCTGTTGCTGCTCGAGTTGATTTGAAACCCGCAACTGGAGGCGAAAGTCACGCCGCCAACGAATTGCACGGCGCCCGAGGACGATGGATCAAGCGCATAAAGGCATGTGCTCGTTGACGCGGTGGCAATCGATGAAGCGTGAACAGAGTAACCGCTCGATAGGCCGACCGCTCTCGTAAAGACCCCCTGGATCGCGTTTCCATGCGCGAAATCACGGGCCGTCTTCACGCGGACCGCGGTCGGATTCGACGCTGTGACCTGAAATGCTCGGCTCGAAGCGTCGTAGACACCGAGATCGATATCCGACGCACTGACCACGTTTGACGTCCCTTGCGGGGCATTCATCTGCGCCAGCTGAGCCGCGCTCGATTTCGCCGTTGCCGGATTGCTGATCGCGTCCGCCCCCGCGAGGGCTCCGGCATCGGCCGCCAATTGCAACTGCGCCTGGTTGTACCGGAGATTGGCGAGATCGAAGGTCAGTGCGCACAATCCCATCGCGACGGGCAGGATCAACGCAAAAATGATCGACACACCTCCAGACTGGCTCCTGAAAAATTTCATCAGCCTCCCTCCGAGATGAACGAAGCTTTTGTCGTCAGCGTCGAAGATCCATAGACCGTTTTGAGGAACTTGATCGGGGTGGCGTCAGAGATCGCGATCGTCACCGTCACAGTATAGACGCCACTCGACAAAACGACCGTTGGAATGACCGCCTTCGATTGAACCCAGGCGGGCAGTTGATTCCGCACGGTCGAGGCGGCATTCGTGGCCTGCAATTGCCCGATCGCGACCTGCCGAGCGACTTGCCAACCACTTTGCTGTGCTGAGTTGAATGTGTAATATATGAAGCTGAAATCAATCAATGCGCCGATCATCGCAATCAGTATCGGTGATATCAGCGCAAATTCGACGGCAATCGAAGCGTCCGCTTTGCGGCCGAATTCGGCGATCCGAGCCCTACGTGGCCGAACGGCAGAGTGGTATGATTTCGTCATCTGAAATCAGCCTTGCAGAAGCGGTAAACGCTATCCGCCTTCCCTTACCAAAATACTAATTTACAGTTGTATTTTGATGCTATACGCCTTCAGGTTGTAACATCGGGGCGGTCACGGGCCTCGACCGTCGTGCGGGACCCCGCGACGTGGGCGTGTTGCAACCCGGAGTTCCCGTCGTATCGGCAGGGAGATCCGCCCGGTTTCCCGATGTCGTTGAGCCTCGGAGACCCCAAGCAGCCACCGGACGGCCGGGCCGGTATCGGGGCCCGGAACCAACCCTCACAGTGTCCCGCTCACGACAGGGGTGAGCCCGGATCCGGCAGCGCGATGGTCGAGGTCGCTTCGAGGATCTGGTCCGGCCCGCCCTTCGGCGGCCACAGGCCGGACGCGTAGGCCTCCCCGCGAAGACCCGCCCGTTCCTCCAGGCTGGAGAAAGCCCAGATGTGCGTGATCCGCGGCGCGCCGTCGAGGGCGTACAGGTTGGTCACGAGGTGGGCGGTGTAGGCCCGGGCCGGCCCCATCGCCGCCTCCCAGGCCGCCAGCGTCGGCGCGAGGCCGCCGGGCCGGAGCCGGTAGGTGCGGACCTCGTAGACGCCCCCGCGCGAGCCGGTCCGCAGGGGCGGCAGGAACGGGAACGGTGCGTAGCTGTCCATGGCCAGACCCGTCAGCAGTTCGCCGGCGTGGAAGGGCGCGGCGCTCATCAGGGCGCGCCGCCGCTCCGTGGTCATCGCCTCCGGGGTGTCGAAGCCGCGGAGGACGAGCACCCGTCCGAGGGTGCCGATCTCGGTCCGCCAGCAGCCCAGCAGCGTTCCGGCCTCCGACTCGGCGACCCAGCTCCGCGCCCGCGCGCAGACCTGGCCGACGGCGAGCAGCGGGCCGGACAAGGTGGCGAGTTCGTAGAACATGGTTCATGTGTCCCGGTTGGCGCATTCCCACGATGCGGCATCGGGCGCGCGGCGCAGCGGCCCAGGGCAGCGCGAGGTCGACGGTCCGCGCGGCCGGACGGCGGCGCCAGAACCGTCGGCCGGATCGGCGTTGTATACCCTCGGTCGCCACGCCTCGCGATCGAAGCGGGATCACTTCTGCGCATCGGCGAGGATCAGGCGGGCGGCCGGCGGCCACCCGCCGGCCCCAGCACCCGCGCCACCGTGCTCCGGAGTGCCTGCGCGCTGCGGTAGCCCACCGCCGCCGCGACGGTTCGGGGCGGCCGCCCCTCGGCCGCGAGGGCGAGCGCCCGGATCACCCGGGCCCGAGCCCGCCAGTCGCCGAAGCTCAAGCCCGTCTCGGCCCGGAACCCCCGGGTCAGCGTCCGCCGGCTCGCCCCGGCTTGGTCGGCCCAGGCGTCGAGATCCGCCTCGGAGGCCGGATCCGCGATGAGGCCGAGGCAGACCCGGCGCAGGCGCGGATCGCGCGGGAGCGGCAGGGTGAGCGGCGTCGCCGGGGCGCGGCCGATCTCGTCGAGCACCAGGGCGGCGAGATGGCCGCCGCGGCCGGCCGCGTCGTACAGAACCGGCTCCGCCCCGAGGGCAGCGAGGGCAGCCGCCAGGAGCGGCGACACCCGGATGACTTGGCACCGGTCGGGGAAGGCGCGCGCGGCCGCCGGATCGAGATAGGCCGAGCACAGCGCCACCGGCCCGTGGGTGGTCACGGCATGCGGGAGCCGCGGCGGGATCCACAGGGCGTGGCCCTCGGGCACGACCCAGGTGCCGTCCTCCGCCGAGGCCATCATCAGTCCGGCCGTGGCGTAGAGGAGCTGCGCGCGGGGATGGAAGTGCCGGGCGAGCTGCATCCCGGCCGGATAGGCCTTGGGCATCACCGCGACCGGGCGGGGCACGTCCTGGTAGTCGGCGGCATCGGTCGAGCGCCCGGCGGGGGCGACGCCCGCCGTCGAGAATGGCCCGCGCACATTCATATCCGGCCCGACACCGCCATCGGGCCAGGCTATCAGGCTCGGATCCTGGAGGATACGCCGCGATGGATCCCGCAACCCTGTCCCGCCGCACCCTGCGCTTCGTCAACGTGGCGCACGCCCTCGACCATTTCGTGCTGCTGATCTACCCGACGGCGGTCATCGCCATCGCGGCCCAGACGGGCCTCGGCTACGGCGAGCTGATCGGGCTCGCCACCGGCGCCTTCGTGGCCTTCGGCCTGTGCTCCCTGCCGATGGGCTCGCTGGCCGACCGGTTCGGGCGGCGCACCATGCTGGCCCTGTTCTTCTTCGGCTACGGCCTGTCCTGCCTCGGCGTGGCCAGCGCCTCGACCCCGCTCGGCTTCACCCTCTGGCTCTGCGTGCTCGGCCTCGCTTCGGCGATCTACCACCCGGTCGGCTCGGCCATGCTGGTGACCCACGCAAGCCGGCTCGGACGCGATCTCGGCCTCAACGGCGTCTGGGGGAATTTCGGCGCGGCCTCAGCCTCGGGCGTCACCGCCCTGCTGGCCGCCACGGTCGGCTGGCGCGCGGCCTTCGTGGTCCCGGGCCTCGTCTGCCTCGCCTGCGGCGCCGCCTTCGTGGCTTTGGTGCCGGGCGACGGCGACGCTTCGGCCAGGAAGGCCGGCGGCGCAGCGGTGATCCCGGTGACCCGGCCCTGGGCGCTGATGGCGATGTTCGCCGTGGCGATCTTCGCGGGCGGCCTGACCTTCAACCTGACGACGATCAGCCTGCCCAAGGTGATCGACGAGGGCGTCGGCCACGCGCTGCCCCTGGCGCTGATCGGGTCGCTCGCCACCGTGGTGTTCCTGTTCGGGGCCCTGATGCAGCTCGCCATGGGCCGGCTGATCGACCGGTACAGCCTGCCGGCGCTGTTCGTGGCGCTCTCGATCCTGCAGCCGCTGGGCCTGGGGATCGCCGCGCTCTCCACCGGCCTGCCGCTGCTCGCCGGGCTCGTGCTGGCCATGACGGCGATCTACGGGCAGGTGGTGATCAACGACGCGATGATCGCCCGCTACGTGCCCCCGGCCTACCGGGCGCGGGCCTACAGCGTGCGCTACTTCGTGGGCTTCACGGCGAGCGGCTTCGTGGTGCCGGCCATCGCGGTGCTCCACGACCGCGGCGGCTTCGCCCTGGTGCTCGGCCTCGCGGCCGCCTGCGGCGCGGTGATCTGGCTCTCGGCGCTGGGCTTCCTGAAGCTGACGCAGGGCGGGACGCGGACCGCCCTGGCGGCCGCGGAGTAGCGCGACCAACCAGACGCTGCTACGCGGCGACCGTCCGATCCCGTGAGCCTGCCCGTGACCTCTCTGTCCCTCGTCATCCGGCCCGAGCGGCCGGAGGACGCCCCCGCCATCGCGCGGCTCCAGGGCCGGGCCTTCGGCCCCGGCCGCTTCGCCCGCGCCGCCTATCGCCTGCGCGAGGGGGCGGCCGAGCGGAGGGACCTCGGCGTCACGGCCTCGGTGGGCAGCTTCCTCGTCGGCTCGGTGCGGATGGGCCCGGTGCGGACCGGACAGACGCGCTTCGTGATGCTCGGCCCCCTGGCGGTGGATCCGAGCTTCGCGGGCCGCGGCATCGGGACGACCCTGGTCCGCGCGGCGATCGAGGCGGCCCGGCAGACGGGCGAAGGCTGCGTGCTCCTCGTGGGGGACGCGCCCTACTACGCCCGCTTCGGCTTCGCCCCGGTGCCGCCGGGGCGACTGGCCCTGCCGGGCCCGGTCGATCCGGCGCGCCTCCTGTGGCTGGACCTCGCCGACGGGTTCTGCGCCGGCATCTCCGGCCTCGTGGAACCGGTGCGCGCCTGAGGGTCAGGCCCGCCGGAGCGCCAGGGCCGCGATCAGCCCGGCGGCCAGCAGCGCCAGCGCCACCGGCGTCGCCGTGGTCGCGGGCCAGGCGGAGGCGGCGGCCGTGAACAGCGCCCCGAAGGTCATCTGCGTGAAGCCGTAGAGGCTGGAGGCCGAGCCGGCCGCGTGCGGATCGACGTTCATCAGGCCCGCCACGGCGTTCGGGCTGAGCAGGCCGACGCCGACCGCGTAGGCGAAGAGCGGCGCGATCAGGCTGACGACGCCGAGCTGGCCGGTCCGGTCGACGAGCAGCAGCGTCACCGCCGCGGCGATGCAGAGGAGATTGCCGCGGCGCGCCGCCCTGCGGATCGGCACCCGCGCGGCGAGGTGGCTGGCCAGCATCGCCCCGCCGACCATGCCGAACACCACCATCAGGCAATCGAACCCGACCTCCTGGGAGGAGCGGCCGAGCCGGTCCACCAGCAGGAACGGCGCCACCGCCAGGAACGCGTAGAGGCTCGTGCCGCCGCAGGCCCCCGCCACCAGGTAGGCGCGGAACACCGGGATCCGCACCAGCCGCAGGTAGCCGGCCAGCACCGCGACGAAGCCCGGCAGCGCGACCTTGTGCCGGTTGGTCTCGGGCAGCGCGAACACCACCAGGGCCCCCAGCACGGCCACGAGGCCGGCGAGCACCACGAACACGGCCCGCCAGCCGAAGGCCTCGTTCACGACCCCGCCGATCGCCGGCGCCAGCGCCGGGGTGAGGGTCATCGCCGTGGTGAGGATCGCGAGTTTCCGGGCCGCGTCCTCGCGGGTGGAGACGTCCCGGACCATGGCCCGGCCGATCACCAGGGAGCCGCAGGCCCCGAGGGATTGCAGCACGCGCGCCACCAGCAGCACGCCGATATTCGGCGCCGGGATCGCCAGCAGCAGCCCGGCCAGATAGAGGCCGAGGCCGCCGATCAGGATCGGGCGCCGCCCATACCGATCGGAGAGCGGACCGTAGAGCAGCTGGCCGCCCGCGAGGCCGATCAGGTAGACCGTGATGGTGAGCTGCGCGCCGGCCGCATTTGTGCCGAGATCCGCGGCCACGGCGGCGAGCGCCGGCACGAAGATGTGCAGCGCGACCGTTCCGGTCATGGTCACCGCGACCAGCAGCGGCAGGGGCGCCGGGCGCTCCTCCGGACTGAGACTGCGCTCTGGCAAGGCCACTCCTTCACGGTTCTCCGACCCGGCCGAATGGTGGGTCGCGGCCGCCGAAAGGCAAAGGTCGGGCCCGGCGCCCGGCGGGCTGCACCGGATCGAAGGTCGGCGGGTCCCGATGCACGGGACCGCAGGGCATCTCCAGACGGCCGGGTGCCGATCCGCCCGACGATCGGACGGGCCGGGAAGCCAGGCCTCGAACCGGTCGCGAGGCCGGGTCGGGAACCGGGCGGGCCCCTGCAGGACGGCTACGAGGCTCTGACGACCTGTATCCGCCACCCTGTGGCGACCGGCACGCGCCGCAGGCGCCGGTGCCGAGCCCTTGGCGCCGTCGAGCCAGCCCTAACACGGTGTCACCGGAGGTGCCGGGACACCGACCGGACGCGTTCTCCTCCCCACAAGGGCTGCGATGGTCACACCTCGGCCCGGGACGGCGCGGCAGGCCCCCTCGCCCGGGCGGGCGAGGGAGCCCGCGCCTCGGCCTGTGCCCGCGTGCCCCCCCGCTCGGTCCGCGAAGCCGCAAGCCCACAAGGGGAAGGGGAAACACACGGCTTCATCACGATGTGACAGCCATGGATCCGGCCCGGATGCGTTCCGCCGTGATCGCAGCGACCAGATCAGTGCCGCCCGCGCCTCTGCGCGGCCCTACGGCTTCGGGGCGTTCGGATCCTTGCTCGGGACGGTCACGTCGAGATCCTTCGCCCGATCGACCGCCTCGGGATTGGCCTGCGCGGGCGGCTCCTTGGCGGCCGGCGCCGCGGGGGCGGTCGGCTCGGCGGGGATCGCGCTCGACGGCTGGCCCTGCTGGTCGCCGTCATGCGCGCCGGCCGGCGGCGCCGGCGCATTGCGGTCGCTGGATTCGCCGGGCGCGCGGGGACTGCCGGGCGACTTCTCCTCGACCGGCTTGGCCGTGCTGGTATCCGCCGGCTTGGCCGGGCTGTCCTTGCCCTCGGACGCCTTGGAGGCTGCCGGCTTGGCGGCGGTCGGCTTGTCGGCCGGTGCCTCCGCGGGCTTCGCCGCCGCGGGGGCGGCCGCGGGTGCCGGCGCCTCGGTCTTCTCGACGGCCGGCAGCGGCTTGGGATCCTCCGCGTTCGAGCGGAGGTAGGCGATGACGTTGGCGCGCTCCTGGGGCGCGGCGATGCCGGCGTAGGCCATCTTGGTGCCCTTCACGTACGCCTTCGGATTGGTGAGGAACTCGTCGAGGTCCGCGTAGGTCCAGGCGCCGCCCTTCTCCTTCATGGCCGCCGAATACTCGAAGCCGGGATGCGCCCCCTTCGGCCGCTCGACGACTCCGTACAGGCCCGGCCCGACCTTGTTCGGCCCGCCCTTCTCGAAGTTGTGGCAGGCATGGCAGGCCTTGGTGCCGGCCTCGCCCTTCTCGACGCTGGCGCTGGCGAGGCGGACCGCGATCGGCTCGACCTTTTCCTCAGGGGCGGCCTCAGCGGTCTTCGGCTCCGGCTCGGGCAGGTCGTATCCGGCCTTGCCCGCCGGCCGCGGGTGGTAGATCAACTCGGCGACGAAACCCGATCCGGCCGCAAACAACAGGGCGCCGAGGACCGCGCCCAGGACCTTGTTCACCTCGAACGCGTTCATGCTCTACTCGCGTCTCGGCCCGGGCCCGTCGCGCGCCTGATCACGAGCGAGCGCATTCGGACGCCGGACATTTGGAAGATTTCGAAGTTGCCTTAGCCGTTCGATGCGGCACCTGACAATGCCGGCGATGCCCCCCGCGGCGCTGCGGCGCAGAATTCTGCCGGTGAATCGTCAAGCTTGTCACCGGGTGGCATCTTTTCGCCATGCGGGTTCCCGGGCCCCGGGGGACGACAACGAGGCGCCGGCCTGATAAGCAGCCGGCCCCGCATGCGGCGCGGCCGTCCGGCCCCCGCCCGCGCTGCGAATCGTCGGGTCCGAACGCGATGTCCGATCCCCTGGTCCTGATCCCCGCGCGCCTCGCGGCGACCCGCCTGCCGAACAAGCCGCTGGCCGACATCGCCGGCGAGGCGATGATCGTCCATGTCTGGCGCCGGGCGGTGGCGGCCGGGATCGGCCCCGTGGTGGTGGCCACCGATGCGGCGGAGATCGCCCGGGTCGTGGAGGCGGCGGGCGGCATCGCCGTGATGACCCGGGCCGACCATCCATCGGGCTCCGACCGGCTCGCCGAGGCCCTGGAGAGCGTCGATCCGGAGGGCCGCCACGACGTGGTCGTCAACGTGCAGGGCGACCTGCCGACCATCGACCCGGCGATCATCGGCGCCGCCATCCTGCCGCTGGCCGACCGCACCGTCGACATCGTCACCCTGTGCGCGCCGATCACCGATCCGCACGAGGCCGACAACCCGAACGTGGTCAAGCTGGTCGGCCATCATGTCGGCCCCGGGCGGCTGCGCGCCCTCTATTTCACCCGCGCCCGCGCCCCCTGGGGCGACGGACCGCTCTGGCACCATATCGGGCTCTACGCCTACCGGCGCACGGCGCTCGGCCGCTTCGTCGCCCTGCCCCCGGGCGAGCTGGAGCTGCGGGAGAAGCTGGAGCAGCTGCGGGCGCTGGAAGCCGGCATGCGCATCGACGCCGTCATCGTCGACGACCTGCCGCTCGGCGTCGACACCCAGGCCGACCTGGACCGCGCCCGCGCCCTGCTCCGGGGCCGGCGCCTGAACTGACCTCGCGAACGAATCCCCACCGCCATGACCGACCGCACCATCGCCTATCAGGGGGAGCCCGGGGCCAACTCGCACATCATCTGCGCGCAGGCGTATCCGGACTGGACGCCGCTGCCCTGCCCCACCTTCGAGGACGCCTTCGCGGCGGTCACCGAGGGCCGGGCCCGGCGGGCGATGATCCCGATCGAGAACTCGATCGCGGGCCGCGTCGCCGACATCCACCACCTGATCCCGACCTCGCCCCTGCACATCGTGGCCGAGCACTTCCTGCCGATCCATTTCCAGCTGATGGTGCTGCCCGGCGCTTCGGCCGACGGGTTGCGCAGCGTCCACAGCCACGTCCACGCCCTGGGCCAGTGCCGGCGGCTCATCCGGCGCCTGGGCCTCAAGGCCGTGGTGGCAGGCGACACCGCCGGCGCGGCCCGGGAGATCGCCGAATTGGGCGACCCGAGCCGGGCGGCCCTGGCGCCGGCGCTCGCCGCCGCGGTCTACGGCCTCGACATCCTGGAGCGGGACGTGGAGGACGAGGCGCACAACACCACCCGCTTCGTGGTGCTCTCCCCGGAGGCCGACCCGGTCGCCCCCGGGACGGAGCCCTGCGTGACGAGCTTCGTGTTCCGCGTCCGCAACATCCCGGCGGCCCTCTACAAGGCGCTGGGCGGCTTCGCGACGAACGGCGTCAACATGTCGAAGCTCGAGAGCTACATGATGGACGGCGAGTTCACCGCCAC
>CAXTCV010000068.1:0-16727 GCA_964242725.1 uncultured Methylobacterium sp.
GTGGTGGCCAGCGAGGTCAAGGCGCTGGCCGAGCAGACCGCCAAGGCGACCGGGGAGATCACCCAGCAGGTCTCTGCGATTCAGAGCGCCACCGGCGAGGCGGTCGGTGCCATCGAGATGATCACCGCGGCGGTCGGCGAGCTCTCGAAGCTGACCCTGGCGATGGCGAGCGCCGTCGAGGAACAGGCGGTCTCGACCCACGAAATGTCGGGCAATATCGGCGGCGTCTCGCAGGCAGCGAACGCGACCGGCCAGTTCGCCGAGGCGGTCCGGGGCATCGCCGGGCGCCTGGCGGACCATTCCTCGAGCCTGTCGGCGAGCGTAAACCGCTTCATGACGGCGAACTGATCCGATCGATCGGACGACGCGGACCGCTTCCGGTTCAGTCCCGGGCGAGCTGTGCCCGTCCGATGGCGAAGACCCGTCCGTCTCCCAGGAGATGGGCGGTGAAACCCTTCGGGAACAGGCCCTCGATGGCCCTGTCGCGGACGTTGAGGCCCCCCGCATAGGCGCCGAAAGCCGGCATCACCACGCGGCTGCCGTCCGTGACGAAGCAGCGTCGGCGGACCGCGCGGCCACGCATCGCGACCTTGCCGCAGGGATGGAGGTGCCCGGCGATCTCCCCGGGCGCCTCGCCCGGGCTCGGCTCGTGGCGCAGGACGAGGCCGCCCAGTGTCAGCGAGTCGGCGTAGCGGCCGCCGACCCCCTCGCTGATCGCGGCGTCGTGGTTGCCGGCGATCCAGACCCAGTCCCGCCCCTCCTGGAGCGCCGCCACCATGGCCCGGTCGCCGGGCTCCATGCGCTCGGGTCCGCGGGCATCGTGGAACGAATCCCCGAGGGCCACGACCCGGGCCGGTTCATGGCGGGCGACCGCCTCGTGGAGGCAGGCGAGCGTCTCGCGGGTGTCGTAGGGCGGCAGGAACTGGCCGGACCGGACCGCGTAGGACGAGCCCTTCTCAAGATGCAGATCGGACACGATCAGCGTCCGGTGCTCGGGCAACCAGAGGCCGCCGCACAGGTCGAGCATCAGGGTCTCGCCCGCGAGCAGCAGGGTCGGGTGCTTGTGAGTCTTCTCGAGTCTCAGGCCGGCCGCCACGATCGCATCCTCGGTGTCGTCGGGGTAGGGCGGATCGACCGTCAGGACAGCGCCTCTTGGAGAAGCTCCGCCTCGGCCTCGGCCAAGATCTCGTCGGCGCCCTCGCCGTAGACCCGCTCACGCCCGATCTCGAGCATCACGGATACGGAGAGCGGCGAGACCCGGTCGAGAGCCCTGTACGTGATTCGCCCCCGGATGCGCTCTAGCATCATGCCGAGGCGCCTCACGTCGAGGAGTCCGGTTGCCGCATCCTGCCGCGCCGCAAGCAGCAGGAGGTGGTCGGGCTGGTGCTTGCGCAGCACGTCGTAGATCAGGTCCGTCGAGATCGTCACCTGCCGCCCCGACTTCTTCAGACCGGGATGGTGGCGCTCGATCAGCCCGGCGATCACCGCGCATTGCCGGAAGGTACGCTTCATCATCGCCGACTCGTCGAGCCACGCCTCCAGGTCGTCGCCGAGCATGTCCACGGCGAACAGGTCGCCGATGAAGTCCGGGTCGAGGACGGCGCGCTCGGAGACGTCCCGGGTCGTCCAGATGGCGATGCCGTAATCGTTGGCCGCGAAGCCCAGGGGCCGAAGGCCGGCGCGCTCCAGCCGCCGGGTGAGCAGCATGCCGAGGGTCTGGTGAGCGAGCCGGCCCTCGAACGGGAACGCCGTCAGATAGTACCGCTTGCCCCTGGGAAAGGTCTCGACCAAGAGATCCTGCTCCCCGGGAAGCACCGAGCGGCGACGCTGCTGCAGCAGATACGCGCCGATCTGCTCCGGCAGGCGGTCCCATTCGAACGGGTCGGCGATCAGCGCCCGGACGCGCGCTGCCAGAAAGGTCGAGAGCGGGAATTTCGACCCCGCGTAGGACGGGATCGCCGGGTCGGTCCCGGGCGGCGCGCGGGTCACGAGGCACTCGTCCTCCGCGAGCCCCTCGAAGCGGAGCGTCTCCCCGGCGAACAGGAAGGTGTCGCCCACCGTCAGGGTCTCGGCGAACTCGTCCTCGATCTCGCCGAGCACCCGGCCGGATTTCGGCAGCACCGTGCCGGGCTTGCCCCGCAGGCTCCGGCCGAGGCGCACCCGCACCCGCGCCGCCTCCACGATGGTGCCGACATTCATCCGATAGGCCTGTGCGGTGCGGGCGTCGCGCACCCGCCACAGCCCGTCCGGCCCGCGCAGGATCTTGGCGAAGCGCTCGTAGGCGCGCAGGGCGTAACCGCCGGTGGCGACGTAATCGACCACCTGCTCGAAGGATTCCCAGGTCAGCCCGGCATAGGGCGTGGCCGAAACGATCTCGTCGTAGAGATCCAGCGGATCGAAGGCGTCGGCGCAGGCCATGCCGAGCACGTGCTGGGCGAGCACGTCGAGGGCGCCCTGCCGGGCATCGGGGGTGTCCTGCGCGGCCTCCTCGACGGCGTCCAGGGCCGCCTGGCATTCCAGCATCTCGAACCGGTTGCCCGGGACGAGATAGGCCTTCGACGGCTCGTCCATGCGGTGGTTGGCCCGGCCGATCCGCTGCATGATCCGGCTGGCGCCCTTCGGCGCACCGACATTGACCACGAGGTCGACGTCGCCCCAGTCGATGCCGAGATCGAGGGTGGCGGTGCAGACGATCGCCCGCAATTGCCCCGCCGCCATGGCGGCCTCGACCCGGCGGCGCTGCTGCGCATCCAGGGATCCGTGGTGGATCGCGATCGGCAGGGCGTCCTCGTTGAGCCGCCACAGTTCCTGGAACGTGTACTCCGCCTGGAGGCGGGTGTTCACGAAGACCAGCGTGGTGCGGTGGTCCTTGATCAGCGCGTAGATCGCCGGCATCGAGTGCCAGGCGGTGTGGCCGGAGATCGGCAGAGGCCGGCCGAGATCGAGCATGCGCAGATCCGCCCGCGCGCCGCCGGCCACGGTGACGAGGTCGGCCATGGGCGCCGCGGTTTTCCCTCCCCCCTTTGCGGGGGAGGGTGGGCCGGCCGCCAGGCCGGGTCGGGAGAGAAGAGCGACGCTGCAAGACATCGCTCGACGGCCATGAAGGCCTTCGCCCCTTCCGGACGCCGGGTTCCCCTCTCCCCCCCTGCTGCGCCGGGTACCCTCCCCCGCGGAGGGGGGAGGGGGAAGCGGCCCCTGCGGCACCAGATATCTCCGCAGTTCATCCGGCTCGCGCACGGTCGCCGAGAGCCCGATCGCCGCGAGCCCCGGGCTCAGGCGGTGCAGCCGCGCCAGCGCCAGCGACAGGAGGTCGCCGCGCTTGGAGGTCACGAGCGCGTGCAACTCGTCGAGGATCACGCAGCGTAACCCGGAGAAGAACGCCGCGGCCTCGCGATGGGCGATCAGCAGTGCCAGCTGCTCGGGCGTGGTCAGCAGGATGTCGGGGGGGCGGCTGATCTGCCGGGTGCGCTTGTGCGCGGGCGTGTCGCCGGTGCGGGTCTCGACACGCACCGGCAGCGCCATCTCGGCGATGGGCGCGTCGAGGTTGCGGGCGATATCGACAGCGAGCGCCTTGAGCGGCGAGACGTAGAGGGTGTGCAGCCCCTTCGGGACCAGTTTCTGCCGCCCACGTTCCGAGAGTTCGACGAGGCTCGGCAGGAAGCCCGCCAGGGTCTTCCCGGCCCCGGTCGGCGCCACCAGCAATGCGGAGCGACCGGCCCCGGCGATCGCCAGGAGGTCGAGCTGGTGCCGTCGGGGCGCCCAGCCGCGCGTCGCGAACCAGGCCCGGAACCGCTCCGGCAGGACCTCTGACGGATCGCTCAGGCGAGCGCCATCAGGAAGCGGTCGATCAGCTCCAGGGCCCGCTCGCTCATCGGGCCCGCGTAGCGGGCGAAGACGTGGCAGCCGCCGGGATAGATCGCCGTGTGACCGCCATTGCCCGCTGCGGCCCAGCGCGCCGACATGTACAGGGTGTCGTCGAGGAGCGGATCGGCGGTCCCGATGGTGAACAAGGCGGGCGGCAGGCCCTTCAGGTCGGCGTAGATCGGCGAGACGTCCGGCCGGCGCCGGTCGATGCCCTCACGGACGTAGCCGTCGGCGAATCGGGTGAGGTCACGGGTGTTCACCACCAGGCGCTCCTCGCCCCAGTTGCGCACCGACGGGGTCAGGCCCAGGTCGAAGAAGCCGGCATTGAGGTTCGCGCCCCGGAAGGCCCGCGGCAGACCGTGCTGGTCGCGCAGCCGCAGCAGCACCATCACGGCGAGATGCGCCCCCACCGACTCGCCGCCGATGGTCAGCGCGTGGACCCCGAACTCGGCCCTGCCGGGCCCGGCGAGCCACAGGGCCGCCGCCTCGCAGTCGAGGAGGGCGGCCGGGTAGGGATGTTCCGGGGCGAGCCGGTATTCCACCGACAGGACCACGAAGCCGCAGGCGTCGGCGATGCGTTCCAGCCACGGATCCTGCTCGTCCGCGGAGCCCCAGACCCATCCGCCGCGGTGGATGTGAAGATAGGCGCCCCGCACCTTCGCGCCCGGCTTCGGGCGGATCACCCGCAGCCTGAGCGGGCCGCCAGGACCGTCGATGGTCAGCCACTCGGCCCGGGGACTGTTCGGCATCGCGGGCGCGGCCTTGGTCCCGGCCCGGCGCCGCGCGCGCACCTCGCCGATCGACAGCGACCAGGGATCGGGCAACGCGGCGTGGGCCGCGACGATCTCGGCATTGAGCCGGAGCGTCTCGGGATCGATCGTCGCCGGGTCGAAGAGGGCGTGGTCGATCATCGTGCGTCTGGTCCCGTCGGCACTTGAAGCCTCTCACGAAACGTCCGGGATCCGGAAATCGCCCCCTGGCCCGAGCGGGACAACGGGAATCCGGCGACGGCTCCCTCCGTCGCCGAGTCCGGCATCTTGGCGAGATCGGCGCCGGTTGCCATCTCAGGGGGGCGGCAGAACCCTGCCAACGCCCGATCGGCCCTCGGGTTTCGACGCGGTGTGGTGTCCCGGCCACGGTTCCGCCCGCTTCGTCCCCGATCCCCCCGATGCGACTTTTCACGAGGGTACGATGCTCGTCGATCACCAGCGGCGCCCACAGGGCTACGGGCAGGATGCACCGCCGCCGGGCGGCGTCTACGGGGCGGAGCCCCTCCGACCCCGCGACTCGGCCTTGCGGCGCTTCCTCGGCGGCTCCCCCGCCGGCGTGTTCCTGCGCCTGCTGCTTCTGTCGGTGCTGGTCGGCGCCTTCATGTCGATGCTCGGCCTGACGCCCGGGCGCCTGTTCTGGCGCCTGTACGACTCGGCGCAGGCGCTGTTGGAGATCGGCCTGGCGTCGCTGCACGATTTCGGCGGCTGGATCGTCGCCGGGGCGATCGTGGTCGTGCCGCTCTGGCTGGTCGCGCGGCTCTTCGCCGTCTCGCGCTGACGAACCGTCCGCCGGCGCGGGTTCACGACTCGTTCGCCGCCGCTAGAGCCGTTCCCGATCGCGCCGCGACCTGGAACGGCTCTAAGTCCTTGATTTGACGCACTCGCTTACGCCGAACCGGTATCCACTTCGGCGGCGAGCGCTCTCAGCTGGTGGCATGATGTCCATGACAGCCAGCCCGGGCCGGCCGACGCATCGCCGCGTGCTGGCCCTGGCCCTGCCGATGACGCTCGCCAACGTCACGACGCCGCTGCTCGGCTTCGTCGGCGCGGCGGTGATCGGACGCCTCGGCGACGCGGCCCTGCTCGGCGCCATCGCGCTGGGCGCCGTGATCTTCGATGCGATCTTCTGGTCCTTCGGTACCCTGCGCATGGCGACTGCGGGGCTCACCGCGCAGGCGGTCGGGGCCCGCGACGATCGGGAGATCGACCGGATCCTGGCCCGGACCCTCGCGGCGGGCGCCCTGATCGGCCTCGCCCTGGTGGTGCTTCAAGGGCCGGTCGGCGAGGCCGCCCTTGCGATCAGCGGGGCGAGCGGAGCGGTGGTCGCCGGCCTGACCACCTATTTCCACATCCGCATCCTGTCCGCGCCCTTCGTCCTGGCGAGCTACGGCGTGCTCGGCTCGGTGCTGGGCCGCGGGCGGACCGATCTCGGCCTGCTGCTCCAAGTGGCGATCAACCTGATCAATATCGCACTGACGCTCACCCTCGTCCTGGGCTGCGGCCTTGGCCTGGCGGGCGCGGCGCTGGCGACCCTCGGCGCGGAGGCGGTGGGACTGGGATTCGGACTCGTCATCTTGGCGCGGCTCGGCTCGCACCCGTTCCGGGTTCCGCTGCGCGACCTGCGCGATGCGGCGGCGCTACGCAGGACGCTCAGCGTCAACGTCGACGTGATGCTCCGGACCCTGGCGCTGATCACCGGAATCGTCCTGTTCTCGGCCCTGGGCGCCCGGCAGGGCGACGTGGTGCTCGCCGCCAATTCGGTGCTGTGGAATCTCTTTCTGATCGGCGGCTTCTTCCTCGACGGGTTCGCCACGGCGGCCGAGACCCTGTGCGGCCGCGCGGTCGGCGCCCGGGACGCGGCGGCATTTCGCGCGGCCGCGGGCTTGAGCCTGCGCTGGTGCCTGGGATTCGGGCTGGGCGTCAGCCTGCTGTCGTTCGTCGGCGGCCACGCCTTCATCGATTTCGTGACCACGAACGGCCCGGTGCGCGAGACCGCGCGGACCTACCTGCCTTTCGCCGCGCTGGCGCCGCTCGCGGCCGCGGCACCCTTCGCCTACGACGGCATCTATGTCGGTGCGACCTGGACCCGGGCGATGCGCAACCTCATGCTCTGCGCGCTGGCGGCCTACGGAACGGCACTCGGGATCGTGCAGATGCTGGGCCTCGGCAATGCCGGGCTGTGGATCGCCTTCGTGACGTTCCTGGGCGCCCGCGGCGTCGGACAGGCCATCGCCTATCCCGCCCCCGCCCGGGCGACGTTCACGAGCACGGACCAGCAGGGGCTCCGCGCGGCCGCCTGACGCGGATCGCAGTGCCGCTCATCTTGCAGGCCATCCGCGCACCGGATGTCGCCGCGGCGCGGGCACGATGCCGGCGCGCGCCCTAATGCGGATCCTTCCAGGTCGTGGCAACGGGGGCGGGCGCAGCCGGTGCCGCTTGGGCCACCGGGCCCGGGACGCGCGCCGCCGCCGCATCCGCCCGGCGCGGGAGCGCCCGCCGCTGGGCCGCATATCCGTAGCGGCGGGCTCTCCGGACCCGGCGATGCCCCCGTTCCGACGCGTGGCCGACGAAGCCGCCGACCACCGCCCCGGCCACCGCACCGATCGGGCCGCCCACCAGCGCCCCCGCGACCGCGCCGGACCCGACCCCCAGCGTCGTCCGGCTCTGCGCCGAGGCAAAGTCCGGTGCCGCGAGGGCTACGACCATGGTGAGTGCCGCCAACACCGTGCGCATGACTGAAAATCCAGGAGCAGAGACTTGCGTTGCGGCCGCCTTTAAGCGGCCGAACATGACCAAACCGCGGCCTCGGTCAGCGAAGATCCGGCCCGGTGTCAAACGGCGGTGGGACTCACGGGACCCGGGATTCGGGGTGTAGCGCACGCCACCACCTGCTTTAGGGTGCGCCGCAACGACGGGAGTTCGCCCGGCGGCCGCTTGACGAAGCAGGAGGAAGACACGCATGGCCATGACGACGGATCTGCGCCTGCGCCGGAGCGTGCTCTACATGCCCGGCTCGAATCAGCGCGCGCTCGACAAGGCGAAATCCCTGCCGGTGGACAGCATCATCCTCGACCTCGAGGATGCGGTCGGGCCGGAGGAGAAGGAGATTGCCCGGACGCAGGTCTGCGCCGCGGTGAAGAGCGGGGCCTATGGCGACCGGGAGCTGGTGATCCGGGTCAACGCCCCGCAGACGCCCTGGGGCGAGGCGGATCTGCACGCGGCCATCGAGGCCAAGCCCGACGCGATCCTGATGCCGAAGGTGTCGTCCTCGGCCGTGCTGGAGAGCATCGCCGACCGGCTCGAATCCCTCGACGCGGCGGAGGACATCGCGATCTGGGCGATGATCGAGACGCCGGCCTCGATCCTCAACATTCAGGAGATCGCCCGGGCCAAGCGCGATCCGCGCAAGCGCCTGACCTGCCTGGTGCTCGGCACCAACGACCTTGCCAAGGATACCTGGGCGAAGATCGTGCCGGGGCGGGTCCCGATGCTGCCCTGGATGATGATGGCACTCGCCGCCGCCCGGGCCGAAGGCCTCGCGATCCTGGACGGCGTCTACAACGACATCGCCGATACGGACGGATGCCGGGACGAGTGTCGGCAGGCCCGCGACCTCGGCTTCGACGGCAAGACGCTGATCCATCCGACGCAGCTGGAGCCGGCCAACTCTTCCTTCGCGCCCACCGAGGAGGAGGTGCGCCGTGCCAAGCTCGTGATCGAGGCGTTCGAGCGGCCCGAATACGCCAAGCGCGGCGCGATCAAGCTCGAAGGCCGGCTCTACGAGCGGCAGCATCTCGGGGTGAACCGCCGCGCCGTGACCTGGGCCGAGGCGATCAAGGCGAAGGGATTCTGACCCGCGCTCCGCCGGCGGCCGTGAAGCGCGTCCGCTGGGTGCGCGCATCGCGGGCCGTGACGGCGACGTGGCCACGCTCCTCGAGCTCCGCCAAGGCACGCAGCACCAGGGCGTGCTCCACCCCGAAGGTGCGGGCGAAGGCGCGGCTGTCACCCGGCAGGCCCAGATCGAGCGCCGTCAGGAGACCCGCCGCCAGCGGGTCGAGATCCGGATGCGCCCCCGAGATCCGCTGGAGGGCGGCGACGAACGCCGCCTCGTCGGGCGCCTGATTCACGCGGCGGCACGTGCCCGCAGGGTCACCAGCACCGACTTGGAGGTCGGCGTGTCGCTTTTCTCGCCGTAGGTGGAGAGCGGCACCAGCACGTTCAGCTCCGGATAGTAGCCGGCGAGGGAGCCACGGGGCATGTCGAAGGGCACGAGGCGGAAATCCTCCGCCCGTCGCGCGACGCCATCCGCGTGCGTCCCGACGATGTCGACCCGCTCCCCGAAGCGGTCGCGGAGGTCCGCGCAATCGTCCGGGTGCGCGAACAGCACCCGGCGCTCGCCGTAGACCCCGCGGTAGCGGTCGTCCAAGCCGTAGATCGTCGTGTTGTACTGGTCATGGCTGCGGAAAGTCTGCAGCACAAAGGTGTCGTGTACCTTCCGTGCGGCCTGATGCTCGGTCTCGGCCGGCAGGGACTCCGCCGAGAAATTGGCCCGGCCCGACGGCGTCTCGAACACCCGCTCGGCGGCGAGATTGCGCAGCATGAACCCGCGCGGTTTGCGCACCCGGCTGTTGTAGCCGGCAAATCCCGGGATCGTGGCGGCGATCGCGTCGCGGATCCGGTCGTAATCGGCCGCGAACCCGGACCAGTCGATCGCCGCCGAACCGAGCGTCGCCTCGGCGATGCCCGCGATGATCGCGATCTCGGAGCGCAGTTCCTTGGAGGCCGGCTTGTTAATGCCCCCCGAGCCGTGGACCATGCTCATCGAATCCTCGACGGTCACGATCTGGGTCTTGCCCCCGGCGTTCCGATCAATCTCGGTGCGGCCCATGCAGGGCAGGAGGTAGCCGATGGCGCCCGGCACCAGATGGGCATGGTTGAGCTTGGTGGCGATGTGCACGGTGAGGCGGCAGGAGGCCAGCGCCTGCGCCACCACCGGCGTATCGGGCGTCGCGCGCAGGAAATTGCCGCCGAGCCCGATGAACGCCTTCGAGGTGCCGTCCCGCATGGCGCGGATGGCGGCCAGGACGTTGTGACCGGGCTTGCGGGGCATCGCGAGCCCGAAATGATGCTCCAGGGCGTCGAGGAAGGCCGCGGACGGCCGCTCGTTGATGCCGACCGTGCGGTCGCCCTGCACGTTGGAATGGCCCCGCACCGGGCACAGCCCGGCGCCGGGCCGGCCGATATGGCCGCGCAGGAACAGGAGGTTGGCGATCTCGCGGACGGTCGCCACCGAGTGGCGGTGCTGGGTCACGCCCATCGCCCAGGTGGCGATCACGCGCTGCGCCTTGAGATAGACGTCGGCCATCGCGGCGATCGCGTCCATCGTCAGGCCGGACTGGTCGAGGATGGCCTCCCACGCGGTCGCCTCCACGGCGGCGCGATAGGCGTCGAGGCCCGCCGTATGGTGCTCCAGGAAGGCTTGGTCCAGCAGCGACGGGTGGCCGGCCGCCAGGGCTTCGGCGTCGCGGGCGAACACGATCTTGGCGATGCCGCGGAAGGCCGCCATGTCGCCGCCGGAGCGCGGCTGGAGGTACTGGCTGGCGATGGGGCGGCTCGCGCCGCGCAGCATCTCCACGGTGTTCTGCGGGTCGGCGAAGCGCTCGAGCCCGCGCTCGCGGACCGGATTCAGCACCAAGACGTCGGCGCCCCGCTCGGCGGCGCGGCGCAGGTCGCCGAGCATCCGCGGATGGTTGGTCCCGGGATTCTGGCCGACGCAGAAGATCGCGTCCGCCTTCTCGAAATCCTCCAGGAGAACCGTGCCCTTGCCGATGCCGATGGCGTCGATCAGGGCGACGCCGCTCGCCTCGTGGCACATGTTCGAGCAGTCGGGGAAGTTGTTGGTCCCGTAGGCCCGGGCGAAGAGCTGGTACAGGTACGCCGCCTCGTTCGAGGCGCGGCCCGAGGTGTAGAACTCGGCCTGATCCGGATGATCGAGCCCGCGCAGCGCCGCGCCGATCTCCGCGAAGGCCTCGTCCCAGCTCACCGGCAGGTAGCGGTCGCTCGCCGCGTCGTAGCGCATCGGGTGCGTGAGGCGGCCCTCGCCCTCCAGGGCGTAGTCGCTCCAGCTCCGCAGTTCGGTCACCGTGTGACGCGCGAAGAAGGACGGCGGCGTCCGTTTGTCGGTCGCCTCCCAGGAGACCGCCTTCACGCCGTTCTCGCAGAACTCGAAGGACGAGCCGTGCTCCGGATCGCCCCAGGCGCAGCCGGGGCAATCGAATCCGTCGGGCTGGTTGGCCTTCAGCAGGGCGCGGGCGCCCGTGAGCGGGGCGCGGCTGCCAAGCAGGTGCTTGCCGCAGCTCTTCAGAGCGCCCCAGCCGCCGGCGGCGGAGGAGCGCTTGGAAGACCCTTCGGACTGGGCCATGGATCGGTCCTGAATTGGCTGACGCGAGTGATCTCGCAAGCGCGAGATAAGCGCCGGCGGACGGGCCTCACAATGGCGTGCGGGCGCAGGCCCCTCATGCGTCGGACACAGGCTAAGCTTCGGCTCCGCAAAGCCTTTCTAAAAAGCCTTGCTGAATCGCATCCGCGATCGTTCAGGGGGCTCGGGCGAGATCCGCGGCCTCGCGGCCCACCAGCGACTCCAGGCCCGTGACGCCCGCGCGGTCCATCCGCTCCAACAGGCCCGCCTTGATGCGCCCGACGAGGCCCGGCCCGTCATAGACGAGGGCCGAGTAGAGCTGGATGAGGCTCGCCCCGGCCAGGATCTTGGTCCAGGCCGCCTCGGCCGAATCGACGCCGCCGACGCCGATCAGCGGCAGCGCATCGCCGACCCGCAGCCGGGCCTGCGCCAGCATCCGGGTCGCCGGCCCGAACAGGGGCCGACCGGACAGGCCGCCGGTCTCCCGGGCAAGCCCTCGCTCGACGAGGCTCTCCGGCCGGGCCACCGTCGTGTTCGACACGACCAGCGCCTGGACACCGCGGCGCCGGGCGGTTGCACAGATGGCGTCGAGGGCATCCAGGGTCATGTCGGGGGCGATCTTCAACAGGATCGCGGCCGAAGACCCCGCGGCGTCGCGGGCCGCGACGGTCCGGGCGAGCAGTTCGTCGAGGAACGCCTCCCCCTGGAGGTCTCGCAGCCCCGGCGTGTTCGGCGAAGAGACGTTGACGGTGACGAAATCCACGAGCGGCGAAAGGGCAGCCGTGCACGCGGCGTAATCGGCGAGGCGGTCGGTCGCATCCTTGTTGGCCCCGATATTGACGCCGACGATCCCGGGCCGGCCCGCCCGGGCCCGCAACCGGGCAGCCACCACCGCCAGACCCTCGCTGTTCAGCCCGTAGCGGTTGATCACCGCCCGATCGCCGCTCAGGCGGAAGACCCGCGGCTGCGGGTTGCCCGGCTGCGGCCGCGGCACGACGCCGCCGACCTCCACGAAGCCGAAGCCCAGGCCGAGCAGCGCATCCGGGACCCGCGCGCCCTTGTCGAAGCCGGCCGCGAGGCCGACCGGGTTCGGGAACCGGCGGCCGAGAAGTTCCACGGCCAGGCGCGGGTCGTCCTTCGGATCCCGCACGGGCGGCATCAGGGCGAGGGCCCGCAGGGTCAGGTCGTGGGCGCGCTCCGCATCGAGGCGGTGCAGCAGCGGCCGCACGAGCGGGAAGGCGCGCCCGATCATGCCGGGAGAAGACCGGCGGGGAAGACGTGACGACCGTCGGCGCCCAGGGGCAGCGGCTCAACCGATGCCACCGCGTCGAGTGCCAGCGCGCCGTAGAGGTGGGGGAACAGATCGCCCCCCCGCGAGGGCTCGAAGCGCAGGGCGTCCCCGAGCGCGTCGGCCTCGACGGCGATCAGGAGCAGGTCGGCCTGCCCGGCGAAATGGCGGGCCGCCGTCTCAGCGGCCTGCGCCGCCGTGGAAAAATGGATGAAGCCGTCCTGGCGATCGATCGGCGCCCCCGTGAACCGGCCCGCCGCCTCGGCCTCCCGCCACAAGCCCCGTGGACAGATCTTGTAGACGAGCGGCATCGAAGCTCCCCGGAACCGACGCGTGGATAGAGGTGCCGCCCGTCCACGGCAACTCCGGGTCGCCGCGGGATTCGAGGAGCGATTGCATTCTGCCAGCCGTAGTTCTACTTTCCTACGATTAGGCCGAGCGTCACAGAGCAGCGTCCGAACCGGGAGATGTGCGCGCGACCGTACACCATCTGGTATTTCCGCTCGTAACCGCGGGGTGTTGACCGAACCCGGCGGCGCAACGTTCCAGCACCCCCACGGCAGCCGATTCCGGGCTGGCGGGATGGGGGTGCCGGCCCCGTCAGGGTGATCCATCGAGCCCGCTATGCTGTCGCACGAGCAGATCTGGAACGCCATCGACCGGCTCGCCGAGCGCCACGGCTATTCGGCCTCCGGCTTGGCCCGGCGCGCCGGGCTCGACGCGACCAGTTTCAACCGCTCCAAGCGGGTCGGCGCCGACGGGCGCAGGCGCTGGCCTTCGACGGAATCCGTGTCGAAGGTGCTGGCCGCCACCGGATCGAGCCTCGACGAGTTCCTGCGCCTCATCGAGGCCCGCGAGATCCCGGCCCGCACCATGGTCCCCCTGATCGGTCTGACCCAGGCCGGCGCCGGCCGCCTCTTCACCGACGAGGGCATGCCCACCGGCGGCGCGGGTTGGGAGGAGATCGAGTTTCCCGACCTCGGCGAGGAGCGGGCCTTCGCCCTCGAGATCCAGGGCGATTCCATGCTGCCGCTCTTCCGGGACGGCGATGTGCTGATCGTCTCGCCCACGGCCAGCGTGCGCAAGGGCGACCGCGTCGTGGTCCGCCTGCACGGGGGCGAGGTGCTCGCCAAGGAGCTGAAGCGGCGCACGGCCCGGACGGTGGAGCTGGCCTCCCTCAATCCGGAGCACGAGGACAGGGTCCTGAACCTCGGCGAGGTCGCCTGGATCGCCCGGGTGATGTGGGTCCGGCAATAGCCGGAGCGGCCCGCGGCAATGTCGCGGATCCGGTCACGACTTGGCCGAAGCGCCGTTCGCCGCTATCGCTGGCCCGTCGCGGGCCTTCCGCATCCGCTGAGCGCGAACGCAGCATGGCGCAGCCCGAGACGGATCGAGATGCGGGGGAGCGCGTACCGCTGACGCACGAGGCCCGCACGCTTCTCGACGCCCTGCCCACGCCGAGCCTCCTGCTCGACGCGCAGGGCCGCATCCACCACGCCAATCCCGCAGCCGAACGGCTCACGGGCCACCCGGCGGAAACACTGGTCCGGCAGGGTCTCGAGCTGATCCTGGCCGCCCGTGCGACCGCGCCCGATCCGGCCCGCGACGGGGCACAGGAGTTTCCGGCGGCGCATGCCGACGGGACGAGCTTCTGGGCCTGCCTGACGACGGCGCCGTTGCCCGGTACGACCGGACGGATCGGCCAGATCCTCGACGTCACGGCGCGCCACGAGGCGGAGGGTGCGCTCGCCCTGTCGCGGCAGCGCGAGGCGCTGGGCCTGCTGACCAACAGCGTCGCGCACGAGTTCAACAATTTCCTCCAGATCCTGATCGGCTACATCGACGGTCTGAAGCGCCGGCTCGGCGACCGCCAGGAACCGTTCATCCAGCGGGCGATCTCGCGCTCGGCCGACGCGACCGAGCGGGCCGCCATCCTGACGCGGCAGCTGCTCGCCTATTCCCGCCGCATCGCGCCGGAGGTGCGCGCGGTCGACCTCGACGCCATCGTGGCCGATCTGGCGGACCGCATCGGGTCCGATCTGCCCTCCGGGATCCGCTTGGCCGTGGCGGCCACGCCGGGCCTGCCGCGGGCGATCAGCAACCCGACCCAGATCGAGTTCGCCGTCCGGCACCTCGTGGCCAATGCCTGCGAGGCGATGCCGTCCGGCGGCACGCTGACGCTGTCGACCTTCCGGGTCGATCCCGGCGACCGCGCGATGCAGGCGCCCGGCGAGGGGAGCGTCGGCATCCTCGTGGGCGATACCGGTCAGGGCATGTCGCCCGAGATGCTCGCCCGGGCGCTGGCACCGTTCCAGACCAGCCGCGAGGCGGGGCGCGGCGCCGGCCTCGCGATCGTCCATGGTCTGATGAAGCGTCAGAACGGAACGATCACCCTCGACAGCCGGAGCGGGGAGGGGACCCAGGTCCGGCTGTCTTTCCCGGCGGCCCCGGAGCGCACGCTTCACTGAATCTGTGGGAAACGGCATCGCGTGCGTCGCGGCCAGGACTAAAACGCGCGGTGAGCCGTTCCCATATTGTTGCTGGCGCTCCGCGCCGTTCAGTTCTCGTCCTCAGAGGCGTGTACATGTTGACCCAGATTTCGCGCCGCCGGCGCGTGGCCGCCCTCCTGGCACTGGCCGCGGCGCTGACCGTCGCGGCTCCCGCCGCCGAAGCCCGTCCGGGCGGGGGCGGCTCCATGGGCTCCCGGGGCTCGCGCACCTTCACGGCCCCGTCCGCCACGCCGACGGCGCCGGGCGGCGGCATGACGATGCAGCGCTCGCAGACGGCGCCGTCCCCGGGCATGGGCAGTCCCGGCCTGCAGGCTCCGGCCGCGTCCGGCCGCCGATTCGGGGGCGGCTTTTTCGCGGGCCTGCTCGGCGCCGGCCTGATCGGCGCCCTGCTGGGCGGCGGCTTCTTCGGCGGCCTCGGCGGCCTCACCTCGATGATCGGGCTGCTGTTCCAGATCGGGCTCGTCGTCGTCGTGGTGATGCTGGCCCTGCGCTTCTTCCGCCGCCGGAACGAGCCCGCCGGGGCCGGCGCGCCCTACACGCGCTCGTCCATGAACGGTGCCCAGGGTCCCGCCGGCCCGATGGGTGGTGCCGGGGCCGGGGGCGGCCTGTTCGGCGGTCCGCGCCCGGCGCAGACACGCCCGGTGCAGGTCAGCCCGGCCGATTACCAGGCGTTCGAGCGGCTGCTTGCCGACGTCCAGGATGCCTATACCCGCGAGGATCGGGTGACGCTCGGCAATCTGTCGACGCCGGAGATGGTGAGCTACTTCGACGAGGAGTTGCGCAACAATGCCGCCCGCGGCGTCGTGAACAAGATCTCCGACGTGAAGCTCCTGCAGGGCGACCTGGCAGAGGCCTGGGCCGAGGACCGCACGGAATACGCCACCGTGGCCATGCGCTACGCCCTCAAGGACGTGATGGTGGAGCGCGGCAGCGGCCGGATCGTGCAGACCGACGCGCCGGAGGTCACGGAACTCTGGACCTTCCAGCGGCAGCCCGGCCGTGGCTGGGTACTGTCGGCGATCCAGCAGACCCGCTGACCGCACTCGCGCCCGGGTGCGTCTAATTCACGCCGGCGCCGCCACAGCGGCGCCGGCGTTTCTGTGCGCGTCCCACAGATTGGCGAGCTCGACGAAGCCCGCCACCGGGATCTCCTCGGCCCGCGCCGTTTCCTCCAGACCGGCGGCGTCCAGCAGGCGGCCGGCCTCCGGCGTCAGCGCCTTAAGGCTCTGGCGCAGCATCTTGCGACGCTGACCGAAGGCCGCGCGGGTCACCGCCTCCAGGGCCCCGGCCCGGCAGGGCAGGGGACGGGTCCGCGGCGTCAGCCGGACCACGCTCGACGTGACCTTGGGTGGCGGCACGAAGGCCGAGGGGCTCACGTCGAACAGGATCTCGGCCTCCGTGCGCCAGCCGCAGAGGACGCCGAGGCGGCCGTACTCGGCCCGTTCCTCCGGGCCGGCGACGATCCGCTCGGCCACCTCGCGCTGAAACATCAGCACCGCCTGATCCCACCAGGGCGGCCAGGCCTCGCCGTCGAGCCAGCCGGTGAGCAGCGCCGTCCCGACATTGTAGGGCAGGTTCGCGACGATCCGTGCCGGCCCGGACCCGACGAGGGGCCGCGGATCGAAGGTGAGGGCATCGGCATCGACGATTTCGAGCCGGCCGGGATAGTGGGCGGCGATCTCGGCCAGGGCCGGCAGGGCGCGGGCATCGCGCTCGATCGCGACGACGCGGGCGGCCCCCTCGGCCAGCAGCGCCCGGGTCAGGCCGCCCGGACCGGGGCCGACCTCGACCACCGTGACGCCCTCGAGCGGCCCCGCAGCGCGGGCGATCCGGCCGGTGAGGTTGAGGTCGTACAGGAAGTTCTGGCCGAGGGCCTT
>CAXTCV010000069.1:0-16502 GCA_964242725.1 uncultured Methylobacterium sp.
CTCGCATCCAACATCTGCCCGCGAGCTCCGATTGCACCCGGTTAAAAGATTATGATCGTCATCTATTACGACTCGGATGCCACGTCAATGGCCACGGCCGTGCCGTATCGCGATCGGCTCGCTCTTCTGCGAAGTCGGAGATGAGGACTGCACGGAGGATCGGATCGATATCGCTGACCCGCCCTGACCCCTACCCTCCGGACCGTCCGCCGACCGGCTTATGAGGCAAGCCGGATGTCGTCACGTCGACAGGGCCCTCACCGCGGCACGGAAGGTGGTTTGATCAACCTCACCAAGACGCTTGGCGCAGATCGCCTGCGCCTGCTCCCAGAGGGGATACGCTTGGCTCAGGCATGCACGCCCCTCGTCCGTAAGCACGACGCGTCGGATCCGGCGGTCGTCGGTATCGCCCCGGATCGCGAGAAGGCCGCGGCGCTCCAAGGGCTTCAGGTTGGCGGTGATGGTGGTGCGATCCATGGCCAGATGATGCGCCAGCCCGCTGATGGTCGGCGGCTCGTCACGTACGAGCATGACCAGCAGCGTGAACTGCCAATTCGACAATCCGCTCGGACGAAGGGCGGCGTCATACTGGCGACCGATGGCCCGCGCGGTCTTCTGGGCCGCGAAGCTAAAGCAGGCCTGTTCGATGGTCATCGCGACGCTCGGGGTAAGGACGGAAGCTCCAGCCACAACAGCTCCTGGGACAAGTTGATACCAACTATGTAGGGCCTTCTGGCATCGTCTGAAAAGGGCAGCGGCGACCGAACGCGGCAGACCTCCGACCAATAAGTTGATATCATCTGATGTGCGACAGCGCACTTCATCCGAAGACGAAAGGTTTATATCAACCTTATCGCAGTGAGCGAAGGGGCCGGTCCAGTCGGACCACAAAGCACCGATCTCTCAAATTTCCAGGAGAACTCCGATGACCATTCGTTCCGCCTTGGCGATCGCCGCCGTCACGACCGGCATAGCGACCTTCGCCGGGCCCGTCTCCGCTCAGCAGGTTCAGACCTTCGAAGCCTGGGGTCATACTTACATCGTTCCAGGCTCGCAGATCGGCGCTCCTTCCGCTGCGCCGGATCTCAACACCGCCGTCCACGGCCGCGGTTCGATCGCTCCCGAACGCGCTTACGCTTCGGCGAAGGCCGCTGCCTCCAACTCGATCGTCACGCCGGTGCAGAAGACGCGAGCAATCAACGTCTGGGGCGCCCGGATCGATGCCCCGGCCTACTGAAAGCGCGCCGGCCGGTTGAGGTCTGATTGCGTCCAGCATCACCGATGTCTTCGATATCTTTATACGACGACATCGGCTTAATCGTAACCCTCAAGCTTAAATATAGATCCTCCTAAAAAAAGATGAATTCTCTGCTCCTGTAGCAACGGATTTGCAGATTCATGTCCCAAAAAATGTTCCTGACTGTCCTGGCTTTCGCTACTCCGACGCCGACCGTGATGGCAGACGAAGCGATATTTCTCACCCCGCCCCTTTATCGTGAGGAGGTGCGCACGACGGCAGCGGTCAGACCTGCAACCGACCTGACGACCACGCCCTCCTTGACCCCGGCCAACCGCAATAACTCTCGCATCGTTACCGAGGCCATCGAAATGCCGATCCGTTAAGATCACCCCGTCGTTGGACTTCCAGATAATATCCGAAGTGTTTTTCCAGGATTGCCTCGCTGGAGCACTTCGGAATATTTAAATGTAGAAGTTACGGGCAATGCAGATGCGCATCGGTAAGTTGATCTCGAACATCATGCGCCCGAGAGCTTCTCCTTGATAAGCGGCAAGCTGCGGATGCGGCGTCCCGTAAGCGCCGCCACCGCATTGACCACCGCGGGTGGAACCCCTGGAAGTCCCGGTTCGCCAATGCCGCCCATGGGGGCACCGCTCTCGATGATGGTGACATGCACCCGCGGCATCCGCTCGCGATCGAGAATCGGATATGCGTCGTAGTTGCGGGCCTGCCGCGTTCCACCCTCGTAGATCACCTGCTCCAGCAGGGTCGCCGATAGCCCGAGAGCGGCAGCGCCTTCGACTTGTCGCTTGACGATCGCCGGATTGACCACGCTACCGGGATCGATGGCGATCCAGAGGTCGTGAACCTTTGCCTCGCCATCCTTGAGCGACACCTCGGCGATCGTGGCGGTCTCCGAGCCGAAGGGCGAGGCCATGGAGACGCCGCGCGCGCGCCGGGTCCCGTCCGCGGCCTGGAACGGTCCTCGCTTCCAGCCGCCCGCGAGGTCGGCGACGGCCTTGAGCAGGGTCGCGTGGCGGGGGCTGTCCTTCAGCAGGGCCAGGCGCAGGGCAAACGGATCCTTGCCGCCGGCCTGTGCGACCTCGTCGAGGAAGCTCTCGTAGAAGAAGTCGTTCATCGAGTGCCCGACCGAGCGCCAGAAGGCGATGGTGACGGGATGCGGCACCCTCACGTAGTCGAGGCGCCGGTTCGGGATCGCGTAGGGCTTCTTGTCGAGGCCCTCCACCACGGAGGAATCGACCGGCGCCTTGAAGATCGAGCCGAACCAGCGGCTGATCGGTCCCTCGCCCACGGCGGTCGTCTGGATCGCGAGGGGCATCCCGTCGGCACCGAGCGCGGCGCGGAAGCGGGCGAAGCCGAGGGGCCGCACCGCATCCATGCCGAACTCCTCCTCGCGCGACCACAACACCCGCACCGGCCGGCCCGTCGCCTTGGCGAGCAGGATCGCCTGGGGGAACGGATTGGAGGAGCCGTAGTAGAAGTGGCGTCCGAAGAACCCGCCGAGCATCGGCGAGTGGATCCGTACCACGTCGGGCTGGAGCCCGGCGACCTTCGCGGCCACGGACTGGAACACCTCCGGCATCTGGTTCGGCAGCCACACGTCGAGGGTGGCGTCGCCGTTGAAGCGGGCGATGGACGAGGGCGGCTCCAGTTGGGCATGGGCGAGGTAGGGCGCGTCGTATTCCGCCTCGACCACACGGCTCGCCTTGGCGAACGCTCCGGCGACGTCCCCCTCCGCCTCGGCCGACAATCCGGGCTCGCGCGTGGCCTTGAGGGCCGCCAGCATGGCGGTCGACGAGAACGTGCCCGAGACGGTGGCGAGGCCGTCGGCGGCGGGTTTCGTCCAGGTGACGCTCAAGGCCTCCACCGCCTTGCGGGCCCGCCACCAGCTGTCGGCGACGACCGCCACGGCGCCGGGCAGGTGGTGGACCGAGTGGACCCCCGGCATCGTCTTCACCGCTGCCTCATTCGTCAGCGCCTCCGGTTCGGTCCCGAGGTGCGGCGCGTGCTGCACGGCAGCGTGGAGCATGCCCTCGACCTTAAGGTCGATGGCGTAAGTAGCCTTGCCCGTCGACTTGTCGCGCATGTCGAGGCGGGCCATCGGCCGGCCGATGTAGCGGAAGTCCTTGGGATCCTTGAGCGGAACGTCCTCGCGCGGCAGCAGGGCGAGGGCGGCCTCGGCCAGCTCGCCGTAGCCGAGACTGCGGTTCGAGGCCCTGTGCACCACCAGGCCGTCATCGGTGGCGAGCATCTCTTGCTTCACGTCGAGCCGGGCGGCGGCCGCGCGCAGCAGCATCTCCCGGGCCGTGGCGCCGAGGCGGCGCATAACGGCGTAGCTCGATCGGGTCGAGAAGCTCCCGCCGGTCAGGCGCAGGCCGTTGACGACGGCGTAGTCGGGGCCGGGCGGCGCGCATTCCACCGCGAACCGGCTCGGATCGAGGTCGAGTTCCTCGCCGATGGTCTGGGCGAGACCGGTGTTGATGCCCTGCCCGCCCTCGACGAACGGGCTCAGGAGCTTGACCGTGCCATCCGGGCGGATTTCGAGGAACGCGGCGACCCGCGTGCCGGGCTTCGGTGCGATGGCCGCGGCGCCCTCGGCCTGGGCGAGGGCGGGATCCACCGGTAGACCGACGCCGAGGAGCAGGGCGCCGCCCGCCGCGCCGAGGAAGCCGCGGCGGGAAAGGTTGCGTATCGGCTCCTGGCTCGCGGCGGACGTTGCGTGGGCGAGGCGACGGGGGGTGAGGTCGTTCATGGTGCGTCGCTCCTCAAGCCGCGGCCTGCCGCACGGCGGCGGCGATGGCGTTGTAGGTCCCGCACCGGCACAGGTTCGTCATCGCCTGGCCGATGTCGCCGTCGGTGGGTCTCGGGTTCTGCTGCAGGAGGGCGGTGGCGGCCATGACCTGACCGGACTGGCAGTAACCGCATTGCGGCACCTGCACGCCGACCCAAGCCTCGACGACCCGCTTGCCGACCGGATCCTGGCCGATCGCCTCGATCGTCGTGATCTTGCCGTCGCCGACGCTGTCGGCCGGGATCTGGCACGACCGGGTGGCCTGCCCGTCGAGGATCACGGTGCAGGCCCCGCATTGACCGATGCCGCACCCGTACTTCGTGCCGGTGAGCCCAAGGGTGTCGCGCAGGACGAAGAGCAGGGGCGTATCGCCCTCCACATCCACGTCATGCCGCAGGCCGTTGATCGTGAGGGTCTGCATGATGCGTCTCCTAGGATTTCGCCGGGGCGGGATAATCGTCGCCTCGGACCATGATGGGCCGGGACGCCGGCCCCGGGGGCAGCCACGCGCCGAAGCCCAGCGACGCGGCGTTCCCGATTCCCATGGCGGCCAGTCCGAGACCGAGGGCGAGGAAGAGGCCGTCCGTCCCCCAGCCGAGGTGGAGCGCCAGGGCGCCGCCGCCGAGGGACACGACGACCCGGAGGATGCCGGAAGCCAGGGGCCAGCCGACGCGGCCGGCACCCTGCGCGGCGAAGTACAGCGCCAGGCCGAAACCGAAGAAACCGTAGAAGGGCCCGACGATGCGCAGGTAGGCGGACCCCGTCGCCAACATCGCGGCATCGTCGCCGAACAGGCGCAGCCAGGCATCCGGCGCCAGGGCCGCGGCGATGCCCAGAACCTCGGTGACGCATCCCGAGATGATTGCCCCGATCCAGGCCGCGCGTCGTGCCCGAGCGATGTCGCCGGCACCCGCCGCCGTGCCGACCATGGCCGAGAGCGGAGCGCCGAAGCCGAACACGATCGGGACCAGGAGATATTCGAGGCGCACGCCGGTGCCGTAGCCGGCGACCGCCTCCGGTCCCTGCAGTCCGACGAAACCGGTCGCCGTCACGATCGTGACGTTGGTCGTCACGGTGACCAGCGCAGAGACCACGCCAACCCGAAGGATCGCGCCCAGCGCCGCACCGGACAACGCCGGTGGGCGCAGGGGCGGCCGGAGCACGCCGCGCCCCGACCAGAGGTAGGTGGCGAAGATCGCCACGCCGACCGCGTAATAGGCGAGTACCGCGACGCCGCCACCGAAGATGCCGAGCTGTGGGACCGGCCCCCAGCCGAAGATCAGGGCCGGCGACAGGGGGACGAGCGCGACCGCTCCCCCGCACGTCACGGTGGCCGGCAGGCTCATGTTGCCGGTCCCCCTGATCACCGCGGCGAGCGCATTGAACAACCAGACCAGCAACGCGCCCGAGAATACGACGGCGGAATACGTCGTGGCTGCATCGAGGGAACCACCCGTGCCGCCCATGGCCCGGAACAGGGCCGGTCCGAACGCCAGTGCCGACGCGGTGGTGAGCACGCCGAGCGCCACCGCGATCGCCACCGCATGCCATACCAAGCCGTTCGCCTCGCCTTGGCGTCCTCCGCCGAGCGAACGCGAGATCGCCGAGAGCATCCCGCCGCCGACCGCACCGGCGGAGACCATCTGCACGAACATCAAGATCGGGAAGACCAGGGCCATGCCGGCGAGGGCGTCAGTGCCGAGCTCGGCCACGAAGTAGGTCTCGATCAGGCCGACCGAAGCCTGAACCACCGACATCAGGACGTTCGGGGCGGCCAGGCGCAGCAACGTCAGCGTGAGCGGATCGTGCAGCAGGGCTCGTGTGCGCGGGTCCATCGTGTGACCTCGACGGCGAAGGGGGGGCCGGCCCCGCGGCAATCCCGCGATGGCATGGAGCCGGAACCGAGGGTAAACGAATGCATATGCAAGTTTCTATCACTTGCATATGCATCTTTCGAGGTGGATGGGTCAACCCGGTCGCCGAGCCTCCGTCGGGACCGTGCGGCGCTCGTCCGCAGCGGCACGTGTACCCGGCCACGCCATCGCGATAGGACGCGACCATGACCGACGATCCCACCACCTGCAGCAACGCCGTCCTGCGGCAGGCCATGCGCCGCATCGGCCAGCTCTACGACGACGCTCTGGCGCCGAGCGGCCTGCGCGCCACGCAGCATGGGTTGCTCGCGACGGTTCGGAAGATGGGCTCGCCGACGATGCGGGAACTCGCCGAACGGGCTGTCATGGATTTGTCCGGCCTCAGCCACACGCTGAAGCCGCTGACGCGGGACGGGTATATTCAGCTCGTGCCCGATCCGCTGGATCGTCGCGCCCGACGCATCACGTTGACCGAGAAGGGAGAGGCCAAGCTCGGCGAGACGGCGAAGCTGTGGCGCGGGGCCCAGGACCGTTTCGAAGCGGTCTTCGGCATGGAGCGAGCCGTCGCGCTCAGATCCGAGCTACGCTTCCTGACCTCGCCGGAATTCGAGGAGGCGTTCAACGATGCCGGGGCGGAGACGGGGACCGGCACGCGGTGAGCAAGGGGCCTCGTGATCGACTGGTATGACGGTTCGGCGGCGATCCACGTCGCTGAACGAGCGGCGTTCTGATCTGCGTCGCTGACCCGTCTCAAGGCTGGAACCGACCGTCGACCCGTACGGTTTCGCCGGTGGTCCAACGTGCCGTGTCCGAGGTGATCCTTCGTCGGCAGGTCCACTTCGCGCAGTGCCTGAAGGCGAATGCTTCGCCCCGCAGAGCGGGAGGGCGGCTCAGTCGTGGTGGCCGCATCCGCAACCCAACGCATGTGGACTGCTGGACCAGCGCGAGGCCCGGATCACGCTGCAGAAATTGCCCTTGCGGAAAGCCGGCTCCTTGTCGGCGATGACGTCGGCTTTCACGTTCCCGAAGGTCGTATCCGGCTTGTGCCGTATGCCGTCGTAGAAGGCTTGGATGATGTCCTCCTTGAAGTCCGGCGTGCGGGGGAAGGCGGAGACGACCGCCTCGCGCTCGGCATCGGAATACTGGTCGTAGGTCAGGCCGAGCACGTCCATCTCGACGCCGGCCGTGACCAGCGCGACAACGGGATGCATGTGAACGGGGATGCCGGGCGTGGTGTGGAGCGCGATGGCGGTCCACACGGTGTAGACGTCCGCCTCCGGCACGCCGTGCCCCTTCAGGAAGGCGCGGGCGGCATTGGCACCGTCCACCTCGAAGCGCTCCTCGGCGCTGCTGTGGTCGCGCATCAGGCCGACGTCATGGAACATCGCGCCGGCATAGAGCAGCTCGCGGTCGAAGCTCAGGCCGCGATGGACGCCGGCGAGGGCGCCGAACTGATAGACGCGGCTCGAATGGTTGAAGAGCAGTTCGGTCTCGGTGTCGCGCACGAATTCGGTGATTGCACGGGAAAGGGCACTATCGGGGACGGCGGCTTCAGACCGAATGCTCATGGCGGATCTCCTTTGCACTGCGTGTCGGAGACAGCTACGGCGCTTCACCGATGGCATCAATCGTCATCGGACGACGATTCCTGCCATAAGACATACATCGTCAGCCACGGAGCCTGCATGGCATCCCGATCCGTTGCGGTCCTTGCCCTTCCGGGTGTCCAACTCCTGGATGTCGCCGGACCGCTCGACGTCTTCGCCGAGGCGAACGCACAGAGCGGCCAAGGCGTCTACGACCTCGCCATCGTCGGCATGGAGCCCGGTCCGGTCATCACGTCGTCAGGGCGCGGGCTGGTCGTGGATCTGGTTGCGCCCGAGGCTGCGCCGACATGGTTCGACACCCTTCTGGTCGCCGGCGCTCCGCGGATCCAGGACCTGGACGTTCGGCCCGACCTTCTGGCGTGGCTCGAACGGACCGCGGTCAACTGCCGGCGCTACGGCTCGGTCTGCAGCGGAGCGTTCCTCCTTGGGCAGGCGGGCCTCCTGAACGGCCGCCGGGTGACGACGCACTGGGCCGTGGCGGAGGCCCTGGCGCAGCGATATCCCGAAGCTGTCGTCGAACCCGACGCGATCTGCCTGTTCGACGGGGCGCTGCGAACCGCGGCCGGGGTCACGGCCGGGCTCGATCTCGCGCTGGCGCTCGTGGAGGAGGACCTCGGCGTCGAGATCGCACGCCAGGTCGCGGCTCAGCTCGTGATGTTCTTCAAGCGCGGTGGCGGTCAGATGCAGTTCAGCCGCCGTGGGGTCAGCGCTCCGGCTGGACGCTCGGCCCTGCAGGAGGTCCAGCGCTGGGTGGCCGCCCGTCCAGCCGAGGATCACGGCGTCGACCGCCTGGCCGAACGAGCGGGAATGAGCCCGCGCCATTTCGCGCGTCTGTTCCGCGCCGAGACGGGCCTGACGCCCGCCGCCTATGTCGAGAGTGTGCGGATCGAAGCTGTCCGTCGCCTCCTGGAAGGCGAAGATGCCGCTCTGAAGCAGGTGGCTGGTGCCTGCGGCTTCCGTGATGCCGACACGCTCCGGCGTGCTTTCGTCCGCCGGGTCGGTACGACGCCGGCGGAATACCGGCGGCGTCACGCGCTGACTTGACAAGCATGGCAGACCGCGACTCGGTCGCGAACCAGCACTTTGAGGTCCCGTTCCGGAATGTTCGCCCGATCCATTGCAAAGGCGGGAGAGGCAGATTGCTGCCAGATCAGTAGCAGAACGGATGAGCGATTCAGGGGCGCGACGCGAATCAGGTTCAGCGAAGTCGGTCGTGATCGGGCCCGGCGGCGACGTCCGCTCCCATGCATCACTGCCCGAAAGCGGATCAGCTGACATCCACCCAGCCCAGCCGTCCTGATACGTCCGCCGAAGCGACCGGAACTGGCCGATTGGGGAAGATTGCTAAGTTCGCTGACTTGGTACTCGGTCAAGATCTCGTACCTGTGATCGTTGCTTTCTCAGCGCCCCTCCAGACAGGCTATGCTGTTGAGCATCTGTTTCGTGACGACCGGTGTGGCTCGCCTTCAGCTTCTGCTGTCACGGTTCCGCGCAGACCGAGATGGCACGTCAGCGTCTGGCAACAGGCAGCTGCGTCTGATGAGCGCTCCAGGGGAGGAGCATACGTTCGGCGTGCGGATCACCGCGCGATTCATGCGTCGGGCCGGCTGGACGGTATCGAATGCCTTGGCGTCCAACCCGGAGGATATTGCTCAGCTGGTTGCGTCCGAAGGTTCGCTGTCGTCGGTTTGACACATGGCCACGGCCGCCTCGACCAACCTGCGACGGCGATCCGATCCGTGCGCGAGGCGTCGCGCGATCCCTTCATCGGCGACATGGGCTGCGGTCCGGTCTTCCTGGCGCATCCAGAGCTGGTCGAGCGGGTCGGAGCAGATGCATCCGCGGTCGATGCCGCTATCGCGGTGCTTCTCGCGCACCGGTTGTAGGATGTCGGGCAGGTTACCTCGCGAATTCGTGCCGTCTAGGACGATCCGTCTCACTTTTTGCGGCCCGCCTCCGCGCGATGTTCAGGCCGGCATTGCTGCGAGACGTTCAAAGATCGCCAACACCTGCTCTTGCGTCGCATTTTCGATTGCGCCTTTTGCAACTTCAGCTTGGTTCCACATGAACGACCGCGCTGGATCATCGCGCATAGCCCACCCTGGAAACAGACGACCCTTCACAGGTTCATAGGACAGCCGATTGATTTCAAGATGTCGATCATCGCGCTCGATCCGCTGGTAGGTGGCGTTCAGCGCTTCTTCCGAGCCTTCCAGCATCTGCAGGTAGACATCGGACCTGCATATCAGGGCGCCTGTGATGCCATCACGGGTATTACATCGGCGCGACTGTGAGAGGATGCCGTTCAAGACGGATTGATCAAATCCGAACGGCCGCGACGAGTAGATGAGCTGGAACAGGTTCATCGCAGTGGTATCCATCAGGAGGTCTGGACTTCGTTCATGGATCTATGCGCAGCGCGATTCTGGGCTCCGGCGGGATGGGGGCTGCAGTGGGCACGCAACCAAGATCAAGCATGGCGCGACGCGTGTCGAGCGCGTGCCTTGCTTGTGCCGAGGCCGTAGAGAACGCTGAAAGGCGATCGGTGTCGACTGTTCCAGCCTGTTTGCCGAGTACATATGATATGAGGGTCTGGAACTCACGCGTCAAAGCCTCGAATGTGCCTCGACCGGCCATAGGCGCCGCGTCCGCGATCTCGACGAGCCTCCTCATCGGATGCCAATCCTCCGGTGATCTGCGGCGCGTCCAGGAGCTTGTACCGGCCGCGAACAGGGATCCAGCCAGGCTCACCCCGATTCCGATGACGTAGAAGTATTTCTGAAACTGATCGCGGAAGCTCTGGTCACCGCCGCTCAGGGAGGCGGCGACGCCGGGATGGACGGGCAGGATGGGGCTCGTGTCGGATGGATCTGGCCCCTCGATCTGGCTGGTCAGCGGGGGTCGCAGCCGTGAGCTTGGCTTTGGCAGTCAGGATTGAACGGGCGATGGCCGCAGCCACCACATTGCTCATCAGCTCCGAGGCGGCGAAACGACAGGTCACCGCGAGGGTCGTGACGGGGTCGTCCGGCGTGGCTGGTCTGGCCCTGACGGCCTGTCCCAGCTCTCCCAGTGGCAGAAACACGCGTGTGACGCGCCCTGCAGGGATGTCGAAGAAGCTCAAGACCGTGTCGAGCGTCCGGCTGTTGTAGGTCTGCAGGGGTCTGATCGGGATGCCGACCGCCTTGCCGGCGAGGCCCGCGACCGAGCTGACGCCGCTGTGAGGCGGGAGGATGAAGGCCACCACGTCACGACGCAGGATCACGATCGTCTGTGCGTTCGCGGGCGGCGCCACGTCGGTGCGCAAGGGCGAGATCGGTTCGGCCTTCCTCCAATGCCTTGGCGCTCGCCGTGAGGTCGGCGACCTGCACAAGCTCCAGATGAACCCGGGGATGCTGGATCTCGGAAACGGAGACAAACGCCGCCATGAAGCGCTGAGCGATCCCGCCGGCTGGCCCCGTGGTCACGCGTAGGTCCGCGTCGGGCGACCAGAAGCGGGCGAGGGCAAAACCACCCGCCAAACAGAGGGGAATGCCCACGATGGCGACGAACCGTCCCCATCGCCGGCTGGACCGTGCAGCGGGAGCGAGCCTCGTCGGATCTGGCGCCTCGGGAACGCTGATGCGCGTCGCGTCCTGGCTCATGAATCTGGATTCCCCGATCAGGCAAACGCCCCATGCATCGGCCGGAAGGCCGACCGACGTTGCTGAGGCGCAGCCTTGCAACGACGTGAGATCGATACCGAAGTCAATTTTGACGATCTAATCTGCAACAATGAATGCTGTCGAGAGGCGCGAACCACTCGCAGGGGCGACCCCACCTCCGGGCTTCTACTGCAAGAGCGAGACCTCCTTCTACCAGGGTGATCTCGGCGGCAACCGCACCTTCCAGAGCGGCGGGGTCGTCGCCGCGAACGTGACGCTCGACATCCGCGCGACCTTCAGGACAACCGTCTGGGGTACACCGGTCGAGATCCTGGGTGGTAACCTCGGCGTCTCCGTCACCATTCCGTCCGGGACACCCAACGTGAGCGCCGGGGCAGCTCTCTCCGCGCCCCGGATCGACCGGATCATCAGCGGGCGCGAGCGGGACGCTGTGTTCAACGTCGGCGCCTTCGACCTCGCCTCGTTCGTCGGTTGGCATTCCGGCAACTTCCACTGGAGCGCCACGGCGCTCGGCGTGGTCCCGTCCGGCTCCTACGAAACCGGGCAACTCTCGACCATCTCGCTCGATCGCCCAGCGCTCGACCTCAGCGGGGCGCTGACCTACCTCGATCCGGTACTCGGCGACGAGCTCTCAGTGGGACCGGGCATCACCTTCAATTGGATCAACCCGGCCACGCAGCACCTCACGGGCACCGAGTCTCATCTGGCATGATCAGCATCGAAGTACCTGAGCAAGGAGTTGTCGTTGGGCTTGGTCGGGTAAGTCTACGACCAGCTTACGGGGGCTAGCGGACGGGGTGGTAAAGTCGGCCCCTTCAAGGGACGGGTCACGGCCTTGGCTGGACAGATCGGCCACACGGTCCGGATCGGCGAGATCCCCGCTGCCACGAACGTGAGGGTCTTGCGCGCGTTCGATGTCACGAACCGCTTTGCCGGTACGGCAACCTGACCTGACCGGTATTGTGGACCGGGCTGGTTGCGAGGCTACGGCATGGTCGCGGCCGTGGGTTGCCGGAAGGCCAGATCCGGGTCGCTGACGGGCGCGGGTGGCCGATCGCCCAGCGACGAACGCGGTCGGGCGCGGGTGTCTGTGCTCGGCCATAGACCGATCACGATCTGCGCCTCCGTCAGCGCGCAGACGATCTCCGGGCTTAGCGACGCGTCACGAAGCGTGCCGTTGACGCTCTCACACGACCCGTTCTCCGACGGTGATCCTGGCGCGATGTCCGGGATCTGCGAGCCAGCTTTTCCGCCGCCTTGCAGGCGACGGAGAGGCTCTTGCCTTGTGCCGTCTGGACCTCGCTCTGGCGCAGCACCAGAACGACCTGCTCCGCGCTCGGTCTCTGTCCGCGCTTCATCCCTACCTCCTCCGGGCCTGGCTGATCCGCTCAATCAGCCCGGTCCAAAGCCAGCCGGTCAGGTCAGTAGCGAAAGGCACCGTCACAAAGGGCGTTGACTCGGACCCCCTAAGCCGTTCAAAACGCATCCCGTTGCGGGCGTAGTTCAGTGGTAGAACGTCAGCTTCCCAAGCTGAATGTCGTCGGTTCGATCCCGATCGCCCGCTCCACGCCTTTCCCCATCGTCGACGACGGCGCGCCGGAGGCCCTTCCCCGCTCGGGACCGGCCGGACCGGTCGGCAGCGGCCGGCCGGTCCTGGTTTTCGCCGTCGGTCTGATGCTCCGCAGAGACCGCGCGCCGTTCCGGATATCGAGACCCGCACGACGCGCCGTTCTAGATCTGGCAGGCGGCGATTCGATCGCGAGTCAGGCCGTCCGGGACGGGGCCTGATCGAGGGCGGCCTTGGGCATGAGCATGTGCACGCCCTTGTTGCCGTCGACCGTCTGGGTGATCCGCAGGTTCCCGGCCAGCGAGCACAGCATGTAGGCCTGGTTCCGGGTGAGTCCGGTGCGCGCGCAGACGAGGCGGACCATCTCGCGCACGGCCTGCCGCATCGCCTCGTCGAGGCTCTCGTGCAGGCCGATGGACATCAGGTCGGTGGGGGTCTCGGCGAAGGGCCATGCGCCCGGGAGATCCTTGCGCACGGTCAGCCGGAACGTGCCGGTGAGCCCCGTCTCGAGCGCCGTGATGCAGACCTCGCCGTCGCCCTGAACCCCGTGGCCGTCGCCCGCGTAGAAGCCGCCGCCGGGATTGAACACCGGCAGATAGAGGGTCGTGCCGACGCGCATCTCCTTGTTGTCCATGTTGCCCCCGAAGGCGCGGGGCACCGGCGTGCCGACGCGGCCCCAGGCGGCGGGCGGGGCGGTGCCCAGGATGCCGAAGAACGGGTCGAGGGGCAGGTCCGTGCCCCAGGGCAGCCGGCAGAGGCCGCGGGCGGTGTCGATGTCGGCGTGGATGGTCTCGTAGTCGGTGAACTCGTCCGGCAGGGTGCCGAGCAGCGGCAGGATCGCCACGAAGCCCCAATCCAGGCGGAACTTCAGGTCGAGGATGTCGACCTGCAGCATGTCGCCCGGCTCGGCGCCCGCCACGTGGACCGGGCCGGTGACGAAATGCGGGCCGGGGCCGCGCTCCAGCGTGTCGAGGGCGTGGAGCAGGTCGGCGGGCACCCGGGCCGGATCGGGATGGAGCGTCTCGCGCCCGCCCGCCGGATGCGAGTGCAGGGTGACGGTGTCCCCGGACGCGACGGTGAGAACCGGCGGCAGGGCGGCATCGAAGTAGCCGAGCACCATCGTCTCGGGCGTGGCGGGGATCTCGTGATGCGTGGACACGGCGTCTCCTTGTTGAGCTGTCAGACGGCGATGTGGCGGGTGAGCGTATCGTGGTTCAGCGCCCCGGGATCGCCGCGCTCGACGACGCTGCCCCGGGACAGCACCACCACGGCGTCGGCGACGCGCAGCGCGAAATCGAGATACTGCTCGACGAGCAGCACCGTGATCCGCCCCTTCAGGCCGGCGATCACGGTCTCGATGGCGGCCACGATCGAAGGCTGGATGCCCTCCGTCGGCTCATCGAGGAGGAGCACGCGGGGCCGGGTGGCCAGTGCCCGGGCGATGGCGAGCTGCTGCTGCTGGCCGCCCGAGAGATTGCCGCCCGGGCGGTGCCAGAGCCCGCGCAGGGCCGGGAACAGGGCGACGGCCTCGTCCACCGCGTCGGTGCGCTCCAGCCCGTGGGCGCGGGCCGCGACACGCAGGTTCTCGGCGACGGTCAGCTCCGGGAAAATCTCGCGGCCCTGAGGCACGTAGGCGAGGCCCGAACGGGCACGTTGGTCCGGCGACAGGCGGTCCAACGCGATCCCGTCGAGGGCGATCCGGCCGCGGCTCGCCGGGATGAGGCCGGTGAGGCAGCGCAGCAGCGTGGTCTTGCCGGCGCCGTTGCGGCCGAGCACGGCCAGGCAGGCGCCCGGCTCGACGGCGAGGTCGATCCCGCGCAACACCTGCGCGCTGCCGTAATGCTGGTCGAGCCCCACGACGGCGAGGCGTGCCGGTGCGGGCGTCGTATCACTCATCGTCCGAGGAAGACCTCGATGACCCGGGCATCGCCGCGGGCGCCGCGCATGCTGCCCTCGTAGAGGGTGCGGCCCTCGTGCAGCACCGTCACCCGGTCGGCGACGGCCTCGACGAAGGCCATGTCGTGCTCGATCACCAGGATCGCCCGGTCCGGCCGCCGAAGCGCGCGGATCAGCGCGGCGGTGTGGGCCGTCTCGGCGTCGGACAGGCCGGCCACCGGCTCGTCGAGCAGGAGGAGCGCGGGCTCTGCGGCGAGCACCATGCCGATCTCCAGCCACTGCTTCTCGCCGTGGGCGAGGCGTCCGGCCAGCACCTCGGCACGCGGGGCGAGGCCGATCTCCCCCAGGACGGAGGCGATGCGGTCGGGGCGTTCGCGGGACGCCAGCGCGGGCCCGCAGCCGATCTCCAGGTTCTCGCGCACGGTGAGAGCGGGGAAGACGCTGGGCTTCTGGAACTTGCGCCGCACGCCGGCCCGGGCGATCGCGGCCTCGGAGCACTTGGTCAGGTCGAGCCCGTCCCCGAGGGTCACCCGGCCGGAGACCGGCTTGGTGATGCCGGAGATCACGTCGAGCAGCGTGGTCTTGCCGGCGCCGTTCGGCCCGATGACCGCCCGCACCTCGCCGGGATCGACCGCCAGCGAGACGGCATCCAGGGCGGTGAAGCGCCCGAAGGCGACGGTGAGGGCATCGACCACCAGGGCGCTCATCGAGCAGCCCGCAGCCAGGTCGGGCGCAGGCCCGCGAGGTCGAGGAGCCCGTTCGGCAGGACCAGAACCACGAGGAGCACCAGTCCCGAGAGGATGAAGGGCCAGGCCTCAGGCATCGCGGCGCTCAGCCAGAATTTCAGGCCGTTGACGAGCACGGCGCCGATCACCGCCCCGCCGAGCCGCCCGAGCCCACCGATCGCCACCCAGACGGCGATCTCGATGGAAAGATCGGGCGCCAGCACCCGCGGGTTGATGATGCCGACCTGCGGCACGTAGAGGATGCCGGCGAGCGCGGCGATCATGGCCGAGAGGCACCAGATCCCGAGCTTGAGCCGGGTGGTGCTGTAGCCCAGCGTGCGCAGGCGGGTCTCGTCGTCGCGGCAGGCGAGCATCCGGCGCCCGATGGCGCTGCCGACGAGGAGCCGCGCGCCGGCGAGCACCGCGGCCAGCGCCAGCAGTGCGGCGACCGCCAGCCCAACGGTCACGCCGGGCGCACCCATGGGCCAGCCGAACAGCAGCGGGAAGCCGGTCATGCCGTTGTTGCCGCCGAGACCGGTATCGTTGCGGTACATCAGCAGCATCGCGACGTAGACGAGCGCCTGGCTGATGATCGAGAAATAGACGCCGTTGACCCGCGAACGGAACGAGGCGAGCCCGAACACGAAGGCGACGAGGCCGGCGACTGCCAGCGCGAGCACGAAGGCGTAGGCGGCGTGGTCGAGGCCCGCCCAATAGGCCGGCAGGCTTTTCCAGCCCATGAACTGCACGAAGTCCGGCAGCACGCCGGTCACCGCGACGCCGTGGGCGAGCAGGTGCATGGCGCAGACGTAGCCGCCGATGGCGAAGAACAGCCCATGCCCCAGGCTGAGGATGCCGAGATAGCCCCAGATCAGGTCGAGGGAGACGGCCAGGATCGCGAAGGCGGCGAGCTGGCCCACGGCGTTGACGAGGTAGGGGGCGGGCGGCGCCACCAGCAGGGCCGCCGCGGTGGCGAGGCAGAGCCCGACGAGCCCGGCGACCAATGGATCGCGCAGGGCCCGCGTCGCCGGCCCCGTCGGGCTGGTCAGGGCGGTCTGGAGGGTGCCGCTCATCGCCGCCGCCGCACCGCGAACAGCCCCTCGGGCCGGCGCTGCAGGA
>CAXTCV010000070.1:0-16301 GCA_964242725.1 uncultured Methylobacterium sp.
CCGCGTCCATTTCATGCGCAACCTGCTCGCCCCTGCCGGTCGTAGCGGGCGGCGGGTCGTGCCCGCCTTCGGGTGGAGCGCTGCTTCGTGTCGGTGCGGCGGTCGTTTTCTCGCGCCGAACCGGCATCCCCTGCGGTAGGCGACACGTCAGCGCGGGACGAAGATCCCGGGAATGATCCGCCCGGACTGGCCGAACAGGGCGTCTGCACGGGTGCAACTGCCCGGCACGTCCTTCTGGTACGCGACGAGGTAGCTCCGGGCCTGCAGCATCAGGGCGCCGCGGTCGAGCTCCTCTGGATCGACACCCATCGCCCGGATCGCCCCCTTGAAGCGCTCGCCGTCCGTGCGAAGCGTGTCGCAGGAGACGTTCACGAAGCCGGCAAGGCCCGCCAGCTTGGCCGCGTTCAGCGTCTGCGGTGGCGGCGGCGTCTTCTCCTCGGCCCGCAGGATCGATCCGGTCATGGGCAGGGCGATGGCCGAGACGACGAGACCGAAAGACCGCATCATGCTCTTCTCCATTCGAAAAACTCCACCGTCGCCAGTCGCACTGGTTTTCCGCGGGCGCGCCACGCCGGGCCGAAGGGCGCCGGATCGCGCCCGGACGTCCTCGCCGACCGCGGCCGGTGGCTACTCCGCGTCCGAAGACGCCGAACCTTGCCGCGAGACCCAGGTGCGGACCATGTCGCACAGGGTCAGCTCGCGGGTGTTCCCGATATTGGCCGTCTCCTCGAGGCAGCGCATAACGTACTCCCGGGTAAGATCGGCGGACAGAGAACGCATCGCCTTGCCCATGCGGTTCGTGAAATCGATCTTGTCGGACATCGAGGCTCTCCGCCAGAGCGAGGCAAGATCGTCCATCGTCAGTCGAGCCCAGGCAAGGCCCGATGACAGGAAACAATAAGATAATAAGAAGACCGCCGCGCGCGTCATCGATCTCTCGTTCTTGCAGTAGAAATACTTAGCCGGAGAGGAGTTGTCCAGATCAGACCCACCGGCGCCAAATGGAACTGCGGGGCGCCAGACCGCGCAATGGGCGCCGATCAACGCGCTTCCGGCCGAGATCGGGGGCTCGGGCGAGACGCTCCGGAACTGGATCCGGCAGCAAGAGGGGAGGGGGAGACAGCGATCTGCGGGGCGGCCCACTTTGTCCTGACGTGTCCGGTACGGCGGGACGACGATCGGCTCGGCGGCGATCCTTGACGCGCCGGGCGCGCGGCGCCAATCGGCCTGGCAGCGTCCCGCCGTCGGCGAAGCCCGGCGCGGGACCGTCCCGGTCCACGGACGGAGCATCGGAGCGACTCCATGACCCCACCGCTGTACAATCCCCCCTGCGGAGGCCTTCCGGCGCAGACGAGCCTGATGACCGGGCGCGCGGTGTTCACGGATGCCTACGCGGTGATCCCCAGGGCCGTGATGAGCGACATCGTCACGAGTTTCCTGCCCGGCTGGGAGGGAACCCGTGCCTGGATCCTGGCACGCCCCCTGTCGGGATTCTCCGAGACCTTCGCCCAGTACCTGATGGAGGTCGCCCCCGGCGGCGGCAGCGCGGCGCCCGAGCCCGACGCCCAGGCCGAGGGCGTGCTGTTCGTGGTCGCGGGCCGTCCCAGCCTGGAGCTTGATGGCCGTGCCCACGCCCTGCGCCCTGGAAGCTTCGCCTACCTGCCCCCTGGCGCGCCCTGGCGCCTGCGCAACGGCGACGCCGAGCCGGCGCGGTTCCACTGGATCCGCAAGCGCTACGAGCCTGCGCCGGGCCTCGACGTGCCGGAGGCCTTCGTCACGCACGAGGCCGAGGTCGACCCGGTCGGCATGGTCGGCACCGGGGGCGCCTGGGCCACGACCCGCTTCGTCGCCCCCGAGGATCTGCGCCACGACATGCACGTCACCATCGTCACCCTGCAGCCCGGCGCGACGATCCCGTTCGAGGAGACGCACGTGATGGAGCACGGCCTGTTCGTGCTGGAAGGGAAGGCCGCCTACCGGCTCAACCGCGACTGGATCGAGGTCGAGGCCGGCGACTTCATGTGGTTGCGCGCCTTCTGCCCGCAGGCCTGCTACGCGGGTGGCCCGGGGCGGTTCCGCTACCTCCTCTACAAGGACGTCAACCGGCATCCCGCCCTCGCGCCGCGCGGGCCCGCCCGATGAGCGCACAGGCGACGCCCCCCAAGGCCCGATCGATCCTCGCCCGGCCTCTCACGGCGGAAGCCTTCGCGCCGTTCGGCACGGTGATCGACGCGGCGGGTGCCGCACCGCGCCCGATGAACGCCGGCCTGGCCCGCCGCTTCCACGATCTGGCGGAGGTCGAGGTGGTGGGCGAGGGGGCGCGCACGGTGATCGGCCTGGTGGAGGCGGAGCCCTACGCGCTGCCCCTGCGCCTGAGCCTGGTCGAGCGCCATCCGCTCGGCGCGCAGGCCTTCGTCCCGCTGAGCGCCGCGCCGTTCCTGGTCGTGGTCTGCCCGGACGAGGACGGCAGACCCGGCCGGCCGCAGGCCTTCGTCACCACGCGGCCGCACCAGGGCGTCTGCTACGCGCGGGGCACGTGGCACGGCGTTCTGACGCCGTTCGGGGCGCGGCAGGATTTCGTGGTCATCGACCGCGGCGGCCCGGGCGGGAACCTGGAGGAATACGTGTTCACAGATCCCTGGACGGTCCATCTCCGGGAGGGCGACTGAGGACCGTTTCGCCCCCGCACGGCGCCCGAGGCGTCGGGTCCGGCTGAGGGAGGAGGCTCCGGGTCGCGGGCGCCGGGACCCGGGGGGACCCGGCTACAGGTCGACGGTCTCGGGCTGCCGCTCAGCCAGGGTGAAGACGACTTCACCCGTCCGCTCGCAGGACACGCTCACGGAGGTTACGCCGTTCTGTGCCCGCTGGTGCGGCAGCTGTGCTCTGGCGTAGGCGATGGCGGCCTCGAGATCGCAGGGCCAGAGCTTCGTCGCGCTGATCCGCTTTCCTTTTCGAAACATGATCTTGTAGGCCATGACTCGCTCCATTTCGAGCCATGATACACCCGGCGCCGGGAGGGAGCCGTCCCCGTGGGGCATGCCAACGATGCGCGGTGAGCGGGGAGGGGGCCGGACGCCGGCACTGCGCCATTCCTCCCTGTGGCGTGCGCGCCGGCCGCCGCCGGGTGTCCGGCCACCGGACCGCGTTCGTGTCGCGGACAGGATGCCCGCGACACGGTCGGGACGCCGCCGGCCTCACCGCGTAGGCGCGGCGGCGGCCACGATCCGCGGAGCGGCCGGGGAGGCCGGGACAAGGCGCGGCGTCGTGGCGAGTTCGGACGCCGGACGCACGGTGGCGGTGGTCCGGGCCTGCGCGCGGTAGAGCGGCGGCGTCAGGGTGACGATGTCGTCCGCTCGCGACGCACCGGTCATGGGGATGGCGGCGAGGGCGGCAAGGATAAGGGTACGAACGGTCATGATGCGCGGTCCTCTCGATGTCCGGGCTCGGGCCCGGCTTCGAGGAGATATCTACGCTGCGGAGCAACATGATCCAAACAGATTGGATCGATAACCGATATTGATGACATCGATTAACGGATGGCGGCGTCGTTCAGGCGGCCCCGCCGTCCCGCTCCGGATGGCGGCCAGCCTTGGTCCGACCGGTCAGCGGCCAAGGTCGACCGGGATGCTGAGATCGGCCATCCCGGAGCCGCTCAGCAACCCGGCCGGCGGCGCGGTCAGCGGGCCGAGGGCCTGGATGGCACGGAGCGCCCGCCGATCGAGCGCCGGCGAGCCCGAGCTGTGCGCGATCTCGGCTTGCCGCACCGCACCATCGGCGGCGATCGCCAGATGGACCACCACGGTGCCGGCCCTCCGGCCGGAACCCGTTCGCCGGTCAGCGCGGTCGGCGGCGTCGATCCGCGTAACGAGATCGGAGAGCCAGTTGCGCGCCGCCGGCCCCGGCGTGTCCCGGGCCACGGCGGCCCAGGGCCCCAGGAGCAGGCCGAGGAGCGCGATCCGGTGGACGAGCACTTGCAACGGCATGCGGGCGCGGGGGCTGCGTGAGGATCGAGGGATCCTACGCGCCCGGGACCGCCGCTGCGACACCGAATGACCGCGCTCCGGACAGGGTTGCGGGCCTGCGGTCCCGCGGTAGCGAGCATCGGCGCGCCGCATCCGGGCGTGCCGATCCGGGAGCGCATGACGGCGATGGCCCAGACGATCTCCGAGGGGAAGGGATGCCGCATGGCGATCGTATCGCCGTCGGACGCGTGCCGAAGCGTGACGGCCGATCACCGGTGCGGGACGACAGCGGCGGCTCGGCCATCACCGCGCGATCCCGAGACCATGTCCGCAACATAGATTAGCCAAAGCCGAGATCTTCGAATTGATCGATGACACTCTGGCTGATAGCCTCGACAGATGTGCGCGTCGGTCGGGCGCCTTCGATACGCATGCCTGGATCGAAGATCTGTCTCCCACCCCGGCGCATCTTCCGGCCAGGACGGAAGATCATCGCGGCGGCGGGCCGAGAAGCGCGACCGTGCCGCTTAGATCGCACGCTGAACCCGGGACCACGCGCATGTCACGATTGTCGGACCTCGAAGGCGACCCGGCATTCCAGGAAGCCGTTCGCGCGGTGCGCGGCGCAGCCAGCACGTTGAGCGGGCGGGCCGTGACGGCGGACGAGGCACGCTTCCTGGTGGGCATCGCGCTGACCACCTTCGCCCATGCCGGCGGCCTGAGCGAGCCGAGCCGCAGCCGGCTGGCCCGGTTCTCGGAGACGATCGGGCCGGATGCCGTGGTTGAGACGCTGACGAAACACTGAGCCCGGCGGCCGGCCCGCTCCGCGGCCCAAGGGCGGTTACAGCAACCCGGTCCTCCGGGCCAGCATCACCCCGAGGGCGAGGCAGGCGGCCACGCTGACGATCAGCATGGCGACGTTCGTCCAGAACCGGACCGGCCGGCTCGAGCCGTCGATCCCGCTGGCGCGCAGACGCACCCAGGGCACGTAGAGGTAGAGCGCGATCAGCGTCAGGATCAGGAACGCAAAGGTCGGCATCCGGCCGCTCACGAGGGCGGCACCGGCCAGCAGGGCCCAACCGAGAACGAGGCTCACCATCGTGAACAGGGCTGTCGAATTCACGTCCGCACGGTCCCTTCAGCGGATGATCGCGGCGCGAGGCTGGGGCGCCATCGTGGACTCCGTCCATCGTCCAGCCTGAACACGGGATCGCGGCGCCGGCCGGCGCCGCGCGCAGGTCGGACGTTTCCTGTGTCCAAACAGGCACTTGGATGCAGTGATCGCGAATAGTGTGTGAGCGTTCGGCACGCGCGTCAACCCACGCGCCCCGGCCCGTTCGGGCGGGGCCGCGGATCGGCGCGGCCATCATCGCGATCGCCGATCCGTCCCAGACCCGGACAGGCTGGGCACGCGGTCGGGGCGCGATATAACCGGCGCTTCGAGGCCGTTCCGAGCGGCGCGACGGAGGCGTCGGGCGATCGGAACGCAGGACAGGGACGTTCGTGACACGGAGATCGCCACACGCATCGCTCCTCGCAGCCGCAGCGATGGTCCTGTCGACGGCGGGGCAGGCCGGCTGGCAAGGGCCGGAGGCGCAGGCGCTGTTCGTCAACGAGGCCAATCCGAGCGGGTACAACTACGCCCCGAGCGTCATCACCGAGGGCGGGACGACCGACATCTGGTGGTGCGGCCAGGGCAAGACCGACGTCATCTTCCACCGCGCCTACAGCGCGCTGACCGGGTTCTCCCCGGCGCAGGTCGTCTTCCAGCCCACGCCCGGGTCCTGGAACGGCCAGTATGTCTGCGATCCGAGCGTGATCAAGGGCACGTTCCGCAACCCGGTCGACGGGCGGTCCTACGCCTACGCCATGTACTACTCCGGATCGGACAACCTGCCGGGGCACAACAACCAGACGGGCCTGGCCTTCTCCAACGACAAGGTGACCTGGGTCGCTTATCCCGCGCCGGTCATCACCCCGATCAACCCAGCTGTCGCGCAGGGGAATTACGGCACCGGGCAACCGGCGACGATCAACATCGACGGCCGCTCCAGCCTGTATGTGTTCACCACCGACCTGACCGGCCCGCAGGGGGTGGCGGGGTTCGGCGATCTCTACGTGCGCCATACGTCGGACGCGGTGCATTTCGACCCGCCGGTGCGGGTGCCCAACGGCACGTCCGACGGCGCGACCATCAACCCCAATTCGGATTTCGGCTACGACCCGTCATCGGGCGACGTCTACGTGATCACGGGCCTGCCGGGGCGCGACTGCCAGCAGGTCGCCTGCAAGGATCCCGCCCGCAACCCGGACCGGGAGACCTTCCAGATGGGCCTCTACCGGATGCCGATGAAGGCCCTGCTAGGCGGCAGCCCGGCGCAGTGGAGCCCGGTGGGGTCCCTGAACACGGATGTCACGGGGTTCTACCTCAATCACAGCCCGGGCTTCCAGCGCGACCCCGCCGGCAGCATCGGCCCGTTCCTGCCAAACATCACCGTCTACTTCTCGGGGGGCGACCCCTATCCGGGCACCTGGCGGATCGCCGCGGCGACCGAGACCCGCGCCTCCGACCGCGCGCCCCTGAAGCGGGCGCTCGGACCGGGCGGCCACTGGGTCACGACGGGCTACATCGCTCCGGATTACAGGCTCGAACACGCGCTCGGCGCGCTGTTCCTCCTCCCGAAGCCAGGTACCGCCAAGCTGATGAGCTGCCTGGCCGGCGCGGATCATTTCCTCAGTCGCGATGCGCGCTGCGAGGGCCAGACCCCGCTGGGGGAGACCGGCTACGTCTACGACGCGCCTCGGCCGGGCAGCCATCCGCTCTTCCGCTGCCTCGCCGGGGGTCGCGATCACTTCGTGTCGACCGACGCGCAGTGCGAGGGTCAGGCGACCGAGGGCCTGCTCGGCTACGCCCTCGACTGAGATCCGATGACCGCACCCGGGCCGGGCGCGGCCCCGGTGCGGCGTTGCGCCCGGGAACACGGCGGGGCGCGTCGCCTTTCCTGATCCTGCGGTCGGCTGCGGCCAGGCCCCGGTCCAGGAGACGCCTCGGATGCTGAATTTCTCGCGGGGCTCGGCGGCCCTCGTCGCGCTGCTCGTCGCGGGGCCGGCCTTCGCGCAGGGCAAGCCCCTCCCGCCTCCGGCGAACGACGCGATGCCGCCGGTGGAGCTGACCATCAGCATGAAGGACGGGAAGCCCGTCTGCGACCCGGCCGAACTCCAGCTCCCGGCGGATACGAACATCGCGCTTCACGTGGTGAGCAGCGCCGATACGCCGGTGACGCTCACCGCGCCTGGTCAGTTCGAGAACGGCCTGGTCCTGCATTCGGACGGCGATCTGGTCCATGTGGCGAGCGAGAAGGGCTACACCGTCAAGCAGAACGGTCAGGGCACGCTGCGTCTCCGGACGATGAAGGCGGGCCGGGAGGCGTATGCCTGCACCAGCACGCGGAATGCCGACGCCCCGTTCAAGGGCACGCTGATCCTGATCCCAGCCGCCAATTGAGGGCGTCCCCCACGGGGGACGGGGGCCGATGATCAACCGCGGAGCTTCGGTGCAGGCATGAGCGACAGCGCAACGGGGCCGACGCTCCAGGTCTTCTACGACGGCGATTGCCCGCTCTGCCGCGCCGAGATCGATCATTATCGTGGGTGCGCGGGCGCAGATCGGCTGGCCTTCGTCGATGTCGGCCGTACCGTGGCCGTGCCGACGCTCGGACCTGATCTCGATCGCGACACCGCCCTGCGGCGCTTCCACGTGCGCACCGCGGACGGGGGGCTGGTCTCCGGCGCGGAGGCGTTCGCCCGCCTCTGGACGACGCTGCCCGGGTGGCGCTGGCTCGGCCGGCTGCTCGACCGGCGGGTCTTCGGCCGCCGACCCGCGCTGATGATCGCCGAGATGGCCTACCGCCTCTTCCTGCCCCTGCGACCCCGCCTGGCGCGGCTGATCGCACGGCGGTCCTGACGGGCGGCGGCGGGTGACGCGCTGCGTCCACTACGTCGGCTTCCGGGACGACCGCTATTGGAACGCCGTCCGAATCTTCGGGGGACCGCGGGTCATCCACCGCCGGTGGGATTTCTACGCCACCCGCGACGTCGGCCCCGACGACATCGTGGTCTTCGCCGAGGGTGACGACACGCAGCCTATCGCTGCGCGAAACGCCACCGATCTCGACGAGCGCTGGCTCGCACGCGCCGTCCCGGGAAACGGAACCGAGTCGCTGCCCTGAGCCTCCGCGTCGGATCGTCCCTGCAAGGAGCGGCCGGGCCACCCCGTCGCACCGCGCTGCGGGGGCCGTACGGCCCAGCGGCTTTGAGGCTCGGCAAGCGAGCGGCCTTCGAAACCGTAGCCCGGCGCCGTGCCCCATCGCCGCGGGCGCCTCTCCGGTCGCGGATCCGGTCTCGTCCCCGGCCGGGCGCCGCGGCGGGGCTTGGCTGTTGACGAGCCGCGCGCGCGGCTCGCCACGGCGCAGGTTTAGCTCTACAAGTCGTTTCAGTGGTTACACCTTTCGATCCGCTTTCGGGCCGATTTAATGGGTCGTTAACCATCGGTGGTGCTGTCTGGCTCGATCGAATGGAGCCTGTGCCGTGATCTCAACAAGTCTCCTCGTCGTGATCAGTGCTGCGCTGAGCGCAGCCGCAGCGGGCGCCGTCCGCGATCCGAATGCGCGCAGCCGATAGCGCTCCCCCGGGTCGGTGGGCCCGTGATCCGTCAGCCGGGTCCAGGATTGCCCTCGGACCGGCACAGTCCAGCGACGCCTGCGGTCCACGGTCTCCGGTGCCGTGAAGGCTCGCTGCAGCCGATGTCACCGTGCATCGGGACCGGTACGGCGGCCCGGTGCTCATCCTGGCGGGCGTGGTCCGGCTCGGCGGCTCCGGCGACCGTCCCCGACCTCAGATCCGTCCACCGCCGCTGCGAACGCTTCGGCCCGCGGCCTCCGTCAAACAGGCGATGCGGTCCAGCACCCCGCGGGGTAATCCGGCAATCCCCAAACCCCAATGGTGCACGCAAGCCCGTCCGGTCCGCCGGAACGGGCTTTTTTTTCGCGGCAGGCCCGCGGACACTGTCGAGGCGCTTCGAAAGGCGACTCCGCGGAGGAAGAGCGGCGGGGATCAGCGTCTTTGCAAGGTGCTCTGAACTGTGCGCATCCTTCCGATCGCGGATGAAGAACATGCGCGTCGAAAGAACAAGACCACGATTGGGAGGACGCGCCGATGCTGTCGAGACGAGGCTTCGTGAATTGTGCGCTCTGCGCCGTGGCGACCGGCTTCTCGGCCGTCGCCGTCGAGCCGCAGGCACAGCCGGCGGGACAGACCTCCGGCGTCACGCGCAAGATCCTCAGCACCGAAGAGCTCCCGGACGGACGCTACGTCGTCGTCCAGGTCGCTGCCGAGATCGCACCGGGGGCGACCGTCGCCCGCCACACGCATCCGGGCATCGAATCCTCGGTGATCCTGGAAGGGGAGGCGGAACTGCTGGTCGACGGTCAGCCGAACCGCACCTTGCGGGCCGGGGACAGCTTCCAGATCCCGGCCGTCGCCCCGCACAGCCTGCGCAACGGGTCCGGGGCCACGCGGGTGGCGGGAACCTATACGGTCGAGAAGGGCAAGCCCCTCGCTTCGCCAGCCTGAGCGGGCGTGGCCGACGTTCCACGCGGCTTCGCGTCGACAGCCGGCGCTCGATCGACCCCGAGGCCGGACAGGCCCCCCCGCGCGGCGGTCGACCAGGCCCGTTCAGTTGCCGGGACCGAAGTTCGGCCGCTGCGGCGGGAGCGGGGGACGCGCGATGGGGGACCGCGGCGGTGACGGTCCGGGATCGCCGACGGTCGGCCCGTCGGATCCGGGCCTGGCCGCGGCGGACAGCGTCGGGGCCGGCGACGGGGGCTTGCCGGAGGAGACCTGCGGGATCCCGGCGGCGCCGGGCGCGGGCAGCGCGCATTGCTCACCGCAATTGCTGACCACCGCAGGATAGGCTTTGCCGGCGATCGTCGCGGAGACGATGCAGCGCGCCGGATGGTAGACCAGCTCGTACTGGAACTTGCCGCCGTCGTCCGACTCGGTACGGAACTGACCATCCAGAACCACGGGCATGTGCGGTTGATCGGTGATGCCGACCACGTAGAGCCGGCCCGTGGCGATCGCCGCGATCGTGATGTCGGAGGCGGCCCGCGCCGCTCCGCAGCCGAGCAGGGCCACCGCGCCTGCCGCGGCGGCGATCGAGATCAAATGAGCCAACCGGCCTCCCTCCTGACGCACGCGCTCACCCCGGAGGCGCCGCCGACCTGCCGCCTGCGAACGGCGGACAGCCTCGATGCACCGGCCCCGCGATGGCACCGGCGGGGGCCACGATGCCGCCGGCCTCGCCCACCGCAACGAAGAACCGGCCGGCTTTGCTCCATCGGGCGCGCCCGTTCCGCGCGGCATGCCGGCCGGCGAAGGGCGCTCCGGCTTCACAGGGGGCCGCGCCGTGACGGTGAGGCCGTCACGAGCGGAGCCCCGCCGCGGCCGGCCGTGCTCGCGATCGTGATCGCGGGCCGCCGCCGTCCTCGGATCGTCACGACCGCTTCAACGCGCCCAGCGCCCGCGTCAGATGCACGACGACATCGTCACCCTTCCGTCCCGGAGGCGCCTCGGCCGACGGCGTCTCGGCGTCCTGCAAGCGCTGGGCGACCTCCATCACGACGTGCTCCACGGATGGTGGCCACGGCACCTCGTTGTCCAGAAGCATGCGGGCCGCGCGGACGAGCATGCGGAACTGCTCGGGCGGGATCGACGTCCCGGCCGCGTGCTGGTCGAGGATGCGATCGGCGATCGCGGCCGCCAGCCCGGCGACTTCAGCCATCTTGTCTGGCTTATCGCCGGACTCTGTCATGCGCCTCAGCCCTTCGCCTTGGGTGCTCGGTGCGGATCGAGCCCCGCTCCGGAGCGGCCGATGCTGCGGCGCCATCCCGGACCGGTGCGCGCCACGGGCGGCCGTCTCTGCCCGGCGGCCGGTCGGACCCGAGCGTCCCCCGAGGCCATCCGTCCGGGCAAGTGGCCGCGCCGATGAGTTATTACGGGATTGGCCCTCCGCATACCGACCCGTTTGCAATAAAAACAGGCCATGCGGAAGAGTTCAAGCGTCCGGCCGGCGCCCCGCCCGCTCCGCCCCTCGGTGCAGTTGGGTCGTCGCGGCGACGCCTTCCATCGCGACCGGACGGTTCGCGGGCGGTGGGGCGACAGACCGATCCATCGTCGGCGAAGCGTCCACGCCCGCCCCTCAGACAGGGGACGGGGAGATCTCCGCCGGGCGGGCGTGGAGCTCGGGACCGGGGCCCGACACCTGCGAGCTGCAAGATCGATACATCCACAGCCGCCCTGCAACCCGGGGAGAGTGTGCGACGACGTCGCGAGAAGCCGCCCGCGCGGGCAGCCGCTCATGTCGGCGGGCGGACGCGTCCCTATCCTGGCTATCCAGCCTGATTGTTCGCCGCGCGTCGCAGCGGGAGCAATGCATCCGATCGCCTCCGGCGACGGCAGGTCTGTCGACCGCCTCCTCACCGTGGGATGACCGTCCCCTCTGGGGGTCGAGCGGGAGACCGATCGATGGCCGGGAATCAGCCGGTCGCGTTCGGGGGCCGCCAGTACGGATTGACGCCGCGCCCGCTTCCACGGGCACCCGATCCATCATCCGCTATCGAAGTGAAATTGCTGGTGCTGCGAGACAGGATTGAACTGTCGACCTCTTCATTACCAATGAAGTGCTCTACCACTGAGCTACCGCAGCAGGTGACCGAGGCGCCCCGCAGGGGGCGTGTCCGTCCGGCCGAGTGGGGCCATAACGGATCGCCGCCGCGTTGGCAACGCCGCTCGTTCCTCCAGGACACTTTACGTGCGGCAGGCGGCGCGAATGAGGGCGGCGAGACCCGGCTCGGACACCGCCTCGGCCGCGTCCCTGGGCGTGAACCAGCGCAGTTCGCGCTGGTTCTCCTCGGGGAAGTGCTTGAGCTGCTTGCGCACCTCCAGCGGAAAGACCTTCACCTGACACAGGACGGGTTCGAGGTTCTTCAGGCGCTTCTGGTAGAGGTAATGCCCGATCGGCCGCTTGCCGACCGCCCCGCGCAGCCCGGCCTCCTCGTAGGCCTCCCGGGCCGCGGCCTCGAACGGTTTGCGGCCCTTCATCGGCCAACCCTTGGGGATCACCCAGCGCCGGCTTTCCCGGGACGTCACCAGCAGGATCTTGGGCTTGCCGTCCTGGCCCTGCCGGAACGGCAGGACGCCGACCTGCCGCCGCGGCTCGCCGTCATCGTCGAGGAACGTCACGGCCGCACCGCACGAGGCGAAACGGTTCCGGGATCAAGCCGGGCCGGCGATGTCGAAGCGGGCGGGGGGAGGCGGATGATCGGGCCCTCGGATCAGCGCGGCGGTGCGATGCCGCCGGGGTGACGGTCCCGCGACGAACCACGCGCCGCGGATGCAGATCGACGGCCTTGATACAACACCTGTACCACCGGCCGTATCCCGGAGCGCCGGCGCCACCTTCGGCGCGGCCTTTCACCCGGTCCGGAGCACCGCGCGATCGGCGGCCCCGGAGGCCGGCAATGCGACCGCCGCCATCCCGGCCGACACCGGATCCGTACCGGCGGTCTTCGTGGCGCCCGTCGTCGGCGGAGCGATGGCCGGGCTCGGTCCGGGCACGCTCTTTTCGATCCGGACCGGCCCGGGTCCGCTCGGTCCGGCCGGGACCAGGACGGGCGCGGCCGGTTCGGATTCCGGCTCGACCGCAGGGGGGGCGCCCAGCGTGTTCGGCGGTTCCTGCCACGCGAAGGCATCGAGCCGGCCGCTGACCGGCGAGACCGGCGCCCAGGTCTCGGAGGCGATCCCGTCGGCGATCCAGACACGGTCGCGGGGGGCCCGGGCGGCCCGGGCGAGCCACTCGCGGGCTTGGCCCGAGGCGGCGCCGTGCTCGGCCTCTTCGATCGCCGCCATCATCAGGCAGGCGCGCACCGTCGGGCGCTCGGCGAGCAGCGGCTTCACGGCCTCCCGGGCGCGCTTTTCGTCCCGCGCGTCGAGGGCGGCCTGACCCAGGGCGAGCCGGGCCTCCGGATCCCAGACGGACAGCTTCGCCAGGACCTCGGCCCGGGCGAGGCGGTCCCGGACCGAGTCGCCCGGGCGCAGGTTGAGATAGACCTTGGCCAGGTCGGGATGGGGGTTGGCCTTCCAGGCCGCCTCGACGATGCGCGCGGCCTTCCGGAGGTCGCCGCGGCGGGCCAGCAGCCGGCCGGCGATGCAGGCCGCTGGAACCAGATCGGGCGCCAGCTTGACGGCGTGCAGGGCACGCTCGGCGGCGAGTTCGGGCTCACCGGCCTCGCGCTCGCCCGCGATCGCCGTCAGGAGGACGGCCCGCTGGCGCCGGGCGCCGGCCTTGTCGATCAGCCCGAGCGAGGAGCGCCGCTCGATGGTCTCCAGGGCGGCGACCCAGTCCCCGTCGGCGCTCTGGGCCTCGAGCAGGGCCTCGTTGGCCCAGGTGACGCTCGGGGCCAGGCGGGCGGCCTCCGCCGCGTAGGCGCGGGCGGCGGTCTCGTCCTCCCGGCGGCGGGCCTCCACGAACAGGCCGCGCAGGCCCAGCACCCGGGTCTCCGGATCGTCGACCATGCGCTGGAACGCGCTCTCGGCGGCATCCCGGTCGCCGGAGATCTGCGCCGCCTGCGCCTTCAGCAGGAGGGTCAGCGGCTCGGTGCCGAGCAGCCGCTCGGCATCCCCGGCAAACCGCCGCGCCGCCAGGGGATCGCCCGAGCCCACCGCCACCATGCCCCGGGACAGGGCGGACAGGCCCTTGGCCCGGCGCCGCTCGGCGGAGCCGCGGACCATGTATTCGGGCAGGCCGATGACGCCGCGCACGATCGCCCAGAGCAGCCCCAAAACGACGGCCGCGACGATCACGCCCACGAGGGCGACCGCGAGGCTGGTGCCGATCTGGTACCCGTCCCACACGATGGTGACGGTGCCGGGCCTGTCGGCGATCCAGACCGCCCCGAAGGCGGCGAGTGCGAGCAGGGCCAGGAAGGCGAGGGCGCGCCACATGGGATCAGTGTCTCCTGTCGACCGCCGCGCGGCGACGGTCGCTGTGTGCGGGAGGGACGGAGCGCCTGCACGCCCGCCCGGAGAGGTTGCGGCCGCGCATGGCGCGGATCGGGGCGATCACCGTCCTAACGGCCGGGGGACGCGGCGGGGGCGGACTCGGGGGCGGACGCGGCGCCGGTCGGGAGGGCCTTGAAGGCGGCTCCGAGCAGCGTCCGCACGGCCTCCTCGGCCTCGGCCCGCGCCTTGAGCCTAGTGCCGAAATCGCCGGCCTCGTCCCGCGCCTCCGCCGGCAGCGCCGCGAAGGCCGTGGCGGCGGCCGGCAGGTCGCCGCGGTCGAGCGCCGCCTGGACCTTGCCGTCCGGCTGATCGGCGACCTCGGGAGCCGGGGCGTCGGCCTTGCGCACCTGCACGAGGCCGTCGGCCATGCTGAGGAGCTTGGCGCGGAAGTCGCCGGACTCGGCGGCGGTCTTGACCCGTTGCGCCCGCCGCTTCGCGGCGATCCGCTCGGCGATGGGCCGGAACTCGTCGGCCAGTTGGGCCGCGGTAGGAGCCCCCGACTCCGCGAAGGGCGCGAGCGCCTTGGCCTGCGCCTCGGTGGCCGGATCGAGCTTGCGCAGGGTCGCTAGAGGCTCCCCGTACGAAGACCCGGATTCCAGGGCCGCGGCGACGCGGTCCGCCACGACCACCCGGAGGGCCGCCTGGACGGTGGCCGCCTCCGCGCGCTGCGCCACGCTCTTGTCCAGGGCGGCGATCTTGTCGGCCTGCTCCTGAAGGCGCCGGTCGACCGCCTTCGTGGCCTCCGCGGCCTGGGTCTGCCCCGCCTCGGCGGCGGTGCGGCTCGCCTGTGTGGCCGCCTGGACCGCCTCGGTGGCGGCCTTCACCCGCGCGTCGAGCGCCTGCTGAAGGGTATCGAGGCGCTGGCCGAGGGCCGCGTCGGCATCGGCGTTCGCCTTGGTCTTCTGCTCCACCTCACCCTGAAGCGCGGCGATTTTCTTGGACGCATCCTCGACCGCGTCCGGCTTGGCGCCGTTCGCCTCCAGCGTCTTCAGGCGCGCATCGAGATCAGCGAACTGCGTCCCGGTGTCCTGGACCGCGTTGAGCTTGGACTCCGCCGGCTGGTCCCGGCCGGGCTCCTCCTGGAGGGCGGCCACGCGCTGATCCAGGCTGTCGAGCCGCGCCGCCAGATCGGCGGGCACGGCCGGCGCCTGTCCCGGGGCGGCTCCATCCGGTGCGGCCACGGCCGGTGCGCTGGCCGCCTTGTCCAGGGCCTGCTTGGCGGACGATTCGGCGGTGGCGACCCGCTTGTCGAGGGCCGCCAGGGCGTCCCGCGGCGCGAGCCCGTCGACGCGGGTGCCGAGGGACGCGATCTGACCGGTGAGCTTCTGATCGAGGGCGCTCAGGCGCGGGTCCGGGCCGAGACCGGCCGTCTCGGCCGCGAACAGCAGGCCGGCGCCGATCACGCCGCCGAGCAAGCCCGCGGTGGCGAGGGAGCCGAACCCGGCGCGCGACCGGGCCGCGGGCGCGGTGGCGGCGGCCGCAGCGCCGCCGGCGGCTGCCCCGGGGATCGGCCCCTTCGCGGAATCCCGTGACGGCTCCCTTGGCGCCTCCTTGCCGGGGGTCGGCGGATCGGGAATGCGCTTGGCCTTCATGTCGATGATCGGCCCGGACGTCACCGCGCCGGCCGCGACCGCGCCCGCGGCGCCCGTGGCGGGTCCGCCCGGACGCGGGTCGGAACCCGGCTGGCCGGGCTTCGGCGGCTCGGTCCGCGCGGAATCGGGTCTGCCGGGCTCGACGCGCCCGCCAGCCGTGGCCGAGGCCGTCGACGCGGTCGCCTTTGCGGCGTCCGGGCCCGCCGCCGCGAAGGCCCCCGGCTTGGGTGGCTCGGCCGTGTCGGTCTCGGGCTTCAGGGTCTCAGGCTTGGCGGCGCTCGTCAGCACGGCCGGGCCGACCGGCGACTTCGGGCCGTCCGGCGCGGGGCCGGTCTTGCCCGTTTCGGGCTTCGCGTCGATCACGCCGGGCTTGGCGGCGACGACCGGGTCGGTCGCCGGCTTCGGCGGCCCAGCGGGCGTCTGCGGCGGCTTCGCGGCCCCGGACGATCCCGACGGGCCCGGCTTCGCGCCGCCGGTCACGCCGGGCGGAGCGGTGGACGCGCGGGTCTCGGCCCCGGACGGATTGGGCTGCCCGGGTTTGGCGGGCGCGGGATCGGGCCTGCGGCCACCGGATCCGGGCTTGTCGGCGTCGCTGGGTGGTGGCGTCACGGGCAAGTCCTCCAACTCT
>CAXTCV010000071.1:0-16101 GCA_964242725.1 uncultured Methylobacterium sp.
CTAGTATGAGCGCGATCGAGTTGCGTGCTGCTGGGCGAAGGTCGGAATGGACGGACCCGTGGCGCATCAGGCGGGCGTCATTTGCAAGATCCGGACATTGACTGGTCGGAGAGCCGCCGTGAACGAAGTGGCGTCTGCTTCTGCGACCGCCCCTCTCCGAAGCGGACGTGCCGCTTTCGTGACGCGTTTCGGGCGCCGGCACGCGTACGACACGCTCCGATGAAGAAACCCGTGGAGACCGAGGCGCTCAGCCATTCGAACGTCCCTTCGCAGGGAGCCGGATGCTGCGGGACCTTCTGGACAGGAGGGTATCGCGATCGGCCGCTGCCATGTCGCGATGCTGGTGAAGCGCCTGCGCCTCGCGGCGCTCTACCGCACGCCGGAGCGGCCTGACCCCGGCCGGACGTCCACTGATCCCGGCCCAGGTCGCTGTTCAGACAAACCGAGCGGGGCGAGCGCCTGCTACAGGCCGCCGTCCTGGCGCAGCAGCGCCACGCGCGTCGAGGAGCGCTGGTCCCCGATCCGACGCGTGGCGGCGGCGCGCGCCGATCCGATGAAGAAAGAGGCGGCCAGTCCAGTGGCACGTCCGGCCAGCAGGGACCGGCGAGAGGACTGCACCGGGTCGTCCACGGTTCGGATTTGCGGCGGGAGGACCTACCACCAGCCGGCGCGCATCTCCGGAGCCGGGTCGCGGCGCGGCATGGCTGGGTGCAGGGAGCGATCGAGGGCGGCCATGACCCGGCGCACCGCCTCCTCGTAGCGCGCCGAGACGGGAACGCGTGGGCGCGGCATCCCGATCGCGACGGTCTCGTCGAGCCGGCCCGGCCTCGGCCGCATCACGACGACACGGTCCGCCAGTGTCACGGCTTCGCCCACGTCATGCGTGACCATCAGGATCGTGGGTCTAGACTCCGCCCAGAGATCGAGGAGTTGCGCATGCAGGTCCCGGCGCGTGAAGGCGTCGAGCGCCGAGAAGGGTTCGTCGAGAAGCAGCACGCGCGGACGCGGAAGGAAGGCCCGCGCGATGGCAACGCGCTGTTGCTGGCCGCCCGACAAGTCCCGAGGCCAGCGACGGCCATACTCCGCCAGACCGACCCGCTCGAGCGCCCGGGCCACGCGGGCGCGGCTCTCCGACCGGCCGAGGCCGCCGAGGCCGAAGCCGACATTGTCCGAGACGGTCAGCCACGGCAGCAGCCGCGGCTCCTGGAAGACGACGCCGACGCTGGGGTGGGGTTCGCGGATCGTTTCGCCGTCGACCTGGACAATCCCCGCGCTGGCCCGGTCGAGCCCCGCGATCAGCCGCAGCAAGGTCGTCTTCCCGCAGCCGGACCCGCCGATGAGCGCGACGATCTCGCCGGGCGTGACCGACAGGCCGATGCCCGACAGGGCCTGCGTGCCGTCCGCGTAGGTTTTCGAGAGGGCATCGACGATGAGCACGGGCAACTCTCGAGCGGTCGGGCTGTCACGGCGCGCGGCGACGGCCTGTCTCGACGCGGCCGGGGCATCCGGCACCGGTCCGGACTTCACAGGCTCTCCCGCACCGTATCCTGCCACCGCGTCAAGGGCCGCGTCAGCGCGACGAAGATCGTATCGGCCAGCTTGCCGGCGAGCGCGAAGGCGATGATCGCGGCCAGGATCTGGTCGGGCTTGCCGAGTTGCTGACCATCGACGAGCAGGTACCCGAGGCCCTCGGACGCCCCCATCAACTCGGCCGCGACCACGAACAGGAAACCGAGGCCGAGGCCGGTGCGCAGCCCGACCAGCGTCGCCGGCAGGACCGCGGGCAAAAGGATCCGGCGGGCCATGGCGAGGCGCGACAGGCGATAGATGCGCCCGACCTCGACGAGCTTGCGGTCCACCGAAGCGATCGCCCCGGACACGCCGACATAGACGGGGAAGAAGACCCCGACGGCGATCAGGAGGATCTTCGGCGTCTCGAGGATGCCGAACCAGAGGATGAAGAGCGGGACCCAGGCGAGCGACGGCACGGCGCGCAGCGCCTGCAGGCTCGGGTCGCAGACCCGGCGCACGACCGGCAGCATGGCGACCGCGGTGCCCGCCAGGATCCCGGCGGCGGCACCGCAGAGGAAGCCGAGGCCCACCCGGATCAGCGTCGCCTCGACATGCGACAGGAGATCGCCCGATGCGGCCAGCTCCAGGAGCGTGGCGCCGATCCGGCTCGGCGGCGGCAGGAGTCGCCCGGAGGCCGCACCCGCATCGACCGCGATCTCCCAGCCGGCCGCCAGGGTCACGGGCAGGGCGAGCCCAAGGGCGAGGCCGAGACCGACGCGGCCGCTCCGCCGCAGCGACGGCATCCCCGCCTCAGCGCGCGGCGACGGGATTGAAGCGGGCGTCGAGCAGGCCGTCGACCGCGGCGGCCACGTCCGTGCCGGCCGGGATCACGCCCGCCTGCTGGAGGGCGATGCCGGCCGCCTTGATCGCCTCGGCCTGCGCCGGTCCGATCGTCGGCTGCGCCAGGTCGGTGCGTGCGAGTTGGCGGGCGATCACCGGCTCGGGCAGCTTGGTGGCGGCCACCAGGGACGCGCTGAGGGCCTGCGGGTTGGCGAGCGCGTAGACGCGGGCGCGCTCGTAGGCCGCGATCACGGCCCGGACGAGGTCGGGATGCGCCTTCGCGAAATCCTCGCGGACGTCGAGCAGGCCCCAGGTGTTGGCGGCCGCGTCGCGGTAGAACAGCACGTCGCCGTTCTCGATCTCGGCGGCCGCCATCATCGGGTCGAGCCCGGCCCAGGCATCGACGTCCCCGCGATCGAGGGCGGTGCGGCCGTCGGAATGCTGGAGCAGGACGAGCTTGGCGTCCTTCTCGGTGAGGCCCGCGCCCTGGAGCGCGCGGATGAGGAAGATGTGCGGGTCTGTGCCCCGGGTGACGGCGACGCGTTTCCCCTTCAGGTCGGCGGGCTTGGCGATGCCGGTATCCTTCCGGGTGACAAGGGCCGTCCATTCCGGACGCGAGAAGGCGTAGACGGCTTGAATCGGATTGCCGTTGATCCGCGCCACGAGGGCCGCGGCGCCCGCCGCCGAGCCGATGTCGATCGCGCCCGCGTTGAGGAACTCGAGCGCCTTGTTGGATCCGAGCGACTGGACCCAGCGGACTTTGATGCCCTTCGGCGCCAAGGCCTCCTCCAGGAAGCCCTTCTCCTTCAGGAGAAGGCCGACCGGGTTGTAGGTCGCCCAATCCAGACGGATCTCCTTCGGATCCTCGGCGCGGGCGCAGTGCCCGAATGGTCCGGCCAGCGTCGCCAGGACGAGGCCGGCGGCCAGGAGGACTCTGCGGATCGCGACCATCAAGGATACCTTGCATGCGCCGGCCTGGGGGCGGCGGATTTGGGAGAACTCAGGAACGGCACATCCAGTCAAGTCGGCTGGCCGTGGATCCCCCGGACCTTCCGGCGCAGCCGTACGATCCCGGCGGCGTGGGCAGGGGACGACGACGGGCACGGCGGCTGGAGGCTCCGGCGTCCTCGATCGTCGGGAAAAGACCCGTCGAGGGTCCGGCTATGCTATTATTGGGCTCCCATTCGCCCGCGTCAACGAAACTGAATTCTCAATCTCACAACAAACTGGCAAGATCCTCCGCGCCATCGCGCGGTCGAAGTGGTTTTCTTCCTCCGCTCGAGATTGCGGGCCGTCCCGCCATCTCTTCCGAGCCGTGTCAGTCGCCGGCATACGGGTGGAGGCTTGTTCGCAACCCAGGCCTAGACACACACATTCTTCTCCACCCCGCGACGGGGCGACAGCGTCCTCGTGCGGAGGCCGTGAAATTCGAAAGCCTGTTTCGTTGACGCGCCACGAGGGCGGGCGGACGATCACAGCCCTCCCGGGGCCGCCCTCGGGCGCATCGCCCCGGACTCAGCGCCCGATCATGACCGTCGCCGTCTCGCCCCCCGCATCGTCAGTCGTCCCGTCCGGCTCCGGGGGAAGAGCGCGGATTGCCGCGACCAAGCCGGCCGGTTCCCGCACGCGTCGATCGCGGCGCCTCGGCCCCCCTGGCGCCGACGGGGCCGCGACGGCAGCCGCATCCCGCCGTGGCTTCGCTTCGTCCCGGCGCGCGCCGGAGCGGGTCAGGACCGCGCGCGCGGCCGGCCGATTGCGGCGAAAGCCCTGCCGGAGCGCGATCCCCGGCCCGCGCGCGACGCGATCCTCGACCCGGTCTTTTCACACGCCATCCCGACCGTGCGATGATGGCGCCGGAGGACTCGATATGCACGACGACAGCGACGCGTCTCACGGCCACCCGCACGATCACGCGCACGGCCCCGGGCCGGCCGAGCGCTGGAAGCATGACGGGGTGAGGGTGATCCCCGGCGACCGGCTGGATGCCAACACGGCGCAGACGCCCGGGATGTTCCGCCAGGCGGCGATCAACGCCGCCCGGGTCGGCGCCCAGAAGATCTGGGCCGGCACCGTGGCGATCCAGCCCGACGCCAAGACCGGCGTGCATCACCACGGCGACCTGGAAAGCGTGATCTACGTGGTCTCCGGCCGCGCCCGGATGCGCTGGGGCGAACGGCTCGAATACGTCGCCGAGGCCGGGCCGGGCGACTTCATCTTCGTGCCGCCCTACGTGCCGCATCAGGAGATCAACGCCTCCACCGACGAGCCCCTGCACTGCGTGCTGGTGCGCTCGGACAACGAAGCGGTGGTCGTCAACCTGCCCGACGTCGCGGCCGCGGAGCGACCCGAGACCGTCTACTGGGTCGACCCGATCCACACGCATCCGTGATTCGCCAGGGGCCTCACCGATGAGCCGGAGCCGTCAGCTGCACCTCGGCGCCTTCATGCGCCCGGTCGGGATCCACACCGCGTGGTGGCGCTACCCGGGCGGCTACCCGGACGCGAACTTCAATTTCGAGCATCTGGCGCATTTCGCCCGGCGGCTGGAGGCGGCCAAGTTCGATGCCTTCTTCATGGCCGACCATCTGGCCGTGATGAACATGCCCGTCGCGGCGCTGCGGCGCTCGGCCACCGTCACGTCGTTCGATCCGCTGACCCTGCTGCCGGCCCTCGCGGTGCTCACCGAGCGGATCGGCCTGATCGCCACGGCTTCGACCACCTACAACGAGCCCTATCACGTCGCCCGCAAGTTCGCCTCGCTCGACCACATCTCGAAGGGCCGCGCCGGCTGGAACCTCGTCACCTCGGGCAACCCGGACGAGGCGCTGAATTTCGGCCGCGACGCACATCTCGAGCACGCCACCCGCTACGCCCGCGCCCGCGAGTTCTACGACGTGGTGACGGGCCTGTGGGATTCCTTCGCCGACGACGCCTTCCTGATGGATCCGGACAGCGGACTGTTCTTCGATCCGGAGAAGATGAACGTCCTCGACCATCGGGGCACGTTCCTCAAGGTGAAGGGCCCGCTCAACGTCGCCCGACCGGTGCAGGGCTGGCCGGTGATCGTGCAGGCCGGCGCCTCCGAGGCCGGCAAGCAGATCGCCGCCGAGACCGCCGAGATGGTGTTCGGCTCCGGCTCGACCCTGGAGGCGGCCCAGGCCTTCTACGCCGACGTGAAGGGCCGGATGCCGGCCGCGGGGCGCGACCCGGACCAGCTGAAGATCCTGCCCGGCTGCTTCCTGGTGCTGGGCGAGACGGAGGCCGAGGCGCAGGCCAAGAAGACCCGCCTCGACGACCTCGTCCATCCCGACAGCGGCCTCGCCAACCTCTCGGTGCGCCTCGGCGTCGATGCCACGGCCTTCGACCTCGACGCGCCCCTGCCGGACCTTCCCGAGACCAACGCCAGCAAGAGCGGGCAGGCGCAGATCGTCGACTACGCGCGCCGCACCGGCGCGACGGTGCGGGAGCTCGCCCGCAAGGTCGGCGGCTACGGCGGCCTGCAGATGGTCGGTACGCCGGCCCAGGTCGCGGACCGGATGGAGCAATGGCTGGAGACGCGCGCCTGCGATGGCTTCAACGTCATGTTCCCCTTCCTGCCGGAGGGGCTCGACGACGTGGTCGACCTGTTGGTGCCCGAGCTGCAGCGGCGCGGCCTGTTCCGCACCGAATACGCGGGCACCACGCTGCGCGATCATCTTGGTTTGAAGCGACCGGAGAACCCGTTCTTCAAGTAAATTCGACGCTCGTCCGGCCATAAATGACAGGTCATATTGTTTCCAAGTTTAGGAGGCGTGTGGGCGAATCGACGATATGCAGAGGAAGACGCGAGAGATCGTGTTCCTGGCGGCGACCTGCGCGGTGGTGCTGTTGACCATCGTCGTCCAAGGGTCGACCCTCGGCTTTCGCGCGCATCCCGGTCGTTCAAGGAAACTCGGACGGTTCTCCGCAGCAGACATTCAGCATCAAAACAGCCACGACGCGCCCTTTGCATAAGAAAGTCTTGCGGACCGTCCGGGGCAGCGCGGGCGTTGAAATTGTTATGAGACGTCGTGCGCCTTAATCCTCGTTTCCACGATCAGATTGGCAACACGATTTCATTTCGAGCTGCATTGTATTGCATGACTACAGAGTTGAAGGGTGAAATTTTCGGAATGACATTGGCTTTGACGATATAATTGCTGAACCGCAATGAAAATCGTGCCGCGATCTCGGTCTCTGTCACGCGCACCACAACGGCGTATCGCTTGCCGACCGTCACGACTGAGCCCACCATCGCGACGAGCCCGGAATAGCACGTCGCAGGGCGAAGACAGGGGGCCCGACCCCTCACGAAAGTGCGGGCAAGTCTTTCGCGACCGCCGTGACGGCGTCGCGCAACAGCGGCACTGCGTGATCCACGAACGCCCTGAGGGCCGCGTTGCGGCGGGGGATTGGGTGGAACACCAGATGGACGGGGACCGGCACGGGTTCGAACGCATCGAGGACGGGAACGAGCCGACCGGCCGCGATGGGCTCGGCGACCTGGTAAGCCATCGCGCGGCACAGGCCATGGCCGCGTGTCGCCGCGTCGATGGCCGCCTTGGCACTGTTCAGAGCGAGGCGCACCCGGACCGGCGTCGACACCGTTCGCGGCCTGGACGAGGAGCGATCCGTGAAGTGCCACAGTTCGCGCTCGGTGCCGTCATCGATCCCGATGCAGTGGTGCTGGGACAGATCGCTCGGCGACGAAGGCCGGCCTCGCGCGTCCAGGTAGCCGGGCGCGGCGCAGACGAGGCGACGCATCGCACCGAGCTTGACGGCGACGAGCCCGGAATCGGGCAGGACGGCCAAGCGCACGGCCGCGTCCACGCCCTCGTCGGTCAGGTTCACGATCCGGTTGAGCAGGAGCACGCGCGCCGTGACCCCCGGATGCGCCGACAGGAACGTCTCCACGACCGGCATCAGCGTCATGCGGCCGAAGAGTTCGGGCGCGGTCAGGCTGATCCGGCCCTCGATGCGGGCCATGGATGCGCCGAGCCCTTCCACCTCCGCGAGATCCGCCAGGACGCTTCGGTACACGCTGACCTGCCGTTCGCCGCTGTCCGTCAGGCGCAGGGAGCGCGTGGAACGATGGAGCAGCCGGTCGCCGAGGCGGTCTTCCAGCATCGCGACGGCCCGCGTCACGCTCGCCGGCGAGACACCCGCCCGACGCGCGGCAGCCGCGAACGAGCCCGTGTCGACGACCGCCACGAACAGGGCCATGGCATCGAGACGGTCCATTGTTGCTGATCCTGAAACGCACGCTTGCGGGTCACGCATATTATTGCGCGACCATCCGCATACCACCTGTGGCGTCACACGGCACGAAGGAGCGGCAGGCATGTCACAGCGTGGGGGAGACTGGGAACGGCGCGCGGTCCTCGCGGCCCTTGGACTCGGGCTCGGGGCGGCGCCGGCGATGCTGAGCCCGGCCGTGGCTGCCTCCCCCGTGCGCCCCGCCCGTGCAACACCGGAGGATCGGATGGCTGTCCGTTACGCGCGCACGATGGTCGGTGAGGTCGAGGTGTTCTATCGGGAGGCCGGGCCGCAGGACGGGCCGGTCCTGCTCCTCCTCCACGGCTTCCCGACGGCGAGCCACATGTTCCGGGATCTGATCCCGCTTCTGGCCGACCACTACCGGGTCATCGCCCCCGATCTGCCCGGCTTCGGCAACACGGTGGCACCGCCGCGTGCCCGCTTCGCCTACACGTTCGACCACCTCGCCGAGGTGATCGAAGGCTTCACGCACGCCCTGGGACTCGGCCGCTACGCCCTCTACATCTTCGATTACGGTGCCCCGGTCGGTCTCCGGCTGGCGATGCGCCAGCCGGAGCGGGTCGCCGCCATCGTCACCCAGAACGGCAACGCCTATGTCGAGGGCCTGAGCACCGAGTGGGAGCCCTGGCAGGCCTACTGGCGCGATCCGACCCCCGCGAACCGCGAGGCCTGCCGTGCCGCGCTCTCGGACGCGGCGATCCACCTCCAGTACGAACACGGCGCCCCGGCCGGGCTCGTCTCGCCGGACGGGATGACGCTGGACATGCACCACATGCGCCGGCCGGAGGCGCAGGAGATCCAGCTGGATCTCATCCTGAGCTACCGCACGAACGTGGCCCTCTACCCGGACTTCCAGGCCTACTTTCGCGCCCACACGCCGCCGCTCCTGGCGGTCTGGGGGCGGAACGACCCGTTCTTCATCCCGGCCGGTGCGGAGGCCTACCGGCGCGACCTGCCCGAGGCGGAGATTCATCTCCTCGACACCGGGCACTTCGCCCTGGAGACCCACCACGCCGAGATCGCCCTGCTGATGCGGGACTTCCTCGCCCGCAAGATGCCCGGGTGATGAGGCGGCCAAGCGGATCGGGCGGATCGAAGCGTCGGGGGGCCGCAGGAAGCCTGGGGGTCGACCGACCGGACGATCACGCCCGAGCGGTGCGCGCAACCCTCACGCCGTGGCCGCCCAGGCGATGGGATACGCCCCGGCCGACCGTTGCCTGGACGGTGGCCGCCCTCGCCCGGGAGGCGGGGCTGTCGCGCTCGACATTCTTCGAACGGTTCCGGCGCGCGGTCGGCGTCGCCCCGATGGCGCATCTCCTGGCCTGGCGCATGGGGCTGGCGAAGGACCTGCTGAATCGTGACGGGGCGGGTGTGGCGGAGGTTGCCGAGCGCGTTGTCCTGCGGCTCGGCGAGCACCTTCCGCACAGCCTTCGCCCGGCACGTCGGTCGGCCGCCGGTCATCGACGCCCGCGAACGACCGTCTCGCCGTGCCGTCGCACCCGCCCGCGACCCTTTGCGGACCCACAGACCGGCTCGGACCCCGTTCAAGAGACCGACAGCAGGTCGGGCAAACCCGCAAGATCGTCCAGCTTGGCGTGCGGCGGCCAGTCCGGGTTCGGCGGTTCGCCGACCCGGTCGATCCACACGGAGCGGATGCCGAGTTCGTGGCAGACCTTGAGGTCGGTGAACTGCCCCATGCCGACGTGCACGGTCTCCTCCTTGGTCACGCCCAAGGTCGCGTAGGCGTGCAGGAAGAGCCGGTGGTCGGGCTTGTAGGCGCGCGCCTGCTCGGCGGTGACGACGACGTCGATCGGCACCCCGATCGCCGCGACGGTGCCGGCGATCAGGTCGTCGTCCGTGTTGCTGATGATTGCGAGCCGGTAGCGTGCGCGCAAGCGATCGAGCGCGGCCGGCACGTCGGGGTGCGGCTCGATCCGGCGGAGGGTCGATAGCAGCATCGCCTCGTCCTCGGGCTTCGCCGTATGACCGGCCTCGGCGAGGGCTACGGCGAGGGCAGACCGCAGCACGGACTTGTAGTCGCAGTAGGGCGGGCGCTGCTGCCGCTCTACGGCGGCGCTGCGCAGCCGGTCAGCCAGAGCGGCCGATTGGTCTAGCGCATCAGGCGCCGTGAGGCGTCCGGCCAGGATCGCGCGGGCCGCAGACCGGACAGCGTCATGCCACCGAACCAGAGTGCCGTAGCAGTCGAAGGTGATCACCTTCGGCACAGGTTGCAGTTGCAGCATGATCGGTCCCACCGGGCGGTCCTGCGCGAACTATCCCTGCCCGCAACGTCCGCTGTCCACCCCTGAGGCGACGTTGCCGGACGGCCCACGAATGGAATGGCCGCTCATGGGAAGCGCCCGTGGAGACCGGAGCGGTCAGGTGGGGTCGGTTTACGACCGTCCGGGGTAAGTCAGAGCCGAGCGCGGACAGTGCGATGGTGGCACTGCTGACGTGCCCGTGCGGCGATATAAAAGTTCGGTCCGGCTCAAATTCCATCAAGGCCTACCCGGCTGCCCTTTGCGACGCTTGCAAGACGTCGCCCAGTCTCTGGTTCGGGGATACACATTCAACAGGAGCAGACGTTTTGACCAACCGGTGGTCCGTCGAAACGCTTGTTCAAAGCACGGTCGAGATCGCGCCTGCACGGTCCTTCGAGGTCTGGCGAGACTCGGTTTCAGGCATGAACGATGTCGATACACCCGGGATGACGCAGGTGCGATCGCTCGCGGCCGGTCGGCTTGTCGCCAGGGCCACGCACAGCACCTTGCTGCACACGAAGCCATAAGATCGGTGTCGCCCGTATGGCGCATCACATCCGGCGGGATCATCGCGGCGATGGGGGCATCGGGATGTTCCTGCCCGGGAAGGGACACTTCGCGCAGCGCAATCGCGGCACGCGGATGGTCGCCGGCGACCTGAGTATTGTCGACATCGGCGGCCTCTTCCAGGCGGGAGGGTATGACGCCTACGAAGAGATCCGGCTCACAACGTCACGCTCGGTTTTCCTGACCCATGTCGGTGAACCACCAAACCGGGGCAATCCCAGAGGCCGGCTATGCCGGCGACGAGCCTCTTCGCGTCCTGAGTGTAATAGCTGACGCGTCGGAGACGCACCGACGCGTGACCCTTGAGCAGACGCCCGTCCTCCCTTCGGATCTCGAAGGGCAGCGAGTCGAAGCCGACCGTGCCGCCCCCCTCGTCCGAGCCCACCTGAATGCCCGGCATCAGCGCTCCACCGCAACCAGACAGGATCGGCAGCAATGCGCCGGCACAGGCGCGGAGCGATAGCCGCTTCGTCGAGGCGCGTGTCGTCACTCCACCGGCTCGCAAACTGCTGGCGTACGGCCCGCACCTTCGACCGCGTACGACAATTCGTGTTTGTGTCCTCGTTCGAGCCGCCGGCATTGAGGCCTGCCGGGCAATCGGGATGTTGTCCGGATCGACCGTTGGCAGCCTTCGGCTCCCGGTCCAGCCCAAGCGAACGGCTGCGGATCGCCGCATGCCGGTTGATCCGGCCCGGCAACGGCACGACGCGCGCTGGCGTCAGGATTGATGGTTCCATTGGGTGTGTATCATTGCGAATTTACTGTAATATTCGGCGTTAAATGGGCGCATATCAATTATCAGGCAATTATTAAAGATCTCAGGCAAGCTGCAGGCACGGCCAGGACATCGATCATCGCGGCGACGAGCGGACGATACGCAGATCCGTGAGGTTCGGGCTTCGGACGGTGCGGGATTGGGTGGTGGCGTTCGACGCGCGCGGTCCTGGCGGGCCGATCGACGGCAAGGCCCCAGGCGCATCATGTCCATCGGACTGCGCGCCTGGGCTCATCGGTTCTGATCAATGAGGATTGGTATCAGCTGCGGAATAAACCCAAAAGCTCAACGTGGACTTGACCGCACGCCCCCAACCGACGCCAACGCCGGTTCAGGTTGGGCCGGCCGCCTCGCGCCCGCGGCGGTCGTGGGAGCGAGCGGTGCGGATTGCTGCCCGAGGACATGGCTTCGCCGTGGGGACGTCAGCGCTTGCGAGCGTATTCCCGCTGCCGGTCCGCGCCGGGATTTCACGACGCCCGACCGTCAGGACCGCCCTGCGCTCGTAACCAGTCGGCGCTTTTGCCCATCATGCCTGTCGGCAACTGAGGCCCGAAGATGAGCGCCGTCGGTCGCTCAGCCACCGACAGTGCGATGTCGATCCATGCGTAGAGATCGGCCCGCAGCGCGGTCGGATCAGCCCCCGCCTCGGGTACGATGAAGGCCTTCAGACGGGATCCCTCCTCCGGGCGCATCAGACGCACTGCCGCGTCGCGGACCCCCGGCCGCTCACGCAGGCGCGCCGCCACCCGGTCCGGGAACACGTTTATGCCGCCCACCTGTACGGCACCATCCTGTCGTCCTGCCAACGCAAACCGGTTCCCATCTCGCAACCGGATGCGATCGGGTAAGGTGAGACGCCGTCCAGATCGATGGACAACCTCCGGAGCATCCTCGCTGATCGGCCCGACGAAATGCCAGTGCGGCATGAGGACGTACGAAACCTCAGGCCAGCGGCGCACGGCCACGCCGGCCGTCTCCGACGAACCGTACACCTCCGTCATCGCCGACAGGCCGCGCTCGCAGAGCGCCGCGATCAAGTCCGGCGGACACGGGGCGGTGGAGACCACGCCGGCGACGTCCTCCGGCCAAGCTGGCAGCGAGCGCTCCAGCCAGCGCCAGCGATCGGGAAACGTGACGACGAGATCGCCCGGCGCGAGGTTGCGCGTGATCTCGGCGGGGCCGAGCTTCGTCGCGTCGACATGGTCGACGCCGAGCGCGTCGGGTAGGAGCGCGGCGAACAAAAAGCCATAGGCGTGATGAGCCGGCACGAGGGAGACGACGCGTCGCCTGTCCCGGAACAGCTTCCCCAGGAACGCGGTCTCCGTTCGTAGGGCATCGGCCGTATGCGCGCAGCGCTTCGGCCGCCCGCTCGTCCCCGAGCTCGTGAAGGTGATCGAAGCGACACCGGCGCGCCACGCGGCCTCGACATGCTCGATCCAGGCCCCGAACGCGGTATCCGCCAGCAGCCCGTCCGCACCGCCCGCCTCGTGGAGGTGGAACATCTCGTTGACCGCGGAGGCCAGCCACAATCTCTCCAACGAGTCGCAGCCCAATGCCGCTCCGGGACCAGGGCTGATCTGCATGGACTCCGGCCATGCAGGCGGCAGCTGCGCCGGCAGACGCGCGTCGGGATTACCGCGGCCGCGAGCCGCGCGAAGTTCCGCGATCAGTAGGCTTTGCAGGACCGCAGCGAGCGAACGTCGCGACAATATCACGAGATGACCCGCGTTCAGGCCGCTGCCTGATCTGCGTTCGATACAGCGACCCGGTCGCGGCCCGCGCGCTTGGCACTGTACAGCGCGCTGTCTGCGGCCGCGAGCAGGCCAGCCAGGGATGCGCCGGGATCCGTATCGAGCGCAGAGCAGCCAAAGCTTGCGGTGATGCGCAGATGGATCCCGCCCCCATCGATCGGCTCGCGCGCGAGCGAGGCGCGCAGGCGTTCGGCCACAGCAGAGGCCGCCATGAGCGAGGTCCCTGGCAGAAGCACCACAAACTCTTCGCCGCCGAAGCGGGCGAAGATATCCTCCGGTCGTAGCTCCGCTTCGCAGCGGCGCGCGACTTCGCGCAGCACCACGTCACCCGCCGCATGCCCGTGCTGGTCATTCACGCGCTTGAAGTGATCGACATCGAGGACGACGAGAGCCAAAGACCCGCCATCCCGGAGCGCTCGCACGAGCTGGTGTTCCGCCGTCTCGAAGAAGTGGGCGCGGTTGCTCGCACCCGTGAGATGGTCGCGCGTCAGCATCCTACGCAAGTCGGCAGCGTCCCGCCCTTGGCGCGTCACCGCTCGGATGACCAGGGTGTATCTGGCTGCAGCCCCCGCCGACTCGTCGCGAACGGCGACCAAGCGCTGGCACCAGTAGCGACCGCCATCGGCCAGGGCGTGCCAACCCTCGTGCAGGTACCAGCCATCCCGCTGTGCCACGGCGATCGCCTCACCAGGCAGCGGCATCGCCGACGCGCGGTCCGGACGGTCGAACCACTCGAATGGTTTGCCGAGGAGTTCGGCCTCCGTAAAGCCGGTCTGCCGTGTCGCTGAGGGTGTGACCGCGTCGATGCAGCCGTTCACGTCGAGCGAGATCACCGCGACATCATCGACGCCATCGAGCAGCGAGGCGAACCAGGTTTCGGCTTGCTTGAGCCGCCGCTCGCGGGCGACTTGCTCGGTCACATCCGAGAGCGTGGCGACGTAGCGGTCCCGGGTCAGCTTCACGATGCAGCAGGCCAGGACGGTCGACCGCTCGCCTGGTCCGGTCACGATGCGGTGGCCATCACAGACCGTACCTTGCGGTGGGGCGAATTGCTGGACCAGGTTGCGCAGTTCCGGTGCGCAGCTGTCCATGACGTCGAACAGGTTGATGACGAACGGCCTGCCCGCGATCGGCATCAGTAGGCCCATGGCGGCTGGATTGACCATGCCGATGGCGCCAGCGGCCGAGAACTCCACGAGACCGGCCGGGCAAGCGTAGAGGAACTGCAGGAGGGCCGCATTCTCGGCTCCGAGGTCGGTTGTCATGGCGGCCTCCCTCAACGCTGGATCAGGATGAAGCGGCGATCGGTCTGCGGCGCCTTCAACAGCCGAAGACGCACGGGGGTCGGACGCATGCGCAGGGTGAGCACGTAGTCGATGATCGCGTCGATCTCCGCCTCGTCCTCAAAGCGCTGCGCCACCATGAAATTGTTCATGCACTGCGCGGTCACGGAGAAGTAGTGCGTGCCGATCACGCCATCGCGCTGAAGTCCGGCCAGCTGCGCCTCCGTGGCGTTGTAGATCTCAACGATGCCCTCGGTTGAGAGGCCAACAACCCCGAAAGGCAGGGTGTCGAGCCGATCCGCCTCGAGGGTGAGGAGCGTGGCGAGCGATATGGCTTCGAAAGAGAGCACGGTAGCGCCTCACAGATCGGTCCGGGAATGCTCGGGCCTCAGGCTGCCCGCGTGCCACGTCCATCATCCACGCCAGCGTCAGTCCTTGACCCCGCAGAGCCTCGTTCCGGAAGCCAAGTTGCGGGCAGGCGCGCTACGGCCGGCTGTGCGAACAGGTAGCCCTGGAAAAGGTGAATGCCGGACGCTCGCAGAGTGCCCAGCTCAGCGACCGTTTCCACGCCCTCAGCGATCACCGCGATGTTTAACTGTCGCGCTATCGTAACCACGCCGGCGACGATTGTCTGGCGAGCGAGCGACGTCGCGATGCCGCGGATCAGCTCCATGTCCAGCTTGATGAAATCAGGCTGGAAGCTCGCGAGCAGGTTGAGCCCGGCGTATCCCGCACCGAAGTCGTCGAGCGCGGTGGCAAAGCCCTGTTTGCGATATTCGCTGACGATGCGCTGGACATGGGCAACGTCCGTCATGCGCTCATTCTCGGTGAACTCGAACATGATCTGCTGATGTGCGAAGCCGACCCGACGGGCCGCCTCCAGTGTCGCTCGGATGCAAGCGGCCGGCTCATAGACGGCGTTGGGCATGAAGTTGATCGACAGACGGGTATCGGGTTCGACAAACAGCGCACTCGCGAGCTCGATCGCTTTCACACGACAGGCCTGGTCGAACTTGTACCGGTTTGAGTCATCGACCATCGCGAGGATCTGACCGGCGCCCTCACCTGAGACGCCTCTGACCAAAGCCTCGTAGCCCCACACGCCCTGTCGTTGGAGGTCGAGGATGGGATGGAACGCCATCGTGAACTCGAAGGGCAGCGGCTCGCCAGCCCGGCAACCCTGGCATCCACGCGTCATGGCTTGAGCTTCTCGTGACCGCCCTTAACCGGACCAAGCTAACCGCTTGACGGTTTCGCTGACGTGAATTTCCGAGGACGACGGCACTCTTTCCGGCTGCAGCCATGAAGCGTGCACGCGTCACCTCGCATCTCGCCTCGACACGGACGACGATGCCGTGGGACGGGCACGGCAAGGCGTGGCTTCCACGAACGCTGGCGACCGAAGATCTGGCGCACTGCCGGCTCGTGCATGCCGCACGCGCGCAGTCCGATGTGTCCATCGAGGTCGAGCTGTTTCGATACTCCACCCGCCTCAACCCTATGGCCGACGGAACTTTGGGGTCGCCTCAGCGGCTGAGGCGTTCGGACAGGCCCCGGCGGATGAGATTTCCCCCAACCCTGAGGTTCGCTCTGGGGATATTACGGCGACGCCCTCGGCGGCTGAGTAAGGTCTCCAGGAGGCTGTCCGGATTTGCGGTGGTCCGCTTCCGAAGCGGCCATGCCGCCTTCGTGAAGCGTTTCGGGCGCCGTGAGGCGTACGAAAGTCTCCGAAGACGGAACCCGCGGGGACCGAGGCGCTCAGCTAGGGGGATTGGTCGTTTCGGCTCGATGGCGAAGCGTCTCGCAGCGGCCGGCGC
>CAXTCV010000072.1:0-16082 GCA_964242725.1 uncultured Methylobacterium sp.
ATCGACCGCCCCGCCTGAGCCAGGCCAGCCAATCTCGGCTGATGCTGCGGACCACGTCCGAATCCAATTTCCATTCTCGGTGACGCGGCTCTTGGATAGTCAGCAGCCCGTCGCCCTCGGCCAGGCGAATCGCCCCCTGCGCGAGACGGCGGCAGACGACAGAACGGCGATCGCCCCGTGGCAGGCGAGCCAAGCTGAAGCAGCCCAGGTTCTTGCCGACTGATCGCCGGACGGTCATCTTCGCGAGCGTCAATTCGGAGATCGCATATGCCTCGCGTCCTGCTGATCGGCTACGCACCGAATGCCGTCGACTTCTCCGATCCTGGCCTGCCTCCCGGCATCGATGCCGCGAAGATCGCTGCGGGCATTGAGGTTGGCTTGCAACAGATGCGGGATCGCGGCTGGCAAGCCGATTTTTGCGCGATCCGACCCGACGAGACGATCAAAGAGATGGTCACGCGCCAGCTGGCCTCTGCGCGCTACGACTGTGTGGTGATTGGGGGCGGCGTTCGGATGAGTTCGACGCACCTCGAAGAGTTCGAAGTGGTGATCAACGCTGTGGGTGAGGGCGCTCCCGGCACGCCGATCGCCTTCAACACGCGGCCTGAAGACAGCGCGGACGCTGCAGCGCGATGGGTGCTGCGCATTTAGATGGGCATCAGCCCTCCGTTGCTATGAGATTGAGGATCGCCACGCCAGCCATCGCGATGACGTTTTCTCGGCCGCACCGGGGCAGGATCTGCGCCTCAGACCGCGCCTCCGGCTGCGGCCAAGGGCGCATCGGCCTCGTGCTCTCGATCGTCTGGCACCGGATGCGCGGGCGGGGCTGGTGAGAGGCGGACGCAATGTGGCACAGTTCACGCGCTCTCGCCCATCTCGTCGGCGGGTCCACCCCAGCCGTCCGTGCCCGTCCCAACTGCCATCTTGCCCTCATTCGGACGGACGGGTGCCGATGCTCAGATCCGTCTGGGCAGCAGTGGCAGCATCAGAAGCGGGCCGGATAAGCCAAGTGGTTGGTCACCCAGTCACTTCTCGCGGAACGCCCGGCGGGCCTGATCGACGAGTGGTTTGGTGAGATACGAGAGCACAGTCCTGTCAGCAGTCCGGATGAAGGCTTCGACCGGCATGCCAGGCATCAGCTTGGCCCCGTCAAGCCGGGTGAGCTCATTCTTCGTCACGCCCAAGCGAACAAGATAGTAGAAGCTGCCGGTCCGCTTGTCCTCGCTCACGTCGGCGGCGATCCGCGTGACGCGGCCATCGAGGTCCGGTGTCGTCCGCTGGTCGAAGCTGGGGAAGCGCAGGGCCGCTGTCTGGCCGGTCTGTAGCCGATCGATGTCCTGAGGAGCGACCCGAACTTCGACCACGAGCGAGTCTGCCGTCGGCACGATGAGCATGATCTGCTCGCCCGGCGAAATCACACCGCCTTTCGTATGAACCGAGAGTTCGTGCACGTAGCCCGTCTGGGGGGAGCGGATCTCGATGCGCTGAAGCTGATCAAAGGCTGTGACCTTCTGCTCGGTCAGCGTCGCCGCCTTGGCGCGGTTCTCGGCCAGCTCCTTGGCGACCTCGCTGCGCAGGTTCTGTTCCAGCTGGATGATCTGCAGCTCCGTCTCGGAGACCTTGCCCCGGGTCTGCGCGATGGTGGCCACGAGGACGCCGCGCTCGCCCTTGAGGCGGGACATGTCGCGCTGGAGGCTGGTGAGCCGCGTCAGCTGGATCAGGTTCTTCTTCCAAAGTTCCTCGACGCCCTCGTATTCCCGGCCGATGATCGCCGTCTCCTGCTCCTTCGCTGCGGCTTGCTCGACCAAGCCCTTGATCTCCTCGTTGAGCTGTCCGATCCGCTCGCGCAGCTGTGCCTTCTGGCCCTGAAGGGCCTCGCGGCGGAAGCGGAAAAGCTTGCGCTCACCGTCGACGATCCGCGCGACCTCCGGCCCGGCCGTGCTGAGCTCGGCCGGGATCGCGAGGTCCTGGCAGCCATCGCGCTCCGCCTCCAGGCGGGCATTGCGGGCGGCGATCTCCCACAGGCTCTTGGTAACGCTGTCGTAGGTCGCGCGTGCCGCCGTCGCATCCAGGCGAACCAGGAGATCGCCGGCCCGGACGCGATCTCCCTCCTGGATCGGCAGCTCTGCCACGACGCCGCCGGTGGGATGCTGAACCTTCTTGATGTTGCTCTCGACGACGAGCGAGCCGGTCGCGATGATGGCGCCGGACAGCTCGGTCGACGCGGTCCAGGCACCCACGCCCGTGGCCACGACGATTACGGCCAGGACGCCGCCGATATGCCGGCGCAGGGAGCGGCGCGTCCCGGCTGTCGGGTCGGCGTCCGGTATGGTCGGATCGCGTGCCTGTGTCATGCGACCCTCGTGGGCGTCTGCCGGGTCAGGGCGCCGAGCTTCGCCAGGACCTCGTCGCGCGGCCCATGCAGCTGCACGCGCCCATCCCCGAGCACCAGGATCCGATCGACCGCCGCCAGGGCGCTGGGGCGGTGCGCGATCACCACCACGATGCCGCCACGGGCGCGCACCCCCTGGACGGCCGCCGACAGGGCGCGGTCGCCATCGACATCGAGGTTGGAATTCGGTTCGTCGAGGACGACCAGGAAGGGATCCCCGTAAAGCGCCCGCGCGAGGGCGATCCGCTGACGCTGGCCGCCGGAGAGTCCAAGCCCGCCAACGCCGCCGACCCGGGCATCGTAGCCGCCTGGCAGCCGGAGCACGACCTCGTGGACGCCGGCGGCCTTGGCGGCGGCCAGCAGGGCCTCGGGATCGGGCGCGGGATCGAAGCGCGTAATGTTCTCGGCGATCGTGCCGTCGAACATCTCGGTATCCTGCGGCAAGTAGCCGACGGCGCGCCCAAGGTCGTCGAAATCCCATTGATCGAGGGCGGCGCCGTCGAGGCGGATCACGCCGCGACTCGGCCGCGCCAGCCCGACCAGGGCTCGGGCGAAGGTCGATTTCCCGGAGCCACTGGCGCCGATCACGCCGAGCGCGCTGCCGGGGGCGAGGGCAACGTTCACGTCGTGCAGAACGAGCGTGTCGGTGCCGGGTATGGCGATCGACAGGGCCGTCACGCGCAGGCTCTCGCGGGGGGCCGGCAGGGGCGTCGGGGTGGCCGGCTCCCGCAGGGGCAGGAAGGCGACGAGCCGGCCCCAGGCCTGTCGGGCGGCCGTGAACGACTTCCAGTTGGCGATGGCGAGGTCGACGGGGGCCAGCGCCCGGGCCGACAGGATCGTGGCGGCGAGCATCACCCCGGCGGTCGCTTCCTCGCGCACGACCAGGAAGGCCCCCAGGCCGAGGATACCGGATTGCAGCAGCGTGCGCAGAAGGCGCGCGGTGGTGCCGAAGCCGATGGCGAGGTCGTTCCCGCGCGTCGCCACCTCGAGGTTCCGGCGCGAGCGGATCTGCCAGAGGGAGGTGACGCGGGACCGCATCCCGAGGGCCGAGAGCAGTGGTGCGGTCCGGTGCGCCATGTCAGTGAAGGACCGGCGCTCGCCGGCCACGCGGACGGCCTCCTGGGTGACGGCGGCCGAGGCCCAGTCGGTCAGGATCGTAAGCACGCACAGGAACAGGGCGCCACCCGCGATCGCCGCCCCGAGCCAGGGATGGAACAGGAAGCAGACCGCGACGTAGAGCGGCACCCAGGGCAGGTCGAAGAAGGCGCTCACCGCCATGCTCGACACGAAGCCGCGCACGGTATCGAGATCGCGCAGGGCCTGCGGTCCCGCATCGCTGCGCGGCATCTCGGAGCCGCGCGCCAGCAGGGTGCGGAAGATCCGATGGCCGAGGCGCTCGTCGATGAGGCGGCCGAACCGCGACAGGATGCGCGCGCGGAAGATTTCGAGGACGCTCTGGATCACCAGAAGCATCAGCGTGATGCCGGCGAGGCCGACCAGCGTGGCGATACTGCGGCTCGGCAAAACCCGGTCGTAGACCTGCAGCATGAAGATCGGGGCGGTCAGCATCAGCAGGTTGATGAGGCCGCTGACGGCCATCACGGTGATCAGGCAGGCGCGACCGGCCCGGAGGGCGGCCCAGAATTCCCGGCGCTTCGCGCCACGCAACGCGCGGTCGTCGGTCACAAAATGTCCCCCGGCTCCCAGATTTCCAAAAGCGACGCCAATCCAAAGTGATGCCGGCCCCCGCCGCGGACGCGGCGGGGGAGTCAGGTTTACAGCCCGAGCAGGTGCAGTCCGCTCGTGGTCGTGTGCGGGGTCGGGTCGGTATGCTGGACATCGGCGTGACCGCCGAGATCGATCGTCGCGATCCCGAGATCGACGCCGGCGCCGTGGGACACGCCGGCATCGGCCGGGACGGACGACGATGCCGCGACGGTATCGGCCAGATGTCCGACCAGGGAGTCCGCGCCCCCGCCGCCGGTCTGCGGCAGTTGGATGCTGTCGCCGCCGAGGAGGTTCGCAGTGGCCAGGCTCGGCTGGTCGGCGCCCACGGACACGGCGCTCGCCTGCACGGTGTGGGCCGGATCGGCGGCGGACGTGAGAAGGGCGGCGTCGGCCACCGGCGCGGTGGTCGTCGGGCCCGCGGACACATCGACCAGCGGGTGCGAACCGAAGCCGGACTCGCCCGTCGTGCCGCCGGTGAGCCCGCCGCCGACCACCGGGCCGGCGGCGGTTCCGGCCGCGGGGAGGAGCCCCGTCAACGAACCCAGGACGCCGCCCGCCGCATCTGCGACATGCCCGGCGTCGCTTACGATCTGCCCAGCCGCCGGCACCCCGTTTCCGGTCAGCACGGACCCGGGAAGGTTGACGACATCGGTGTTGAGGTTACCCGTCTCACCGAGCTGGCCCAGGCCAGCCGTGTTCCCGAGGTTGATGATGGCATGGAGCGGGTCGTTCAGAGCCGGCACGTCATGGCCGATCTGCTCCAGGCCGGCATGGACGGTGTCGACCAGCGCATTCGCGCTATCGCCGGCAGGCTGGAGCGGCGTGCCGGTTCCAAGCAGGGCGCCGGGTCCATTCTGGCCACCGCCGGTCACGCCGTCGAGGAGACCGGCCACCGGGCTCGCGGCATGATCGCCGAGGAGGCCGTCCACAGCGGCGGTCACCGGGGTCAAGAGGCTGCCGACCGCCGGGATCCCGGCCCCCCCGCTGCCGAGGCCGCCGACGATGCCGGTCGCCCCATCAACGAGGCCGCCGGCGGCATTTGTCACCGCGCCGACATCGCCGAGGATCGGGGACAGCGCCCCAAGCCCCTGGCCACCCAGCATGTCGCCGGGCAGGCCCGCCACGTCGGTGAGGAGGGTCCCGCTCTCGCCGATATGGCCGAGACCGACCGTCTCGCCGAGGTTGGTGAGGCCGTGGATGGTATCATTCAGCAGCGGAACCTCGTGGCCGACATTCTCCAAGGTCGTGTGGAGGTCGAGGACGCCACTATTCGCCAAGTTCGTGACCGGGCCGAGCAGTCCCTCCGGCGAGAGGAGGCTGCCGGCATTCGCAGCGCCGGTGAGCGACCCGACCAGAGTATCGGCCGAGCCGAGGATATGGCCAAGATCGGACAGGACGGGGGCTGCCGAAGCTAAGCCGCCGCCGTTTAGGATCGAGCCCGGCAAGGTGGTCAGGTCGGACACGAGATTGCCCGTCTCGCCAAGATGCCCGAGGCCAGCCGTCTCGCCGAGCCCGGTGAGGGCGTGGATGGGCGTGTTGAGCACCGGGATCTCGTGGCCGACATCCTCCAGGGTCGTATGGAAGTCGAGGATGGCTTGGTTGAGGATCTCGGTCCCTGGCGTGAGGACGCTGCCGGTACCGACGAGGCCGTGACCTGCCTCTGGTAAGGCGGTGACGGTGTCCAGCAGAGAGCCGGCAGCATCGGTGGTATGGCCCGTGTCGCTCAACAACGCAGCGATGGCACCAGCGTCGGTCGGGTTCGCCGCGACGCTGCCAAGATCGGTGAGAAGGTGTCCACCCTGACCGAGATGACCAAGACCGATCGTTTCGCCGAGATTGGTCAGGCCGTGAAGGGGACCGTTCAGGGGGGCGACCTGATGGCCGACATCCTCGAGTTGGGCATGCGTATCGAGAATGATTTGATTGGCGATGGGATTGAGCTCACCTGGCAACTGAGATGCACCGTCTTCGGAAGCATCGGTATCGACTGTGGCCTCTATCAACGAGGCAATCGGGCCGAGGCTACTGAGCTGGCCGGTCGAAAGGGCAGTCGAAGACAGAAGCGCATCGGGACCAACGAGCCATTCGAGCGAGCGCGAAGAAGGATTGAACAGGGCAAGGGGTGATGCAGACATGGATACCTCCGGGTCTGCTATGAAACCTCGCTTTCAATCGCTGGTTGCAATAAATCGTACTGATAGTAAATGTTCCGTTAGCTCATGGCTCCGGAGGTCATTCGCCCGCACACGAGCGTCAAAGCTATGCAAGTTAGCTACGACGTGACCTGGTGGTCCTGCTGGCCGGTGATCTGCTTTCAGCAGGCCGTGTCGTCGTGCGGCTGTTCTGTCCTGGGCGATCAATCTGGATCTAGAAGACGGTGCGGCGGGACACCGCAAACCCGATCTACTAGGTCTAATTCCTAGTCAGGCATGAGCCCTTCCTCTCCCGCCGTCAATAGTCTACTATGAAAAAATCTTAGTCAGGCAGGATTGAAGCGGTGATGTTGACCACGGGCAACCAACTTCGGGCAGCGCGAGCGCTCGTGGGTATGGATCAGGGAACGTTGGCTGAGCGCGCAGGGGTGAACATCAACACGATTGGCGCGATGGAAAAGCGAGGCGCCTCAGGACTGGTAAGCGGCCTTGATAAGGTGCAGGCAGTTATGCGGGTCCTCGAAACTGAGGGCGTCGAATTCCTGAACCACGGTGAGCCAGGCGTGAAGCTGCGGCGGAGGGATCAGTCATGATGCGACACGATGTCGGCTGTCATGTCTGATCCGCACGACGACCTCGTAGACAGGATCTACGAGGCCGCTGTCCTGCCGGAGCTTTGGCCGACAGTTTTGACCAGTCTCGTGAGCTACGGCGGCGCCGATGCCGCAGTGCTGTTCACAGCGGACCTAGACAGCTCCCGGTTCGTCACGACACCGAATTTTGCAGAGCCTATCCAGGCCTACATCGACGAAGGTTGGTTCGCTCGGACTGATCGCACGAGGCGCCTGCTGGCCAAGCGGCATGCCGGGTTCGTCACGGATCTTGACGTCTTCACACCCGAAGAGTTCGCCCAAGAGCCAGTATTTCGTGAGTTCCTGAACCCTCGGGGTTTCGGGATGGGTGCAGCCAGCGTCATCACCGTTCCTACAGGCGATCAACTCATCTTTGATGTCGAGCGGGCTATCGAGCGCGGACCCATCCCGGCGGATGCGGTCGCCCGACTCGACGCCGTGCGACCACATCTCGCTCGCGCCGCCACGATGTCGGCTCGGCTACGTCTCCAGACTGTGCGGGCAGCGGCGCAGGCGCTGGAAACAGTGGGTCTTCCTGCCGCGGTTCTCGGCCGTGGGGGACGTGCCCTGGCAATGAATCCCAGCTGCGAACGCCTCCTACAAACCCTTATCATTGATGGACGTCGGCTCATCCTGACGGATCCGGCAGCGGATCGGCTTTTGGGACATGCCCTCGGTGAATTGTCCGCAGAGGCACGAACCTCGACGCGATCCATTCCTCTAAAAGCTCGCGAGGGTCAGCCCCCGACCATTCTGCACTTGCTGCCGATCCGCCGGGCGGCCGCTGACCTGTTCGCAGCGGCCGAAGCGCTCGCCGTGTTCACACCGCTGACAGCCAAGCACGTGCCGGGTCTATCGGTTCTCGAAGGGCTCTTCGATCTGACGGCTGCCGAAGCGCGCGTAGCTCGTGGAATTGCAGCCGGCAGCACAGTCGCTGGCCTCTCGGCCGAGTTCGGAACATCCTCGGCAACCGTGCGGTCGCAGCTCAAGGCTGTGATGTCGAAGACGGGCACCGCGCGTCAGGCGGAACTGGTTCAGCTCTTAGCTGGAGCCGCACTGCCTGCCCCTCACGATCAAGGTTGACGATGAGCTGGTACTTCGAGGCCGCCGGTCTGCAGTTCATTCCCGAGAACGGTGGCGGGGCCGGGATCCGGTTCCGGGAGCGGAATGGGTTGACCGCAACTTCGTATAACCGGCTTCGTTTCAGCCACATCGCATGCCACCGGATGGATGCCCCTCGATGCGCGTCGCAAAGCTTGCCGGTTCACTTTTCCTGATCGCCCTACCGACGTCAGGATACGCTCAGGACGCAGCAGCCCGGACCGAATTGGCACCGACGGGAACGCTGCGCGTCGGTGTGGCAGAGGCTCCGACCCCAGGCGTGCTGTTCGTCAGGCGCGACGCCGACGGTACCCCACACGGCGTCACGGTGGATCTTGCGAGGGCGCTGGGGCGGTCTGCTGGTGTGCCGGTGGCCTTCACGGTGTTCCCGAACACCGGAGAGATCACGGAGGCGACCAACGCCGGCTTGATCGATGTCACCTTCATGCCCATCGATGAGGCACGTCGCCAGAAGGTCGATTTCGGTCCCGGCTACTACGATTTGGAAAGCACTTACCTCGTCACAGAGGCTTCCGGCGTCTCAGACGTCGAAGGAGTAGACCGACCCGGCATCCGCGTTGTGGGTATCGTGGGCTCGACGACGCTACGGGCTTCGGCGCGCTCGCTCAAGGCGACGCAACCGGTGCCGGTCAGCACCGTAGCGGAGGCGACCGAACGACTGCGCTTAGGCCAAGCCGATGCATTGGCTCTCGCGCGCGATCAACTGCGTCCAGTCCAGCCGCTCGTGCCAGGCTCTCGGGTCGTGACTGGCAGCTTTCAGCAGACACTTGTCGCCGTCGCCATTCCCAAGGGGAGATCAGCGGCACTCGCCTATGTGGGCGATTGGTTGAACGGGGTGAAGCGATCGGGTCTTGTGCGTCGGTTTTTCGACGCGCATGGGTTGCGCGAGGACGCGGTAGCTCCCTGACGGTCCAATCTGCCCGCTGAACCGCGGACACCACCGCGGCCCCCCAGTGAGCGATATGCTCTCCACCGCGCACCTGAAGGCGAAGGGCTATCTGAAATGAGGCCCACGAAGCGCAAGCTGCCCGACAGCCTGACCCAGCACTTGTCGGATCCGAAGGTCGTGGCATTCAAGCCCCGCGACCGGCGTCGTAGCCCCTCCCGGGTGTCAGGATCAGCGAAGAAGGTTGCTGTCTCAGCCGTGACCCTAGTCGTCGTCGTGCTGGCGGGCGGCCATCTGTTTGGCACGTGGTGACCTTATCCCCCTCATCGTGGAAGAGGCGCTGAAGGCCAAACGGTCATAGCTGGTCCGCGGACCAAGTGCGTCGTCTCGCTCAAGCAAGTCAGGAAGGTCCGCACTGAGCGCGCGAGGGGCGAGACCGCCATACCTCTGTGCACGTACACGACGCCACCGCGAGGGCGTACGTCCCCGGGGCACATCGCGACTGTGATCCGTTCAAGATCCCCGTGACGGTGTTCGAGCGGCAAATCAAAGATTGGCTCATGATAAGCGATGCGGTTGCGGAGCGTCAGAAGCTCGTCGCAGATCCACCACGCTGCGCGCATGTCCAGCGCCTTGTCGTGCGGAAAAATTCTCGTCACATTATGCCGCCACGCAGATGGGATTTCGTCGCTCCTTGCGAGCTGCGAGACCCAGACGCCCGCTGAGAGGTCTGCAACAATCGCAGGCAACGGGGCTGGAGAAATTGAGCGAGAAGCCTCCTGGCGCTACTTCACATCCTTCAGCCGTATCGTGTCCATCCGTGTCAATTGCCTCAAAGCCCGTTTTTCATCATGGGGCCAGTTGCTATTATGCTTCCAGCGCAGGAGCTCATGCATGCGGTTCCGAAAGCATACCTCCCATGTCTGCAAACAGATGTAGAGTGATTGTGAGAGGCGCGAGTGCCAATGATATATCGAGGTTGCGCGCAAATCATCGCCTTTGCCCTCAGATAGATACCGGGTGACCCTGTGAAAAATTAGGCACTAATTTAGGGCCTGCGTAAGTTTTTCATTTTCTGAAAAAATTTCTTGCATCGCGATTGGGTGGGCCTTTGTTGTGCAAGTGCGCCGGGGGAACCGGTCACTGTGGCCTGCCGCACAGCCTCCTTGGACGGGACGTTGGACTGGAGCAAGGGCGGCTTCGAGAGAGGCCGCCCTTCGCGTTTCAAAACGTGTGTCAGGTAGGGCGATTTTGAAGTTCGAATTTTGTGTGAGCAAAGTTCTGGCACCTCGCCACCCAAATATGAGCGGCTATCCTCCCGCCATGCGCTACGCCCTCGTCGCCGTGATCCTCGCAACCGCCACGGTGGCACACGCCGAGGCGCTGCCCCCGCCGGTAGGCGCTGCGGTAGCCGACGCGAAATCCTCCTGTCAGCCCAATCGCACAAAGGTTGGGCCAGGCTTCCTTCCGCGGCTGGATCGCAACGGCGACGGCGTGCCCGACTTCGTGCTGCGCGAGAGGCTGTGGCGTGCGCTGGTGGTGGGCGCCTCAACTGCGGCTCTGCGGCATGCCTGACGCAGGTCTTCGCTTCGACGCCCTCGGGCCACGTTCAGCCCCGCCCGCTGATCACGCCTGCCCGCTGTCGGCCGCCAGGGCGGCGGGGCACAAAGAAGCCCGCCGCGGCGCTGGACCGGACGGGCTGAGTGGCCATTGGGATTGTGAAGGTTCTTGGGTATCGCAGCCGCTGATTGAATCCCGTCATCCGTTCGAAGGGTACGGCGCGAATAGAAAAGCCCCGCGCAGCTTGGCCGGCGGGGCTGACTAGGGTCGTGGTCTCAGGAACGCACTGAGTGCCGCTATGGCAAACACCGTTCCAAAGCTGTGTCTATGGAATCACTTCCCACCGCCGCTGCCGGTCGAGCCAAGACGTGACGGCTGCCCTTCGTTGCCGGCAGCCGCGGAATCGGTGGCGATGCCGTCAGCGGCACGGCCGGTCGGCGAGTAGGTGCCGGCGGTCTCCGCACCGGTCGAGCCGGGCTGGCGGGTGACGACGCCGGGCGCGCCGGGCGGAACGATGACGGTGATGCTGGTCGGGGTCTCGATGACGGCCTGGGCAAAGGCAGGGGTCGCCAGGGCCGTGACAATAGCGGTGGCGAGTGCGAGCTTGATCAAGTTAATCTCCTGTCGGGATTGTTGCGGCAGGAAACTCCTGAAGCGTCGAGGAACCAGGATTGTACGTTATCGATCCACCGGTTGGTGCACGATGCTACACCGGTGTGTGCTCGCGCACGCTAGACACACACAGCAACACAGCCTTCGGAAGGGGCTACTCCGTCTTCGCTATCTGCCGCCCATGGTTCTGCACCACGATGCGGAAGGGATCGCCAATTGCAGAAGGATCCAGCGGGGCGGAACTGCAGCTGGAACGCGCCTCACGCGTAAAGGACGCGACAACCGCTGGTGAGATCGACGACCTCCCCCGCCAGCCCGTGATCAGATCGGGCGGCGGGGCCGAGCCGCCTCAGGCGAGCGCCAGTGGATGCAGGGACGGCGTTCCCGTGTACGTGTCGGGCTTCAGCGGGCAGCCGGTATGAGATCTCCGTTGTGGCCGGTTGCGACGGACGGTGGGCCAAGTGTAGCCATCGAGGATCATCACCCGCCCGTGGCAGGCCGGGCCGCGCTTTACGGCCCGCACGTAATTGATCGCTGCCACAGCGAGACTGACGGCGCGCCATGCGCCCTCGATCTTCACTTCACAGGTTCCAGCCTTCAGCTTCGTGATGCCCGCGCGGTGCCATGCCGGGATGGCCGACGCCAGCCTGTGATAGGATCAACCCGCGCGACAGAGCGCCAGCGCTCAGTTCATGTGCCTGCGTCGCTCCTGGATCTCCTGCTGGGCGAGCTTGCGGCCGATCGCCATCAGCAGCGCGTCCGCGAGGGCCTTCAGCCCCGGATCCTGCAACTCGACGATCGCCTGCTGCGCCGCGATGGTGTGCTCGGCCACCCGGTCCAGCGGCGCTTCGCCTGGATAGGTCGCGACCCCGTTGAACGTTCCCTCACGCATCCGCATCTGCGTGATGTCCACGAGGATGCCGCTTCCGCTCAAAGGCCTGCCAGCATGGTTGCTGATGAAGCGACCACGGGCCAGCACCCAGCGCGTGCGACCATCAACTGAGATTACTCGGTGCTCGGTGAGGTAGGCGTTGCCCTGCCGAGCGCTGCGGCGGATCAATGCGAGGACGCGCTCCCGGTCGTCAGCATGTATGCCGTCGATGTAGGCAGCGAGCGGTGCGCCGGCTTCAGCCTGCTCCGGATCAAGACCAAACAGCAGCATCACGACGGCGTCTGATCGTATGCCATCCGTGGCCGCATCCCACTCCCAGCGGCCGATCACGTCCAGCGCATCGAGGGCGAGCTGGAACGCTTCAGGGCATGTCCGGCCATTGGGGGGCTTGAGCTTCGGCACTGCCAATACCTCTGTCCGAGCCGGCGGATGGTCTGTGTAATGAACCTCTCACTTCAACCTCAAGAGGCATATCCCGAAATGACGCAACTGTTGCGTGCTGGACACTACTTCTCCCGGTGGATGGTATTATGAATGCAATCAAAATGCAGCTCGCGTCTGATAGGATCACGCAATGGGATCGACGACGCCGTCCTTGAACCCGACCTCTTCGGAGGCACATTCAGAAGACGATCTCGTCGATCGCCCTGCACCGACTGACGCCCGAGTTGAAAGCCTGCTCCTGCGTCGCATCGCTGATGCCCTCCAGGTGCCGCCGTCCGCGCTGTACGGCCTCTCAAATATCGGCTCGGGATCTCGAGCCGACGTCGACACCGTCGCTCCCGATAGTTACGTCGAGAGCGAGTGCGCAGCTCTGCTGCTCGCCTACAGGCGCATCTCCGACCCTGCGGAGCGGCAGCGGCTTCTGAGCCTCGTGCAGGCGGCCGCCGAGCGGTCCTGAACCGTGCTGCAAGGCCGTTTGCTAGTCGCGCCGCGCCCGATCGCTCGCGCGTTCGACCACATCCCGTAGAGCTGCACGGCCTTCCAACGCAAACCAGCGTCGCAGCATGTTCGAGGTGCCCGGTGCGTCGCCAGGGCGGTCACGGAACAGATCCGCGCAGCGCGCAAGTTCGCGCTCGGTGAACATGTCGAGATAGGAGGCTCCCTTAGTCCGTGCGAGATCGACGAGCGCATCTTCGAGGACGCGTCGCATCATCTCGCCCACCATGGCTGAGACGTAGATCGCCTCCGCGCTGCCTTGTTCGGGTTCTCCCAACCGATCCTCCAACCTATGACGTGACAGTCTCTCAGTCGAAGCACCGTCCTAAGCTTGGCCGGGCATCCTGGTCGAGGGCTGGCAGAGCGTGCGGAAGGTAAAGGACGGCGAGACGACGGACGACCGTTATGCCTTGCTGACCACCGAGCCGAACGCGGAGGTGGGCGCCGTGCACCCGAAGGCCATGCCGGTGATCCTCACGAAGCCGGAGGAACGGGAGACCTGGCTATCGGCACCCTGGCCGGAGGCGAAGGATCTGCAGCGTCCCTTGGCCGATGATGCCCTGGTCGTCGTAGCCCGTGGCGCTCGCCGGGACGGGCGAGCGGACGGTATGCATTAGTGGCCGCCGTCGTGCGTCGCATACCGCGCCATCCGCCTCACCGCGCGGCGTTCCTCCAGCAACGCCTCGAAGTCGATGGTCCCGTGCTGGGGTAGCCCCGCGGTACGTCTACCCACCCGGGTCGGTTCCGGCAGGCATTCCACCCGCCGCTGCCGCTCCCGGAACCGGGCGATGTCATCGGTGGCGAACCGCTTGCGGGCTCGCATCAGGCCCAACCCGATCGCGATGTGGGCGATGTCACCCCGGGCCACGTGCCCGTCAAAGATCCGGCGGCTGATCCGCAGCAATTTGGCCGCCTCGTCGGCTGTGAGGAGATGAGCGTCAAGCATAGGGTCCTCCCAAAGCGCATTTGGTGAGAGCTGACCCGCAAAGGATGCCTGGCGATGCAGCCGATGCCAGAGCCGACCATCGCCGAAATCGAGCGCGAGGTGGTCCACATGGCCTGCATCGTGGAGCGCTACGGCGAGCGGTGCCGGCCAATCCTCTAGAGCCTTACTGGCCACCTTGAGGCGCCGCAGCGGCGATTGCCGACACCGGAGAGGAGCATGCCGAAGCGCCTCCGCCCTCTCCCGGATCGATCCGGGATCACCGACGACACGGCGTTGCACCTCGACACCGCATCGCCTCCCGTGAGGCTGCCGCACCGCCCTCGGTCGAGCCCGTATGGCAAGGCTTGGTGATCTATGCTCGACCGGCCCATCGTCGGACTCGCCGTGTGGCTCTCCGTGCCAACCGGCTTCCTGGTAACCTGCCTTACGGTCGCAGAGGGCCTCGGGGCCGGCGCCCGCCTCAGCTTCAACGCTCACTGGGCCCTGGTCTTCAACCTCTTCCCGTCGGTCGCCGCCATGCTGCTGGCCGGCGTCATCCTTGTGGCCGGGGCCCGGGACACGGCTGCCATCCAGATGAAGCTCGACGAACTCATTCGTGCTGCCGAGAACGCCGACAACCATCTCGTCGGGATCGAGGAGCGCAGCGCTGAGGAACCGGAGTCGCTCCGAAAAAACAAACCGTCAGCATCCCCTGCGCACTGAGAGCGTCGCGAAGAGCTGGGCGGCCATATCCTCACGGCTCGACCGGCCTCGCGCAGTTCCAACAAATCTAAGGTCCAGGATCCAGTTCTGGGAGCGGCAGGGGTAGGCCACGGCCTGACGCTACCCCAGCTCGGCACGGCTGCAACCTTGGGAGCGCCGGTGGCGGTTCGCTATCAATCCAGACGGTATTCCGCCCAGCCGCTTTGGCGGCGTAGAGGGCCGCGTCGGCGCGGGCAAAGAGCTCGGCTGGCGCGCCGTCGCGGGAGTTGTCTGCCTTGTACGCGATGCCAACCGACGCGCCGACGCGCAGCTGTCGCCCGCCGTCCTCGATCGGATGCCCGAGCGTTGCACGGATGCGCCAACCCAGCGCCTTTACCGCCCACCGATCAACGGGTTGAGCGATCAGCACCGCGAACTCGTCGCCGCCGATGCGGGCTACCAGAGCGGCATCCGGACATGTTTCCGCGAGCCGTGCGGCCGAGCGCTGGATACACAGGTCGCCTGCTGCGTGTCCGTGGGCATCGTTGATGCCCTTGAAGCCGTCGAGATCGATGAGCAAGAGCGCGCCGATCGCAGTATGCCCACTGACCTCCGAGAGCCGGTGATCGAAGGTACCGCGATTGGCCAGTCCAGTCAGAGCATCACGCTGAGCCCGCCGCCCAAGCTCCGCCAGCCTCGCGATCTCCTCTGTGACGTCCCGCTTGACACCAAAGATCCGTATAGGCCTGCCAGCCTCAGTCTCGACGGAGGACGTAATCCTGATCCAGCGACGTCGCCCGCGGGCAGTGACGATCTCTGCGTCGAGACGGAAGTCCGCTCCGGTCGCCAACGCTCGTCTTCGGATTGACGACAGCAGCCGGAATGAGGCTGGCTCGTAGAAGTCGAGGATCCGTGCTCGGTGCAGGCGTGTACCACGCGGGATGTCGAATAGGTCGTAGACACCGTCAGTCCATTCGAGGGCTTCGTCGCGCAGCCGGCATTCCCATAGACCCACCGACGCTCGTGCCAGGGCTTCCTCGCGGCGCGATAGGAGGGCGGTCCGACGCTGAGGTGTGGCGTTCATGAAGAGGGTTCCGACGCGGCCGCGCGCGCGTGATGTTCTTGCCACGCCGAATTTAAGCAAACCTTAACTATAGCCTCTGCGGCAATGACCCAGGCGCGGCGCAAAGCACCGCTTCGGTACGCGTCAGTGGCCGGCCGGGATTAGCCGGCTGGCTGCATCCCGGCCTTGCGCACGTCCCACCGCTCCGCGGCTGGTGGTGTGCTAAAGCGGCATCCGATCATGTTGGATCATATGCGTCGTCGCCTGCGGCGGCGAGATAGCGGCGGCATTCGGCTGATCCCCGGCGCGACGCTCTTGGCCCGATCGCGGCCACCACACGCTCGCGCAGATCCACAGAGAGGGCAGACGCCATCGGCTCTCCTCCTCGGAAAGCCGCGCATCGAATCACAACCCCGTCCCAGCCAGAACCCCAGACGATTCAATCCGGTCAGTGCCTGCTCTAATGCGCGTGGCCA
>CAXTCV010000073.1:0-16051 GCA_964242725.1 uncultured Methylobacterium sp.
GATCTGGCGGGGGAAGAACGGGTTCCGGTCCCAGGTCTTGGCCCGGGCCTGGTCGGCCATGTCGGCCTCGCCGCAGGCCGCGAGCGGCGCCAGGGCGAGGAAGGCCAGCAGGGCGCGCCTCATCGCGGGATCCGTCGGATCTCGAGGGGGCGCCCGGCCTCGGCCGGCAGGCCCGCGAGCCGCCGCTCGATCCGGCCCGCGTCGAACCGGTCGCTCCGGGCCTCCGCGGTGAGGAAGAAGCGGTCGTCCGAGGCGCGCAGGAAGCCCGGGATGTTGAAGGCCGGATGGTTCAGCCGCGGCAGTCGGTTGAGCACCAGGAGCGCGAGGTGGATCGCCACGCAGCCCGCCATCGTCGCGAAGGAGAGGCTCGGCACCACGAAGGACGGCCAGGACAGGCGCGGCCGCCCGCCGATCAGGAACACGTAATCGTAGGCCGTGGCGTAGACGCACATCGCGAAGAAGCCCGCGCCGCCGAGCAGGGCCCCGGCCAGGGCGTAGGGCAGGATCGAGCGGCCCTCCAGGCCGAGCGGCCGGAGGGTGCGGGGCATCGGCACCGGGCCGTGCCCGTCGAGGCGGACGTGGTCGGGGCCGAGGCCGGAGACCGCCTGCAGGGCGGCGGCGAGGTCGCCCTGGCTCGCGAAGGTGGCCGACACGCCCCACAGGGGGGCCGCCACCGGATCCTCCTCCGGCCGGGCGGCGGTCCGGGACGCGGCCGCGCCCGCCTGCGTGGCCGGGACCTCCGCCAGGGCGAGGCGCCGGCTCTCGACGATCGAGACCGCCGGCAGGTAGCGCAGGAACAGCAGCAGCAGGGTCAGGAACAGGCCGATCGAGCCCGCGAAGGTGGCGATGCCCCAGGGATCGACCCCGTAGGGCAGCCTCGAGGAGGGCAGGAAATCCTGCGTCAACGTCACGACCAGGACCATGACGTGATCGGCATAGGCGCCGACCGCCACCAGCAGGCCGACCGCCGCGAGGACGAGGGGTGCGATCCGGGCCCGGGCCGACCACAGGACCTGCGCCGGCAGGACGAGGCCGAGGATCGCCGTCCAGGAGACCAGGGCGTGGTCGCCGGTCAGGCGCCGCACCAGGACGGCGCGGCCCTGCGCGTCGCCGTTGAGGACCGTGTCGAACGCCTCGGCGGCGTAGCAATAGGCGCTGGCGCAGCCGAGGCAGAGCAGCAGGCGCCCGAGCACGTCGAGGTGGCGCGGGGTCACCAGGGTATCGAGGCCGTAGACGAGGCGGATCAGCATCACGATCACCGCCGTGACGCCGACGCCGGAATAGACGGCGTTGATCAGGAAGCTCACGGGCAGCAGCGTGCTGTGCCAGCCCGGCATCAGCGAGCCCGCGAGCATCACCGAGGCGCCGGTCTGGACCGAGACCACCAGCAGCACGCCGAGCAGCGCCACCGTCCGGTAGGCCTGGACCCAGATCTGCCAATGGGCCGCCGAGCCGCGCCAGCCGGAGGCGACGATGCCGTAGACCTGCGCGCGCAGCAGCGCGAGCCCGCGGGTCGGCGCCTTGGCGTCGGCCTGGCGCATCGCCTCGGCGAAGGCGCGGTCGCGCAGGGTCGCGAGGTCCGGCAGCAGCCCGATGAACCACAGGCTCACGCAGATCACCAGGAAGGACACGATGTCGATCGCGTCCCACAGGAGCGGCGAGCGGAACTGCGGCCAGAGATCGTAGGTGTTGGGGTAGGGCAGGTTCCAGAAGAAGAACCACGGGCGTCCCAGATGGATGATCGGGTAGAGCCCGGCGGCCGCGGTGGCGAGCAGCGCCAGGGTCTCGGCGACGCGGTTCACCGCCCCGCGCCATTCCGCCCCGAGCAGGAGCAGGATGGCCGAGACCAGGAGGCTGCCCGAGGCCACGCCGATCCACCAATCGTAGCTGGCGATGTCCAGCGCCCAGACGACGGCGTTGTTGTTCCCCCAGATCCCCGGGCCGGCATAGAGCAGGTAGGCGAGGGTGACGGCGAAGACGCCCAGAAGCGCCCCCGCCCCCGCGAAGGCGATCCACCAGCGCCGGTTGCCCGGATGCGTCAGCGGGATCGCCGTCACGGCGCCGCCGATGCCCTGGAGGGTTTCCTCCGGCGGGATCCGGGAACCGTCCACGAGAGCGCCGGCCATGCTCAGCCCTCCCGACCGCTGCGATCCGCGGCGGGCGCGAGCCCGGCGAGGTAGGTGGTGCGCGGCCGCGTGTTCAGGTGGCCCAGCAGCGCGTATTCCCGGGGATCCCTGCGGGCGGCCGAGACTTTGCTCCCCGGATCGGCGACGTTGCCGAAGGTGATCGCCCGGGTCGGGCAGGCGCCCTGGCAGGCGGTCTCGACCGCCCCGTCGGGGATCGGGGCATGGGCGTCCTTGGCCGACGCGATCCGGGCCGCGGTGATGCGCTGGATGCAGTAGGTGCACTTCTCCATCACGCCGCGGGCCCGGACCGTGACCTCGGGGTTGCGCTGCTGCTGCTCCACCGGGCTCATGCCGCCGGTATAGTCGAGGTAGTTGAACCGGCGGACCTTGTAGGGGCAGTAGCTCTGGCAGGTCCGGGTGCCGACGCAGCGGTTGTAGACCTGCAGGTTCAGGCCCTCGCTGTCGTGGAGCGTGGCCTCCACGGGGCAGCCGAGTTCGCAGGGCGCCTGCTCGCAATGCATGCACGGCACCGGCTGGAAATGCGTCGTCGGCGCGTCGAGGTCGCCGGCGTAGTAGCGGTCGACCCGCAGCCAGCCCATCCAGCGGCCCTTCTCGACCTCCGCGCGGCCGACCACCGGGATGTTGTTCTCCGCCTGGCAGGCGGTGACGCAGGCGTTGCAGCCGGTGCAGGCGTCGAGGTCGATGGCCATGCCCCATTGCGCGGCGGTCCAGCGATCCTGGCTCTCCGGGGGCGGGTAGAACGAGGCGGGGCTCGGCGCCCCCCTCGGGTCGCCCACCGGTGCGGCGCCCAGCGCCTGCACCCGGACGATGTCCTCGCCCTCCATCGTGCCGAGGTGCTGGGTGGTCGCCGGCATGCTGCGCCGGCCGGTCTTCGTCAGCCGCGCGCCGGAGAGGCGCCAGCCCGAATCCGTCGGGCGCAGGGGACTGGCATCGTAGCCGAGGCCGCGGGACAGGTGGTCCGGGACGTCCCGGCCGTAGCCGAGGGTCAGGGTGAGCGTGTCGTCGGCCTGTCCCGGCAGGATCCAGGCGGGGCCCTCGACGGCGCGGCCGTCCGCCTCCACCCGCACGATGTCGCCGGTGGCGATCCCCGCGCGCTCGGCCAGCCGCGGCCCGAGGGCGACCACGTTCTCCCAGACCACCTTGGTGAGCGGCTTCGGCAGTTCCTGGAGCCAGGCGAGATCGGCCGGGGTGCCGTCCCAGATGGTGGGATCGGGGCGGAACAGGACCTCGATCCCGTCCCGAGCGGGGGCCGGGGCGGCCGTGGCCCCCTGAGCGAGCGCGACAGCCTCGGTCGCGCCGGCGCTGTCCGGCCAGAAACCCCGGCGCAGGGCCTCCGAGAAGCCGGCCTCGAACGCCGCCTCGTCCGTGCCCGGCTCCCGCCAGCGCGCCTTGAGGAGGCCGAGGGCGTCCTCGGCGCCGTCCGCGCCCGTCCCGTCCGCCAGGAAGGCCAGCATCTGCGGCAGGGTGCGGCCGTTGTAGAACGGGGCGATGGTCGGCTGGATCAGCCCCACGGTCCCGTCGAGGGACCGGACATCGCCCCAGGATTCGAGCGGATGGGCCACGGGCAGGTGCCAGTCGGCATGGGCGCCGGTCTCGTCGGCGTAGAGCCCGGCATGGATCTTGAGCGGGACGCGCTCCATCCGGGCGGCGAAATCGAGGGCGCCGGGCGCCTCGTAGACCGGGTTGGCGCCGAGCACGATCAGCGCCGTGACGCCGCCGCGCGCCATCGCCTCCGCCAGGTCCGCGAGCGTGCCGGCCCCCTGCGCCTCGGCGGGCTCCGTATGCCGCAGGGTCGTGCCGGTATTGCCGAGCGCGCCGTTGAGGCGGTGGACCCGTTCGTGCAGCGCCGGGCTCGCCGTGAGCCCGGCCGTGACGATGCCGGCGCCCCGGGCCTCGGTCAGGGCCTTGCCGGCGCCCCGCGTCCAGCGGGCCACCGGATCGTCGCCGGACGGTGCCGCGCCGCCCTCGGCGAGCCCCAGGAGTTCCCGGGCGAGGGCTTCGAGCCGGGCGGCCGGGACGGGGATGGTGACATCCGCCTTGGCGCTGGTCAGCGTCGGGGTCGGCGCCGCCGCGTGCAGCGTGAGCAGCCGCCCGTCGGCGTAGGCCGCGCGCCGCGCCGCGCTCCAGCGCCGGGACAGCCCGACCTGGCCCGGGCCGAGGTCGAGGAAGTCGCCGTCGAGCGCCACGATGGTGCGCGCCCGGTCGAAATCGGGGATCGTCTCCAGCGGCCGGCCATAGGCCAGGCGGGCGCCCTCGTAGAGCGACGCCCGCCCGGCACCCGCGCCGACATGCCAGCGCAGGGCCGGGTAGGCGGCCCGCAGCCGGGCGATCTGCGCCGCCATCGTGGGCGAGGTCACCGGGCCGGTGAGCAGGGCGAGGCCCGCGCCGCCGGTCTCGCGCCAGGCCGGCATCTGCGCCTGCAGGGCCGCGCGGAACGCCGCCCAGGAACTCGGCCGGCCGAGATGCTGCACCGCCTGGGAGCGGAACGGGTCGTAGAGGCCGAGCACGGAGGCCTGGGCCAGCACGTCGGTGCCGCCGCGGCTCCAGGGATGGTCGGGATTGCCCTCGATCTTCAGGGGCCGGCCGTTGCGGGTGGTGACCAGGATGCCGTTGCCGAACCCGTCGAACAGCGCCGAGGAGGCGTAGGCGAGGTCCGTGCCCGGCACGATCCGCTCGGGCTGGTTGACGTAGGGCACCTCGTGGTCGCGGCCGCCGGCCCCGCCGCAGGCGGTGAGCCCGCCCAGCGCGAAGGAGGCCGCCATCAGCTTCAGGAAGCCGCGCCGCTCCGGGGCGGCGGCGAGCCGGGAGGCCGAGGGGAACTCGGCGGCGAGATAGTCGCGAAACGCCGGGCTGTCGGCCACGGCGTCGAGGCTGCGCCAGAAGCGCGGGCCGTCGCCGCTCGCGAGTTTGGCACGCAGGGCCGGGAAGTCGGGAGGGCCGGTCATCGGTGGCAGATCCCGCACTCGGTGAGCCGCGCGCCGCCGCGGATGTGGTACTCGGCCGCGAGCTTCGGCCCGAGGGTCGCCTGGTCGGCCGGCGGCGTCCAGGTCATGTTCCAGACCTGATCGGGCGGGCGGACATACTTCTCCGGCGCCCGGTGGCAGTCGAGGCAGAACCGCATCTCGAAGGCGTTGGCCCGGTAGGTCATCTGCATCGCCGTCACGTCGCCGTGGCAGGTGGAGCAGCCGATCCCCTTCGTCACGTGGACGGAGTGGTTGTAGTAGACGTATTGCGGCAGCTTGTTCAGCCGCTTCCATTCCAGCGGCGTGTCCTGCGCGTAGCTGTCGCGCACCGGCTTGAGCATGTCCGAGCCGGTCCAGATCTGCGAGTGGCAGGTCATGCAGGTTTGGGTCGGCGGGAGGCCGGCGGTGGCCTCCTTCTCGACGGTGGTGTGGCAGTAGCGGCAATCGATGCCGAGCTCGCCCGAATGGTGCTTGTGGCTGAAGGGCAGCGGCTGGGCCGGCGCCACGCCAACGCCGGTGACGTAGTTCGAGCGCACGACCCCGGCGGCCAGCACAGGCAGCCCGACCAGGCAGGCGACGCCGGTCATCAGGGCGAGGCGGTAGAGCGCGTCCGCGCCGGGTGTGAACAGCTGCGCCATCAGCCGCGCCCGCGGGACGACGGAATGGTCGGGAGATCGCGTTCGATCGGCTCAGCTCCTGCCCACAAGCGTCGCCCCACGTTCCGATCCCAGCCAGATCCATGCCGCAGGCCGGGCCGCGCGCGGGCCGGGCGACCCGGGCCGGGCGACCGAAGCGGCCGCGTTGCACCGCGGCGGCCCGTTCGGGAGCCGTGCGCTGCGGTCCATAACCTAGAGCGCTTCCAGACCGGAACCAGAACTTGGATCAGGCCGGCGGACATGTCGCAGCGCGGCAGCGACGTGTCGTGCGCCCTGTGTCGAGCCCTGGAGCATCGCCCCGAGAGCGGGCTGCAGGCTTTCGGAAAAGACGATGCCGATCAGAAAGCTAGCCTGTCGCGCCGGTTCCGGTCTCCGGCGCGATGCGCTATGCCCCTGGCCGCGGAAGGCCCCCCGATCCCGCCCGGAGACGCATGGAATCCGATCCCCTCGTCCTGACCTGGCGTGCCGCGCGGCGTCTGCATGCCGCGGCGGCGGCCCTCGCGGTCGGGATCGGCGTGCCGCTCTGCGCGCTGGCCCTCCTCTGCCTGCGCGACCTCGTGGCACTGCTGCCCCGCGACGGGGCGGCGGCGCTTCCCTTCCTGCGCCTCGCCGTGCCGCTCCAGGGCCGCGAACTCGTTCTGGCACCCGGCCTGCGGCTGCATCCCGCCGGGCTCGAATTCGCGGCGTTCCTGTGCATCGCCGCCTGCGCGGTGATCCTGGCGGCCCTCGGCTGGGGGGTGGGGCGCCTGTGCTTCAAGGCCCAGAACCGGGCCGCCGACGCGGTCCGGAACAGCGTCCTGCGGGCGATCCTCGACGCCCCGGCCGGGGCGCGGGACGAGGCGCGCAGCCTCGCCCGCCTCGTCGGCGACATGCTGGCGCGGGCCGACCGGCTGCTCGCCGCCGGGATCGTCCTGCCGGCGATGACGCTCGCCGCCCTGATCCTGGCCCTCGGCTTCGCCGCGCTGGCGGCGCCCCGGCTGGTCCCGGCCGCGATGGCCGGCCTCGCGGCGGTCGGCCTCGCCTACGGGCTGGTGCTGGAACGGGCGCGGGACCGGCAGGAACTGCGCCTGCGCACCGGCGCGCGGGCGGAGGAGAACCTGAACGACCTCGTCCGTCGCCTGCCGGCCGTGCGCAACCACGGGGCCGCCGCCCTGGAACGGACGCGCATCGCGGCCCGCGTGAGCGCGATGCGCGGCACCGTAGCCCGCGCCGAGGCGCGGCTGGCCTATGCCCGGGCGCCGGCCCTCGCCCTGGCGGTGATCCTCCCGGCGATCGCGGTCGGCACCGCCCTGTGGCGCAGCACGGCGCCGGGGGTACCGCCGGCGGCGCCGGTGGATCCGGCCGCGCTCCTGGCGGCGGCGGGCGCCTTCGGCCTCGCGGGCTGGCTCGCGGCGATCTGCGCGCGCCTCTGGACGGTGCGCCGGGCCGTGCGCCCGCGCTTCCGCGACCTCGCCCGGATCATCGCGGCCCTCGAAGGCCGGCGGACGCGGAAAGGCGCCCCCGTGCCGCTGCCCCGGTCGGGGATCCTGGCGACCCAGGGCGTCGGCGCCTTCGATCCGGTCACGGGCGAGCGGCTGACCGGCGTCGACGTGGCGGTCGCCATGCCCGGGCACGTGGCGATCACCGGCAGCCGCGGCAGCGGCGCCCGGGCGCTGGCGGCGGTGCTGGCGGGGCAGGTCGAGCCGACGGCGGGCGCCGTCACCTACGCGGGCACGGACCTGCGCGGCTTCGACGCCGCCGAGCGCGCCCGCCGCATCGCCTTCGCGGCCGGCGAGGCGATCCTCATGGCGGGCTCGCTCCGGCAGAACCTGCTCTACGGCACCGACCCGGCCCGCGCCCCCGACGACATCGCGCTCATCGGGCTCAGCCGGCTGACCGGGCTCGACGGCTTCGTCTACGCCCGCGGCCTGACCGGGCGGCTCGACCCCGCGGCCCAGCCGCGGCTCGCGGCCGCGGTCGTCGCCGCCCGCCGGACCATGCGCGTGGCCCTGGCCGCCAAGGGGGCCGAGCGCCTGGTCGAGCCGTTCGACCCCGAGCGCTACAACCATCAGGCGAATATCGGCGAGAACATCCTGTTCGGCGAGCCTGTGGGCGGTGCCTTCGCGCCCCTGCGCTTCGCCCGCCATCCCTACCTGCGGGCGGTGCTGGAGGCCGAGGGGCTGGTGCGGCCGCTCACCGAGATCGGCCTGTCGGTGGCCCGCAGCACCGTGGAGATCTTCGCCGACCTGCCCAACGACCATCCCCTGTTCGACGCCTACTCGCTGTTCCAGGCCTCGGAGCGGGGCTATTTCGAGGACCTCGTCGTGCGCCTGGCCGACGCCGCGAGCCTGCGCCGGGGGCCGGCGGGCCAGCGCGACCGCACGCGCCTGATCGGACTGGCCCTGCGCTACAGCGAGTCCCGCCACCGCTTCGGCCTGATCGACGCCGCGTTCGAGGCGCGGCTGGTCCAGGCGCGGCGCTCCTTCGCGCGGATGCTGCCGGCCCATCTCGCCGGGGCGGTGGAGTTCCACGATCCCGGCCGGGTCAACCCGGCCGCCAGCCTGGAGGAGAACCTGCTGTTCGGCCGGATCAGCCTCGGCGAGGCCAATGCCGAGCCGCGGGTGCGGGCGCTGGTCCGGCGCGTGCTGGCGGAGGAGGGGCTCGAAGCCGCGGTCTACGGGCTCGGCCTGGACAGCAAGGTCGAGATCCAGCCGAGCACCGGCGCGCTTGCGGACGGGGCGATCAATGCCCGCGAGCGGATGGCGATCGAGCTGGTCCGCTGCCTCGCCCGCGAGCCCGACATCCTGGTGGTCGCCCTCGCCGCCGACGAGCGCAAGGAGGGCCTGAACGACCGCCTCATCGGGCTGCGCCGGGCGCGGGCCGGGCGCGGCCTGATCGTCTGCCTGCCCGGGACCGCCGTATCGGAGAGCCTCGCGCCGTTCGACGCGGTGATCGCGGTGGAGAACAGCGCGGTGGTGGGGCCGGTGACGGTGCCCGGGGAGGCCGAGCTCGCCCCGGCGGGTTGAGGCGGCCCCGGTTTGGAGACTTCGGGGCGCAGCCGTCGCTCGACGGGGCGCGCCCCAACCCGGTCCCGCCGCGACCAGGGCCTCGTCGCGCGTGCGTCGGCGAGACGCGGTCGCCTGCGTCTGAGAAGGGTGGATTCCGTCTCCGGCAGACGGATACCTCGTCGACTCGACGGCGACCCGTTATGGAACCCCAAGAGCGCCCCTGGCCGCCCGCCGGCGGATCACCCAGGCGGCACCCACGCGGGCGCAAACCCTGGCCGTGTGGTGTGCGCCCAGGTGCTGCCGGCTGCGGCCCCTCCCCGCCAGGGGGGGGACCGCGCCTGCCCGGGCTCACCACCGCACAGGATCGCGCCCGCGCGACGCGCAGAGCGCAGCCAGGCGCCGGAGATGGGCTGCCGGCGGGTACCTACCCCCCAAACTGGCCGCGGCGTTCACCCCCGGGGAACAGGCGGTCCTGGCCGTGATCGCCATGGAGATCGGCAAACGCGGCACCTGCACGCTGGCGGTGGGCGCCATCGCGGCCCTAGCCGGCGTCTGCGCCACAGTGGTCAAGCGCGCCCTGCGGCAGGCCCGGCTGCTGGGCCTCGTTACGGTGGAGGAGCGGCGCATCACGAACTTCAAGAACGACACGAACGTGGTCCGTGTGGTGTCCCGTGAATGGGCCGCATGGCTGCGTCTGCGCATGCCCCGGGCCAACCATGCCGGCCTGCCGGGCATAGGGGGCACGGTTGTGCCGAGCACGGATACCAGAGGCTGAAACAAGGGGTGGCAGGCCCGATTTAGGCCGAGGCAGGGGCCCGTTGCACATGCGAATCGCACCACCCGGCTTGCAGCGCGCGGTGCGGGCGCCTGGGCCGCCCGCTCGTGAGAAGCGGCGAGCCGGCCGGCCCAGGCTGATGGGGTTGGAGCTCAAATCTGCGGCGGCGCGGCCAGCGGTACCGGCGCAATGCTGCCGGAGGACAGCGAGCCACTCCAGCCGCGCGAGCCGGTGAGAATCGTGCGCGGGTCGTACATCGCCCACAGCCATACCGTTGCATCATGCTGGCGGTCACTTAATCGCACGCGGCAGACGACACGCTGCCTCAACAAAGCTGGCTTCCACTTTCTACACGCGCCGCCCGATGGGTCGTTCAGATGAGTTTGACGCGCCGCACAAACGCCTCATCGGAAAGCGTTATCTCGACATGTGCCCGGTAGAAAGTACGTAGTTTCTACGCAGACGATCGATGCAGTATGTCCTTAGCCACAGCAACCAATTTGCGGCCAAGCTGCCACGTGTGGGGCGTTTTTCGCGTATTCGAACTTTCAGAAACACTTGGCCGCCGACTTGGCAAGGCAATTGCTGCTTGCTAGAGACTGGAAAATAATAAATCATTAACCTGCGCCATTGGCCTCACCCGAGGAGTTGAGACCATGCCCCGTCATGCCGCCCCGCCCATCTCGGCTGCCGTTTTTGCGCCGCAGCATGAGCTTGAAATATCGGGAGCAACTGAGCACGTCGCGGGTCAGTTGATCGAGCAGGTGAGTAATGCCGCCGAGGTGGTAGGCGGCACGGTCCTGCCCGAGACCCCGTTTGTCGCCCGAGGCCTGCGCTTAAACTGGGCCGCCAAGCGCGGCCTCGATATCACGGTAGCAGCCACAGCCCTGTTCCTGCTCCTACCGCTGCTTCTGGTTATCGCTGCCCTGGTCTGGGCCGGCGACGGGCGGGCGCCGATCTTCCGCCACATGCGCCTGGGCCGAGACGGGCGCAGCTTCGGCTGCCTGAAGTTCCGCTCCATGGTTGCCCACGGCGAGGCCATGCTGGCTGCCCACTTAGCCGCCGATCCGAAGGCCCGGGCCGAATGGGATGAGACCCATAAGCTCATCAACGACCCACGCATCACAGCGATCGGCCAGGTCTTGCGCAAGACCTCGCTCGACGAACTGCCGCAGCTGTGGAACGTGCTGTGCGGCGAGATGAGCTTGGTCGGGCCGCGGCCGATCGTGCCGGCCGAGGTCGCCCGCTATGGCCAGGCGTTCGCCACCTGCTTTGCCGTCCCACCCGGGGTTACCGGGCTGTGGCAGGTGTCAGGGCGCTCGGACACAAGCTACGCCGAGCGCGTCGCGCTGGACCTAGACTACGCCAGCCGCTGGAGCTTGCGCCGGGACTTGGCGATCATGCTGCGCACTGTCCCTGCGGTCCTTGCACAGCGTGGAAGCCGGTAACGCGGCCTCAAGGAGCGCGGGTTCACCCTCCTCGAACACGGGGGCGTTTTTGCACAGGTGCCAGAATTGCATCGTGCCGGCAGCGTAGGCGGCTAGGCCGACGAGCATCCAATGCATGGTCGTATCCCCTGGCACCACCAGCGCATCGTCGTACTGATACGCTTTGAACCCCTCTTCATTCGATGAACGAGGGTAAATCAGGCAACATAATGTGTATCACAACGTTTATTCGAGCACGTGCGGCAATTTTGTTCATCTGATCCGCGTTGCGCGAATGCCGATACCGCCTGCGAGACATCATGCGGGCGACCGGTGTGACGAACGACAGGAGTAATGCGCTACCCCAGCAAAGCCGAGATTATGGCGTCCGAGGCCCGCTGCATCTACTGCGCGGCCCCGCGCGCCACGGTGGAGCACATGCCGCCCATATCTATATTTCGGGGGCGGAAACGACAGGATGGGCTGGTATTCGCCGGGTGTTCTGCCTGCAACAACGGTACCGGCGCCGCGGATCTGGTGGCGGGCTTCATCGCGCGGCTCAGTCCACGATACGACCAAGCTAGCTGGAAAATCGAGGAGGCGAAGGCGCGCGCAGGCATGCTGGCAGCCCAGGCGCCAGGCTTCCTCGGCGAGTTCTTCGACCCGCGCCAGCGCACCACCGAGTGGTTTCCTACACCAGGTGGCATCCGCCGCCCGATGACCGTCATGCGATTGAGCGGGCCGCTGACATGAGCCTATCTCGATGTCTTCGCCGCGAAGCGCGGGATGGCGCTCTACCGCCACCATTGCGGCCACCCCTTGCCCCTCGGCGGGTTCGTGATGTGCAGCGCCTACCTCAACGCCGGGCTGGCACCGGACACGGCCAAGGCGCTCCTGTCGATCATGCCCGACCAGTCGGGTCTGAGACAGGGCCGGCATAACCACGCGGATGATCAGTTCATCTACCGGTTCGACACGGACGGCCGTTCCGTGGTCGCTGCCCTGGCCCAGTTCCACGATGGGCTCTACGTCAGCGCCTCGGCCTTCGCGGACATCGAGCCTTACGGCCAGGTGCCGTTGCCGCCCAACCATCGCCGCGTGCGGCCGGGCGAGCTGCAGGGCATGATGCCGTACCGGTCCAGGCTACGCGCCGCACAGAGGGTGCCGCTGGTCGCGCGGGCCGAACCCTCAACATCCTGATAGCGGCCCTCCGAGCGTCGATCCGCACCCTTTAGGCCGCCTGTGCCATGCAGCGGTTGGACCCGGCAGGAACATCGCTTCTCCCCAACCCGTTTCCATCATGAGCGCGCAGCATTGTCATCTGCCGCCACAAAAAGAATACCCGACTAATTTTCAGGAGACCGCCATGGGTTTATTTACAGCCGACATAAAGACCTTGGACGATCTGTTCGTGCACCAGCTGCAGGATATATACTACGCCGAACAACAGATCACAAAAGCTCTGCCGAAGATGATCAGCAAGGCTACTGATCCGAAACTCAAGCAGGGCTTTGAGACGCACCTGCATGAGACAGAAGGTCAGATCAAACGCCTGGAACAGGTGTTCGAGATGCACGGCCACAAGCCTAAAGCAGTTGACTGCCCGGCCATCGACGGCATTATTAAAGAGGCGAATGAGACCGCTGGCGAGATCGGTGACAAGGAAGTGCTGGACGCCGCGCTGTTGGCCTCCGCACAGGCAGTCGAACACTACGAAATCACCAGGTATGGGACCTTGATCGCGTGGGCAAAGCAGCTCGGCCGAGACGACTGCGCCAGCGTGCTGCAGCAGACCCTGGATGAAGAGAAGGCTACGGATCAGAAGCTCACCGCCATGGCCGAGAGCAAAATCAACCGGAAGGCTGCATAGTAACGGCTTCGCCGGGCGATCGTGTGAGGGTCGGCGCGGTGCGGCGGGACTGGAGACCGCAGGGCGCCGGCCCACGGCCAATGCGCCCCACAAGGGTGCGCGTGCGCACATAGGCAGCACGATCCGTGTCTAATGCGTTCCTAGGATGGTTGTCCGCTGCGCTGCGAGAGCTACGTTCGCACTGCGGGATCGCGATGGCGTCGCGGTTCTGCAGCCCCTAGTGGGCGTTTCCTCCCAAGACTTCGGGCCGCTCCTTCGGGGGTGGCCTTTTCTTTGTTCGACGTAGCTGAACGCATGAGGCCCGCCGTCCGGGGGGATGGGGGCGGGCCTCAGCCACGACTATGCCGACGAGGCCGCGCACCACGGGCCCTGTCGTGGGAGCCGGTGCACTGCTTTGAAGGCGTTCGGGCTGCGCCCGGTCGCTAACGCCAAGATGACGGGCAGACGCTAACGCGTGGTTACGGGGTCGGCCTGGCTGGCTTCAGCTTCGTCATCCGCAAGCCGGCTTTGCGCCGGCAGATCCGGAGCCCGATCGCCGCAAGTTTTGGTGCTAGCGCAGCCAGAGCCTCGCGCAACGCCTGCTCGTCCTCCCAGCCGCCAGCGGCTACCAGTACCACCGGCAGATGTCGGCCACCGGCGGCTAGCGGGGTCAGGGTGCGCGCGATGCGGTCGGTGGTGCCGAGACCGCCCAATGGCCCGCGCAGCAGTAGGGCGGCCTCGTCTGCAGCAAACAGCCGACCCGGTGGCGGCCGCAGCCCGGGCATTACCTGCTGGGTCAGGGCCTGGGCTGCTGCGGCGGCGCATGCGGCCTCCTCGGCCTTGGCCTTCTGTCTCGCGATCGTCTTGGACGAGGGCGGGTACACGATCGGCCCCGTGTGTTCGTTCTCCAGCGATATCCGTACCACGTTTTCGCACGGATTGCCGGCCGGGACCGCCTGGGCGGCCCGGCCTGCCGCCGGCCGGCGTGTTGTAGCTGCCGGCGTCACTGCAGCCGCTCCTGGCCATACGCCAAGGCGGCGCCGGTGGTCAGCTTTTTCAGGTCCGCGCCGGATGCGCCGAGCTTTTTGAGCGCGTCGGCATCGGCCTTGGCCTTCGCCTGCAGGCCGTCATCCTTGAGCTGCAGGGTAAGGGTGCTTGGTTAGGTTCGACATCGCAATGCCCCTGCTGGTCTACGTCAGGCCGCGGCGGCCGCACCTGGGTGGGCCAGCAACACGCTGTCGCCGTTGCGGAATGCCACTTGGCGAGGTGCTCGGGCGAAGGCGGCGTACTTTCCGCGCACGAACGGCTCCGGCGCCGGCTTTTCGCCCACCACGTTGCCTGCCTCATCCCGGGTCGGGGTCGGCCCAGGCCGCGTCGCTGGATCCAGGAACGCGCCGATCGCGGCCAGCACGTTGTCGTCCGCCGAGATGCGCAGGGCGAGTTCCTGGCCGGCCGCCGCCTGCGGCACAGCCGGCGTGCACGCCACCGCGGTGTCGCCTACCACCAGGGTACTGGCGGCAAGTTCGGTATACGGCGCATCGATGGCGACGCGGCCCAGGATCGTGACGGTTACGTGCATGATGACCTCGAAAAGGTGGCCGCCGCCCGAAGGGCAAGGACCGGCGGCGGCCGGCCGATCCTGGCGCAGCAGCGCACGATCGGATCTACTAAAAGGTGCCGGCTTGTGACCTTGAACGCAGCACACGTTGCCGTGGCGGGGCACGCAGGTCACTTTTCGCTATTGGACTGCCGGCTTCGCTCTCAATGTGCGCCCCGCTTTACTGGACAGACCTCCACAGACTGGCCAGTAATTCTTGATCTCAGAGTGTCGCCGGGTGCTCTTCGGCGGCCTCATCACGCATCGAGCCGTACGGCCCCCGAGACTCGCGGTACGGCGCCGGATCCGGGTTCAGCCGCACATCACGCGCCGGCTCAATCGGCAGGCGCTCGGTCCGCACCTCGGCCTCGGGCCGCGGTGCGTCCTGCCGTGCTTCCAGACGGTCCAGCGCCTCGAGAACCTTCGCAACGCTAGTGCCCGCCTTCAGGGGCGACCAGCCTGCTGGGCCACCCGCATCCACGCATGGCAGAACCAGCACCTCGTAGAGCGCCGGCGCCATCTGGCCCGGCAATGCGCAGTTCGGCCCGCATCAGGTTCTCGTCCGGCATGGCCAGTTTGGCGGGGTGGCGTATTGTTTGCGATACGCTATAATCGATCCATGCCAGAGATAGCTTACAGCAAGGTGGCGATCCGTGCGCTAAGCCGGATGCCGGCCAACACTGCGAAGCTGATCCGCGGCAAGATCGAGCAGTACGCTGCCGATCCGGCTGCCCAGGCCAACAACATCGAGGCGCTCAAGGGCGAGCCAGGCGTGTTGCGCCTCCGGGTGGGCGACTGGCGTGTGCTGTTTACGGAGGATGGCCAGGTATTGGCCGTCATCCGCATCGCCCCCCGCGGGGGCGCTTACGAATGACCATGGCACCGGGCATCGCCCACTCAACGGAGACCGCCATGAACGCGCAGACGATCACCACGCCCGCCGGCGAGCGCCTGGTGGTGCTGCCCGAGGCCGAGTACGCCGCGCTGGTCGAGGCGGCCGAGGACGGCGCAGATCGCGCGGCCGTGGCCGAGTTCCGCCGGCTGTTTGCCGCCGGCGATGAAGAGCTTGTGCCTGCCGCCGTGGTGGACCGGCTGCTGTCCGGCGAGAGCCGCGTGCGGATCTGGCGCGAGCACCGGGGTATGAAGGCGGCCGCGCTGGCCGAAGCGGCTGGCATCGGCCAGGCGTACCTCTCTCAGATCGAAACCGGGAAGCGTGAGGGCACGGTGGACACGTACCGGAAGCTGGCCGAGGCGCTGCGGATCAGCCTGGACGATCTGCTGGGCTGACGGGGCGCATCCGGTGCGGTGGGCCGCGCCCGATCGGCCCGCATCACACTGCCGCCGCGATCGGCGAGCCTTCTGCAGGCTTAGCGGTAGCGGACCGCCCAGTTCTCTCCGCAGGAGTGCACCGCATGCGCAACACCCTGTTGGCCCTGCTGGCCGTCCTCGCCGTCATGGCCGCCCACGCGGCCTACCGGCTGGTGCGCCTGCCCTTCCGGCGTGTGCGTCGCCTGTTCCGGCACAAAGCTCGGCCGGTCCTGCTGACGGCCCGCTAACCGCGCCCTGGCACCATGCCTGTGGGCCAAGTTGCGTACCGGCCCAACCGCTGGTGAGATCGGATGCTCCCCCGCCCCGTGAGCAGATCGGGGC
>CAXTCV010000074.1:0-5132 GCA_964242725.1 uncultured Methylobacterium sp.
AGGTCGAGGGAGCCGTCCTCCTCGTCGGCCTGGAACAGCCGGTCGAGGCCGATCAGGGTCGACAGCACCGCGGCGAGCCAGAGGATCGCCGGGCCGATCCGCGACAGCAGGTTGAGGTCGGGCCCGAGGGCGAAGGGCACCAGGGCGACGATCATCAGGAAGAAGACCAGCGACAGGGCGCCGGACCCGCCGACGCGTCCGGCAAGCCGCAGGTCCCGGCCGATGAGGGCGAGCACGGCGCGGATCACGCCCACTCCTCCGGCTCCGGGACCTCGGGTGCAGCCGCCGCTGCGCAGCGCTCGATACGCAGCTCCGCCGCCCCGGGCAGGTCGAGCGGCAGGTGGGTCGCGGCGATCACCAGGCCGCCTCCGGCCCGGTGCCCCTCCATCAGGGCGGCCAGGATCGCCTGCGAGCCCGCGTCCAGCGCCGCTGTCGGCTCGTCGAGCAGCCAGAGGGGTCGGGCGCAGACCAGCAGCCGGGCCAGGGCGACCCGTCGCCTCTGGCCGGCCGACAGGTAGGCCACCGGCAGGTCGTGGGCATGGCCGAGGCCGAGACGCTCCAGGGCGTCGCGGGGTGTCAGGCGCGGCGCGCCGAGGAGATCCCGGGCGAACAGCAGATTCTCCCCGGCCGTCATGGAGGATTTGAGCCCGTCCCGATGGCCGACCGCGTGCAGGCACTCGGGCAGGCTGGCCTCGCCGACATCGGTCGCGCTGATGCGCCCGGCCTCGGGTCGCAGCCGGCCGGTGAGGATCGCGAGGAGGCTCGATTTGCCGGCGCCGTTCCGACCGGTGACCGCCAACGCGTCGCCGGGCCCGAGGGCGAAGGCGAGATTCGAGAAGATGCGGCGCCCGGAGCGGCGGCAGGCCAGATTGTCGACGCTGAGCCGCACCCGATACTCCGACCTCTCCCCCGCCGCCGGGCGGCCGCCCGCACGGCGCCGTCTCCATGCCCGATTGCCGCCGGGAACGGAACAGCGCACTCTGGCCACGCTTTCGTTCTGTTGAGGAGGATGGCCTATGGCCGAGGCGGGATATCCGAGCGAGGCGGAGATCGCCGCGACCCCGGACGCGGTGGCCGGCCGCGCCAAGGTGGAGGCGCGGATCGCCGCCTGCACGCCGGACGAGCAGGCGGCGTTCTGGGAGGCGGTCGGGCGCTGCTTCGGCGGCGGCAAGCCGCCGGAGATGACGGGCGAGCCCGACTGATCAGGGGCCCCGGCGCGTCAGCGCCCGCAGCGCCCCCCGGAAGGTCCGCACGTCCTGCTCGGTCAGGCGCATGCGGTGGAGCATGTCCCGCATGTTGCGGGCGATGATCTCCCGTTTCTCCGGCGGGTAGAACCCCGCCCCGTCGAGCGCCGTCTCCAGACTTCCGAACAGGGCGACCAGGGCCTCCCGGGTCGCCGGCGGCGACAACAGCTCGCCGGTGAACGGCAGGATCGCCCGGCCGCTGGCCTGTCGCCACGCGTAGCCCACGAGCAGCACCGCCTGGGCGAGGTTGAGGGACGGGAAGTCCGGCGAGACCGGGAAGGTGACGATGGCGTCGGCGAGGGAGACCTCGTCGTTGGTCAGCCCGACCCGCTCGCGCCCGAACAGCACGGCCGTGCGCTGGCCCGGGCGCGCCACCAGCTCGGCCATGGCCGCCTCGGGGGCGAAGACCCGTTTCATCTGCCCGCGCTCGCGCGCCGTGGTGGCCAGCACGTACCGGCAATCGGCGATGGCCTCCGCGAGGCTGCCGTAGAGGGTCGCACCGTCGAGGACGTGCGTGGCCCCGGAGGCAGCCTCGCGCACGCCCTTCTTGGGCCAGCCATTCTTCGGATTGACGAGACGCAGCTCAGACAGGCCGAAATTCGCCATGGCCCGGGCGGTCATGCCGATGTTTTCGGCGAGCTGCGGCTCGATCAGGATCACCGCCGGAGCGATGCCGGGGGGAATCTCGGCGACCTTTCTCGGGGCGTCGTCCTGCACGTCTCGGCTCGTCATGGCCGCCCTCTGGCACGGCCGGCCCCGGTCCGTCGAGGCCCGGGTGACGAAGCCGCCGGGATGACAGTGCGCGCCTTCCGTCGCCGGAAGGGCCGCGCTATGTCGCGGGGCGAAATCCGCCCCAGGACTCGACCGAGACCCCTTGGGCAGGCGACCGCACGGCGCTTGCATGCCGTGCGCCGGAACAACGCGGAAGGCATCGGTCCATGGCAAAGATCAAGGTAGCGAACCCCGTCGTCGAGCTCGACGGCGACGAGATGACCCGGATCATCTGGGCCGAGATCAAGAACAAGCTGATCCATCCCTATCTCGACCTGGACCTCGAGTATTACGATCTCGGCGTCGAGCACCGGGACGCCACCAACGACAAGGTGACGGTCGATGCCGCCGAGGCGATCAAGCGCCACGGCGTCGGCGTGAAATGCGCCACCATCACCCCCGATGAGCAGCGGGTGAAGGAATTCAACCTCAAGGAGATGTGGCGCTCGCCCAACGGCACGATCCGCAACATCCTGGGCGGCGTCATCTTCCGCGAGCCGATCATCTGCAAGAACGTGCCGCGGCTCGTGCCCGGCTGGACCCAGCCCTTCGTGATCGGGCGCCATGCCTACGGCGACCAGTACCGCGCCACCGACTTCAAGGTCCCCGGCAAGGGGCGCCTGACCATCAAGTTCGAGGGCGACGACGGCACCGTGATCGAGAAGGAGGTGTTCAAGTTCCCGGACGCCGGCGTCGCGATGTCGATGTACAACCTCGACCAGTCGATCATCGACTTCGCCCGCGCCTCGCTGAACTACGGCCTTGCACGCAAGTACCCGGTCTATCTGTCGACCAAGAACACCATCCTCAAGGCCTATGACGGCCGGTTCAAGGACCTGTTCCAGAAGGTCTACGAGGAGGAGTTCGAGGCCAAGTTCAAGCCGCTCGGGATCACCTACGAGCACCGCCTGATCGACGACATGGTCGCCTCCTGCCTGAAGTGGTCGGGCGGCTATGTCTGGGCCTGCAAGAACTACGACGGCGACGTCCAGTCGGACACCGCCGCGCAGGGCTTCGGCTCGCTCGGTCTGATGACTTCGGTCCTGATGACCCCGGATGGCCAGACCGTCGAGGCCGAGGCCGCCCACGGCACCGTGACGCGCCACTACCGCGAGCACCAGAAGGGCCGCGAGACCTCGACCAACTCCATCGCCTCGATCTTCGCCTGGACCCGCGGCCTCGCGCACCGGGCCAAGCTCGACGGCAACGACGATCTGGCGAAGTTCTCGGCGACCCTCGAGAAGGTCTGCGTCGACACCGTCGAGGCCGGGCACATGACCAAGGACCTGGCGCTGCTCGTCGGGCCTGAGCAGAAGTGGCTCTCGACCACCGGTTTCCTCGACAAGGTCGACCAGAACCTGAAGTCTGCCATGGGCGCCTGACGCGCCTCTGCAGCGACGCGACGAATGGCGGGCGTCCCCGGGACGCCCGCCGCTTTCACGTCAAGGAGTGCCGGCGCTGCCGGACAGCAGGGCAGGCCGCGAAGCAGCCCTCCAGCCGGCCGCGCGACCCCGGGCGCCCGCCTGGAGGCAAGCTGCCGCGAGCCGCCTCAGGATCAGGGCCTGGCTGGGATAGGCCCTTGCCCCGGAGCGGGCCGTGCATCGATCACGGTGCGTGTCCCGTGATCGTCCCGCCGAGCCGTCTCAGGCGGCGACCAGCAGGGCCGCCCCGGCCACGCCGGACAGGACCAGCCGCAGCCGGCCGAGCCAGAGCGGGGACAGGCCGCGCCGGGGCAGATCCTGGTCGATCAGGCCCCAGGCGAGGACGAGGATGCCGAGGGTGCGCAGGTCCCAGGGTGCCGGCGCCGCCAGCGCGGCCCAGGCCACCAGGGAGGGGATGATGGCGATGAGGTAATCGGCGTTGCCGGCATTGCGGGCCGCCGCGGCACCCCAGCGGATGCCGCCGAGGAACGAGGCGATGACCGCCCCGTACGCCGAGAGGATCGTGCGCGGCGCCAGCCCGATGCTGCTCAAGCCCCCGTCGCTGCCCGAGACCGCCAGAGCCGCGAAGCCCAGGAACGGGATGAGGCCGGCCACGCCGAGCACGAGGGCGCCGATCGGGACGGTGTTCCGGCGCGCCATCCTTCCTCCGAGCCGCGGCAAGGGTCGGCGACCCGTGCGATCCGATCCCACTCAGTCGCGAGCCGGCCGGAGGGTTCCCGCATCGCCGTACCGCGGTCAAGCTCGGATTGCCCGAGGCCCCGCGGCGTCGAGCCTCCCCCGAACCTCCCCCTATGACTTCCGCGGCGGGGCGGTGAAGGCGACCGGACTGGGTGCCGGAGCGCCGAGGAGCGACATGGGCGCCGTCCCGGCGGCCTTCTGGCTGGGGGGCTCGTTCACCGCCGCGTCAATCTTTCGCGGCTTGAACCCGGCCGCGAGGGTCTTCGCGCTGGCCAGATCGGCGGTGCTGAGCTTGTTCGCCACGTCGTCGCGCTTCTTGGCGGCGTCGTCGTCGCCCTGGGCGGCCGCGGCCGCGAACCAGGCGTAGGATTGCACCAGATCCTGGGTCAGGCCCATTCCCCGGGCGTAGAGCACGCCGAGGTTGTACTGGCTGTCGCGGACGCCGAACTCGGCGCCCTGGCGGAACCACGAGGCCGCGGAGGCGAAATCCGGCTTTCCGTTGGCGGCCGGGTTTTCGGCGTAGAGCACCGCGAGATTGTGCATCGACCGGGCGTGGCCCTGCTCGGCGGCGCGGCCGTACCAGAGCTTGGCCTTGTCGAGGTCGCGGACCACGCCGGTCCCCTTCTCGTACTGGCCCGCGATCTTGTATTGGGCCGGGGCGTAGCCCGCCGAAGCCAGCTTCTCGAACAGCTTGGCCGCCACGGCGGGGTCGCGGGGCATGCCGCGCCCGTCGCTCTCCCGGGTGGCGATGTCCCAGATCGCCGTCCCGTCGCCGTCGAGGGCGGCCGCTTTCACCTTGGCGAGCGCCGGCGGAAGGTTACCGAGGTCGGCCTGCAGGGTGTTCATCCCCGAGACCTGCGGGACCGCGGCCTTGGCGGCAGTCGCGCGGGTGTCGGCCGGAATCGGGTTCGGCAGGGCCTGGGTGGTCGTCGGATCGGCCACGGTCGGCTTCGTGCCCGGAGCATCCTTCCAGGTCTCCGCCCGGTCGTCCTTGGCA
>CAXTCV010000074.1:5232-15915 GCA_964242725.1 uncultured Methylobacterium sp.
TCCTTTGCCGTGTCCTTGGCGGTCTCCTTGGCGGCCTCGCCGGTCTCGGGCTTGGCGGCCCCGCGCGCAGGATCGCCGGCCGAGTCCGGGCGGACGGTCGGCGCCGGGTTCGCGGCCACAACCGGCTTCGGCTCCTCCGGATTGCGCAGGTTGATCGCCTGGAGCGCGCCCAGCGCCAGCACGATCGCCGCGAGCCCGAGCAGCAACGGTCGGCGGCGGCGATCGACTTCGCTCCGCAACCGCTCGAGTCGGCCCGGCTCGCCCGAAGCCTGCGGCGCCCCCTTCGCGGCGCGCGGATCGCGGCGCTCGGTCGGCGCCTCGGCGGCCAGCTCCGCCTGTGCGGCCTGCGCGGCCCGGCGGGCCGCCGCGATGAAGCTCGTCTTGATGTCGCTCTCGGGGCCGGGCTCGACGGTCGGGCGGGCGCGGACCGGATCGGCCGGGCGCTCCTTGGCGGACCGGCGGCCGGGGAGGCCACGGCCCGCGCGCGTCGGACGCCCGCTGCCGGGTTCGAGCAGATCGTCGGCGATCCGCGGGGTCTCGGCACCCTCGCGCCGGGCGGCCGGGCCCGTATCCGCGGCGGCGAGCGACACCTCCGGGCTCGTCGAGGACATCAGGCGCTCGCCCAGCGAGGGCACCCGCGGGTCGACCGCCTCCACGGGGCCGAGCCGGACGAGGAGGCGTTCGAGGGCGGTCTGGACGCCCTCCAGCGTGGCGCCGAGGCGCTGATCCGAGACCGCCTGTCGCGCCTGCATGTCGGCGAGGCTCGCGCGCAGCAGGCCGATCTCCCCGGTCTCGGCGGCGAGACCGGACCCGCTGAGGGTCTGGGCGACGGCGTTCCGGGCAGCGCGCTCCACCGCGGCCTCGCTCGGCGCCGATTCCCGGAGGGCGGCGACCTGCTGCAGCAGGTCGCTCATGGTGCGTTCGAGACCGACCAGCGCCGGATCGACGCCGCGCGGCGCGTCCAGGCGGCCGGCCAGCGTCACGACCTGTTTCTCGAGGGCGTCGAGGCCCTCATGCTCCGAGCGGGTGCCGACGTGGTCGACCTCCTCGGCGAGGGTGTGCAGCATGGCGTGGATCGAGGCCGGCTCGCCGGACTGGGCGATGTCCGCCGCGCCGGGCGGCGCGGACCCCTCCTCCCGCGCGCAGAGCATATCGACCTCGGCGGCCAGCATCTGGATCTGCTCGGCCAGGGCGGCCGGCGCGGCGACCGTCACGGCGCTGCGGAACTCCTCCAGCTGCGGGCGCAGATCCGTATCGCCGCGGACCCGCCGCAGCTGCGCGACCTGGGCACTCACCGCATTGAGGCTCTGAGAGAGGCCCTGGATCCGCTCCGGGTCGGCGAGCGCGCCGATCAGGCGACGGAGCTCCGCGAGTTCCGTGAACAGCCCGGCCAGGATCCGTCCATCGGGATCCGTGGGGGCGGTCGCAGCGATGCCGTCGAGGCGTTCGGCCAGCCGCCGGACATCCTCCGCGACGCGGGCGTGGACGTTCTCGGCCACTTCCTCGGACAGGTGCGCGACCTGCGCGCGAATCTCCTCGATCGGCCCGGCGACGGCGGTGAGATCGGTCCCGGCCCGGGCCCGCTCGATGCCCTCGGCGAGCGCGAAGACGGCCTCCCCCAGGGCGTCGATGTCGTGGCTCGTGGCGAGCCGGTCGATCGCCTCGCGCAAGCGCATGATCTCGTCTTGCAGCTCCGGCAGAACGTCCGCCGATGCGGCCCCGTCCGCGGTGCGGGCGACAAGGCGCCGGGCGAGATCCAGGCGCATGCTCGCGACCACGCCGCCATCCGCGGCGGCACGGGTCGCGACATCGCCCGCGACCTCCTGCGACAGCTCCCGCTGGCGCTGGCGGATGTCCTGGACCGCGCTGCGGATGTCGGCGGCGGCCGGGCGCGCGCGGCGACCGGGCTGACGCGTGGCGGCGACCTGCTCGCCGAGCTGCGACATCCGGCGCTCGATGTCGCCGAGCCGCTCGGTCACCTGCTGGACCGGAGCGCCCTTGAGGGCGCGCTCGATCCGGGCCTCGATCTCGGCGAGCCGCTGGGCCTCGGCCAGTTGCGACTCGCGCCGGTCCGCATCCAGGGCCCGGTCGAGGCCGTCGAGCCGATTCATCAGCGCGGCGATGCCGTCACCGTAGGTCTCGGCGATGGGGTAGCTCGCGGTCGCCGGCGCCGGGCGTACGGGCGGGTGATCCTCGGGGGATACCGCGCCGTGATCGGACGTCGCCCGGTCCGCGAGCGCCTCCGGTCGAATTACGGGTTCTGCGCGGGTCAGCGGCCGGTCGAGCTGCTCCGCCCGGAGGCGGCGACGGTGCCGGCGGTTGCCCGGCGCTGCGGATTGCGACTGCGGCACGACCGAGGCGATCCACGTCTCAAGCGGAACCCCGGCCCGGGCGGCGACGTCGCGGGCGGCGTCGAGCACTTCGGGATCGAAACTGTCGAGCTGCGGCATCGCGGTGCGGGTCATCGGTGGCCTGTGGTCGGCAGCGTTCGGCGTCCAATCCTGTGCACGGTGGCCGCGTCCCCCAAATGGGTATCCGCGGAGCCCGCCTCGGATCGTTCGAGCCTGACCATTAACATTCTTGGTAAACACGAGGTTAAGGGCCTACTGACCCGGTAATCGTCTTGCCAGACAGGGTGCCGCAGGGCCCGTTGCGTATCACCGCACGCCGAGGCGGAGCCGTTGCCCCGGGCCCGGCCGCGCCGTTAAATGCGGCGCGCAAAGCGGATCGAACCGAGAGGTCCGCGCAGACGGGGGAAGCCAGAGATGCCGCAGTATCGCGCTCCGGTCGACGACACGCTGTTCCTGCTCTCCGACGTGCTGGGCTTCCATGCCCGGGACAACCTGGCGGGCTTCGCCGACGCATCGCCCGACGTGGTCGAGGCGGTGCTGCGCGAGGGCGCGAAGCTCGCCGAGGAGGTGCTGGCGCCGCTGAACCGGACGGGGGACCTCGAGGGCTGCCGGCGGGAGGCGGACGGCACCGTGCGCACGCCCACCGGCTTCAGAGGCGCCTACGACACCTATGCCAGCGGCGGCTGGATGGGCCTCTCGGTTCCCGAGGCCTATGGCGGCCAGGGCCTGCCGCACACCCTCAACACCGCCATTCAGGAATTCGCCTCGGGGGCGAATCTCGCCTTCGGGATGTATCCGGGCCTGACCCAGGGCGCGATGGCCGCGCTGCTGGTCCACGGCACGGAGGCGCAGAAGGCGCTCTATCTGCCCAGGATGGTCGAGGGCGCCTGGACCGGCACCATGAACCTCACCGAGCCCCATTGCGGCACGGATCTCGGGCTGCTCAAGACCAAGGCGGTGCCGAACGGCGACGGCTCCTACAGCCTGACCGGCACCAAGATCTTCATCTCGGCCGGAGAGCACGACCTCGCCGAGAACATCGTCCACCTGGTCATCGCCCGAATCGAGGGCGCGCCGGCCGGCACCAAGGGCATCTCGCTGTTCGTGGTGCCGAAGGTCCTTGTGAACCCGGACGGCTCGCTCGGCAGCCGCAACGGCGTCTCCTGCGGCTCCCTGGAGCACAAGATGGGCATCCACGGGAACGCCACCTGCGTGATGAACTACGACGGGGCGACGGGCTGGCTGGTCGGCCAGGAGAATCGCGGCCTCAACGCCATGTTCGTGATGATGAACGAGGCGCGGCTCGCGGTGGGCGTCCAGGGGCTCGGCCAGTCCGAGGTGGCCTACCAGAACGCCGCCGCCTACGCGAAGGACCGCCTCCAGGGGCGGGCGCTCACCGGGGCGAAGGCGCCCGAGAGGGCCGCCGACCCGATCATCGTGCATCCGGACGTGCGGCGCACGCTGTTGCAGATCCGCGCCTTCAACGAGGCGGCCCGCGCCCTGATGCTGTGGACCGCGCTCCAGGCCGATATCCTGCACCGGTCGGAGGACGCCAAGGAGCGGCAGGCGGCCGACGATTACCTCGGGCTGATGACGCCGGTGGTGAAGGGTGTCTTCACCGACCGCGGCTTCGCCAACGCGGTCGAGGCGCAGCAGCTCCTCGGCGGCCACGGCTACATCGAGGAATGGGGCATGTCGCAGTTCGTGCGCGATGCCCGCATCGCCATGATCTACGAGGGCGCCAACGGCATCCAGGCCATGGACCTGATCGGCCGCAAGCTCCCGAAGGACGGCGGTCGGGCGATGATGACGTTCCTGGGCGAGGTCCAGACCTTCCTGAAGGACCACGGCGAGGATCCTGCGATGGCGCCCTTCGTCACGCCGCTCCACGCCGGGGTGAACGACCTCCAGGGCGCCGTCATGTGGCTGATGCAGAATGCCTTCTCGAAGCCCGACAATGCCGGCGCCGGGGCCACCGACTTCATGCACCTCTTCGGCCTGGTGGCGCTCGGCTACATGTGGGCGCGGATCGCCAAAGCCGCGCTGGTCCGGAACGCGGAGGCGCCCGACCCACGCTGGGCGTCCAAGCTGACCGGCGGCCGGTTCTTCATGGAGCGGATGCTGCCGGAGACGGGGTTGCGGCTCGCCCGGATCAAGGCGGGGGCGGAGAGCACCATGGCGCTGGAGGCGGCGGCGTTCTGAGCGCTGGTCCCACGCGCAGTAATACCGACGCGCCGGGACCCGGCGATCCCAACCCCGCCCTCATCCGGAGGAGGTGCGAAGCACCCTCGAAGGAACCCTCCAGAGGTCGGCGCGATCCCTCGAGCCCTCCTTCGAGACCGGTGCCGCACTCCGGCGCCTCGGAATGAGGGGTGTTTGTTGGGTCCTCCCGCTCAAGGCCGGGGCGAGAACCGTATCCCGGGGCGCGCGGGACCGGCCCCGCGCTCAGGCCCCGAGCGCCGTGTCCAGATCGTCGATCAGATCCGCCGGGTCCTCCAGGCCGATCGACAGCCGCACCACCTCCGGCCCGGCCCCGGCGGCGGTCTTCTGCGCGTCGGTGAGCTGGCGGTGCGTGGTCGAGGCCGGGTGGATGATCAGCGAACGGGTGTCGCCGATATTGGCGAGGTGCGAGAACAGCTGCAGGTTCGAGACCAGCTTGACCCCGGCCTCGTAGCCGCCCTTCAACCCGAAGGTGAAGACCGCGCCGGCTCCGTTCGGCGTATAGCGCTGCGCGAGCGCGTGGTACCGGTCGGTCTCGAGGCCAGGATAGCTCACCCAGGACACCGCCGCGTGCTGCGACAGGTGCTTGGCGACCACCAGGGCGTTGTCGGAATGGCGCTGCATCCGCAGCGGCAGGGTCTCGATGCCCGTGAGGATCAGGAAGGCGTTGAACGGCGACAGCGACGGTCCGAGGTCGCGCAGGCCCAGAACCCGGCAGGCGATGGCGAAGCCGAAATTGCCGAAGGTCTCGGCGAGCACCATGCCGGAATACTCCGGCCGCGGCTCGCTCATCATCGGGTAACGCGCATCCCCCGCCCATTGGAACGAGCCGCCGTCGACGATCAGGCCGCCGATCGAATTGCCGTGGCCGCCGAGGAACTTGGTGGCCGAGTGCACGACGATGTCGGCCCCGTGCTCGAACGGCCGGATCAGGTACGGCGTCGCCATGGTGTTGTCGACGACCAGCGGGATGTTGTGCTTCTTCGCGACATCGGACAGCGCCTTGATATCCGTGATGACGCCGCCCGGATTGGCGATGGACTCGCAGAAGATCGCCTTGGTCCGCGGCGTGATCGCCGCCTCGAAGGAGGCGGGATCGTCGTTGTCGGCCCAGACCACCGACCAGCCGAAGTTCTTGTACGAATGGTTGAACTGGTTGATCGAGCCGCCGTAGAGCTTGTTCGAGGCCACGAACTCGTCGCCCGGCTGCATCAGCGCGTGCATGGTGAGGAATTCGGCGGCGTGGCCCGAGGCGACGGCCAGAGCCGCCGTACCGCCCTCGAGGGCGGCGATGCGTTCTTCGAGTACGGCGTTGGTGGGGTTCGTGATCCGCGTATAGATGTTGCCGAAGGCCTGAAGACCGAACAGCGAGGCGGCGTGGTCGACGTCGTCGAACACGAAGCTCGTGGTCTGGTAGATCGGCGTGGCCCGCGCGCCCGTGGCCGCGTCGGGGGCGGCGCCCGCGTGGATCGCCAGGGTGTTGAAGCCGGGCAGGCGGTCGGTCATCGTCGGGTCTCCTCGGAGCTCGCGAGCCTGTACGCCCGCCCGTGAACCTGGCGCAAGCGATCGCGCCGTCGCGGTCCGGACGCGGCTACGCGTCCGATGCCGAACCGATGTCGACATGCGGCTGGCCGGCCTCGACCAGGGCCCGGTCCACGGCCTCGATGGCCAGCAGCGTCCGGGTCAAGTCCTCGGACATGGAGATTGGCGCCACCTCGAGGCCGCCGATCCGCCGGGCGATGGCGTTCCGCTGCCGCGCGAGCGCGGCGCGGGCGCGGTTCAGATCCTGGATCTCGTCGGCGGTCATCCGCGCTTCCTTTCCGGACCGGTGCCGGTCAATCCCCGGGCATCCAGTCGATGTTCGGCCGCTGCGCCAGAATGCGCTCGAAATAATCAGCCACGGCCTGGGCCCCGTCCGTGTGCATCATCGCGACGGGATGCGCGAGATAGGCGCGGGCCAGATCCAAGGGGATTTTCCCGGATTGAAGGGCGTTCAGTACCTCATCGATGAAGGCGTCGTTGGCCTCGTTGAAGTCGTTCGACAGCTTCTTCCGGTCGTTCAGGGCCTTGATCGCCATACTGCGTCCTTGCTCTCCATCTGGGCGCGGGCCGACCGTCCCACCGCCCGAACGGATTACGGCATCGCGCGTTCCGGCGACAGGGCGCTGGGCCGCGTTCAGGCTGCGTGACGCGGTGTCGGTAACCGTCCGCACAGGCAGGTTGAGGCGGAAGCGCTCGCCCGCGCGTTAACGGGACATGGCGATGCATTCTGCACGGACCCATCTGGTCGAGATTGTCCCCTGCGCGGACGAGTCCCGCGGTTACCGCTGGATCATTCGCACCCGCGGCGGCGCCGTCCTGGAGGCCTCGCCCTATGCCTTTGCGACGTCGAACGGGGCGCGCATCTCGGGCGAATGCTGGAAGCGCGAGCATTTCAGCGCCGCCGCGGGCGTTTGAGGCCACGCATCTTCCCGCTCGCGCGTGTCACGGGTTGAGGCGACCGCGCCTGTTCCCGTGATGCAGGGCCGGCCGTAGCCGTCCAGGACGGCCTGTCGTCGCGATGCCCCGGGCACCGATCGCACGGCTGGCACGCGCACACGCATCAGACCACGACGGCGCGGCCCTGACGCCGTCCCCGGACCACACCGGCCTCGTGCGGCGCGGGTTCCGGTTTTCGCACGGATCCGCTAGCGAGGCCGGACGCCATCAGGAGCTCCCGGAAACAATGTCCGCCGCCTCGACGACCCGACCGCCCATCGCCGTGTTCGACCTGGACGGAACCCTGGCGGAGACCGCGGGAGACCTCATCGCTACCCTCAACGTGCTGATGGCGCGCGAGGGCCTGCCCGAACTGCCGCTGTCGCAGGCCCGCGGGTTGATCGGCGCCGGCGCCAAGGCTCTGATCCGGCGGGGCTTCGAGGCGGAGGGGCGGTCGCTCGCGCCGGAGGACCACGACCGGCTGTTCGATGCTTTCATCACCCATTACGGGGCGCATCTCGCCGACACGTCGCACCTGTTCCCGGGGGTGGCCGAGGCGCTCGACGCGCTGGAGGCGGAGGGATTCCGGCTCGCGGTCTGCACCAACAAGTACGAGGGCCAATCGATCGAGCTGCTGCGCCTTCTCGGGATCGGCCACCGCTTCGCGGCGATCTGCGGCCGCGACACCTTCCCGCAGTCCAAGCCCGACCCCCGCCACCTCACCGGCACGATCGCACGGGCCGGCGGCGATCCGGCGCGCGCGGTGATGGTCGGCGATTCCCGGACCGACATCGACACCGCCAAGGCCGCCGGCATCCCGGTGGTCGCCGTGACCTTCGGCTACACCGACCGGCCGGTGAGCGAATTGGGCCCCGACCGGATCATCGGGCATTTCGCGGAGCTGCCCGCGGCCGTCCGCGCCCTGGTCCCGGCGGGCGCCGCCTGAGCGATCAGCCGAGCCAGCGGCGCAGGCGTGACACCGCCGCGTGACACTCCGCCCCGGACCCCGCGAAGGAGAATCGGACGTGGTGGCCACCCTGGTCGGGGTCGAAGTCCAGGCCCGGGGTCGACGCCACATGCGCCTCGTCGAGCATCCGTCGGCAGAATTCCGCGGCGTCGTCGGTGAGGTTCCCGACGTCGGCGTAGAGGTAGAAGGCCCCGTCGGCCGGATGGATGCGTCCGAGGCCGAAGCCGGGGAACGCGTCGAGCAGGATGGCGCGGTTGCGGGCGTAGCCGTCGCGCACGGCGTCGAGCTCCTCCGTGGCGTCGAGGGCGGCGAGCGCCCCGACCTGCGACAGGTAGGGGGCCGAGATGTAGAGGTTCTGCGCCAGACGCTCGATCGGGCGGACCAGCGCCTCCGGCACCACCATCCAGCCGACGCGCCAGCCGGTCATGCAATGGTATTTGGAGAATGAGTTGATCACCACCGCGTCGGGGTCGAAGCGCAGGGCCGTGACGGTGGCCGGCCCGTAGCTGAGGCCGTGATAGATCTCGTCCGAGATCAGCGGCAGCCCCAGGCTCCGCGCCGCGGCGCAGAGGTCCCGCAGGGCGGCCTCGGTGATCACGGTGCCGGAGGGATTGGCCGGGCTCATCACCAGGGCACCGGCCACGGGGTCCCGGGCGTGGGTCTCGCGCAGGAGCGCAGCGGTCGGAGCGAAGCGGTCCTCCGCGCGCAGGACCATCGGGGCGGGCACGAGGTCGAGGGCCGCCAGGATGCTGCGATAGGCCGGGTAGCCGGGCTGCGGCACCGCGACCCGGGCGCCGGCATCGAACAGGCTCATGAACGCCAGGACGAAGCCCGCGGAGGATCCGGTGGTGATCACCACCCGTTCCGGGCCGACCGGGACACCGTGCCGCTCCCGGTAGTCCCGGGCGATGCGCGCGCGGAGCGCGGGCAGGCCCAGGGCCTCCGTGTAGGGCACGCGCCCCGTCGCCAGGGCCTCCTGCGCGGCCCTGATCACCGCGCGGGGGGCTGGCGCGGAGGGCTGTCCGACCTCCATCCGCACCACGTCGGCGCCGGCACGCGCCTTGGCGGCGGCGGTGGCCATGACGTCCATGGCGAGGAACGGCCGCACGGCGGCGGCCCGTCGGGAGATCGGGGTCATGCGGTCCTTCTCGGAGCCGGACGCGAGCGGCCGGGGCCGGGAGGGTAGAGCGCCGCCGAGGACGCCTCAACCGCCCGAGCCCGCTCGCGTTCCGGCCTGGGGCTGATTCGCGGGACGGCGACGCGATTGACCCCGTGCCGCGAAATCGCCAAACCCGTCCCCTACCGCTCGCGCCCAGCGCGGGCCGGCTTGCCCCGCAAGCGAGGATCCATGCCGTTCATCCGCCCCCTGCCCGCGCTGATCCTGGCGCTCGGCCTCGTCGTCGCTCCGGCGCTCGCCCAGACGCCCGCCGCGCCCTTCACGGATGCGCAGCGCACCGGCATCGAGGCGATCGTCAAGGATTACCTGATCAAGCATCCCGAGGTGCTCCAGGAGGCCCTGGCGGAGGCCGAGAAGCAGCAGGCCGAGACGCAGCGTCTCGCCCAGGCCGCCGCCCTCAAGGACGCCCGCGAGGCGCTGAACAACGGCCCGCACGACGTGGTCGCCGGCAACCCCTCGGGCGACGTCACGATGGTCGAGTTCTTCGATTACAATTGCGGCTACTGCCGCAAGGCCCTCGGCGACGTCCAGGCGCTGATCAAGTCCGATCCGAAGCTCCGGGTCGTGATCAAGGACTTCCCGGTCCTCGGTCCGGAATCCCTGGAGGCCAGCCAGGTCGCCATCGCGGTGCGCCAGCAGCTCAAGGGCGACAAGCTGTTCGAGTTCCATCAGAAGCTCCTGGAGACCAAGGGCCGCGTGAACGGCGCCCGGGCGATCCAGGTCGCCAAGGACCTCGGGGTCGACACCGCGAAGCTCCAGAAGGACATGGCCTCCCCCGAGGTGAAGGCGGCGCTCAGCGAGAACCGCGGGCTCGGCGACCGGCTCGGATTGTCGGGCACGCCGGCCTTCATCATCGGCGACGAGGTCATCCCCGGCGCCGTCGGCGTCGATCCGATGCGCAAGACCATTGCCGATGTGCGCCAGTGCGGTCACGCCGCCTGCTGAGCCGCCGGGCGGGGGAGGCGTGACCCGCGCGGCCTTGTCGCGCCGGGGCGCCTTCGTCTAAGAGCCGCCAGCCGCAGGGCCGTGGACCGGCGCCGACTCGGACGGCCGGACCGACGCGCCGCGACGCGATACGAAGTGGGCCGGATGCCAAAGAACGATGCCATCGATCCCGAGCTCGTCCGCGAGCTCGCCAACCTCGTGACCGAGACCGGCCTGTCCGAGATCGAGGTCGAGAAGGGCGACCTGCGCATCCGCGTGGCGCGCCGGCTCGAACCCGTGAGCGTCCAGGTCGCGGCACCGGCGCCCGTGGCGGCTGTCGCGCCGCCGGCCGCGGCGGCACCGCCCGCCCTTGCCCCGGCAGAGCCGGCGCGGACGCAGCCGGGCACCGTCCCCTCCCCCATGGTCGGGACGGCGTATCTCCGGCCCTCGCCGGATGCCAAGTCCTTCGTGGATGTCGGCGCGCGGGTCGAGGTCGGCGACAAGCTGCTGCTCATCGAGGCGATGAAGACCTTCAACGAGATCGTGGCGCCCCGCGCCGGCACGGT
>CAXTCV010000075.1:0-15840 GCA_964242725.1 uncultured Methylobacterium sp.
CTAGGTCTGTCCGGGCTTGCCGGTAGCGGCAAGAGCACCGCCGCCGCCTACCTCGGCGAACGCCACGGGTTCGCCCGCGCGCGCTTCGCCGGGCCGCTCAAGGCCGTGCTGCGCGCCTACGGCGAGGCGGTCGGCGTCGGCCTGGTGATGACCGAGGCCATGATCGAGGGCGGCCTCAAGGAACTGCCGAGCCCCTACCTCGCCGGCCGCTCTCCGCGCTACGCGATGCAGCACCTGGGCACTGGCTTCGGCCGCGACCTGATGCACGCCGATTTCTGGGTCGAGGCGTGGCAGAACGCGACCGTCGCTGCGATGGAGCGCGGCGCCTGGGGTGTCGTAGCCGAGGATTGTCGCTTCGAGAATGAGGCCGCGGAGGTCCGATCGCTCGGCGGATCTATCCTGCGCATCGAGCGGCCTGGGCTCTCTGCGATCGCAGGCAGCCACGTCTCCGAAGCCGGGATCACAGACGCCTATCCCGTCTTGAACGACGGCGCGCCGGGGACCCTCTTCGAGCGCCTCGACTTCGTGGTCCGGCGGCTGGAGAGCGCCGCGCTCAAGCGCACGGCCTGACCGGGAACCATTGCCAAGCTCGCGGATGCCCTCGCCAGCGAGCCGGCGATATCAGCCCCCGATCCCCTTGGCTCATGCCTTTGCCCGGCCCCTGCGTGATGCGGGGCCGGGCATTTTCGTAGGCTTACGGCCCGCACCATCTTCCGTCGCAAACCGGTCTTACCCGGCAACCACCGATGACCACTCCGCGAGGAAGCTCACTTGCTAAAGCGTTAACGAATATTGAGCGATTTTAGTGTTCGCCGCTCGGCATTGAATACGTAGTTGCCTAATTTACTTTGACAAGCGCGTACTGATGTGTTTTCTAGTTGAAATGCCGAATTAGTGTTTGAAATAGTGTACTTTCATTATAAATAAGCATATAAATTTGACAATTCCTGAGTTATCATTGCAAAGAACAGTATTTATGGGTTCGAGCAGACAAGTTATTGATCGAAGTGCTTTAACTTGTATTTGATAGCTACTTACGACTCGTAGCGGTTTCTCTTGGGGTCGTTCCAGCCCTGCAAAGGGTGGCGGTTTAGAGCTCACTTCGGTGGCAGTCAAAACTATGCTCGCGAACATTGCATCATCTCTGCGTTCGACAGTTGAATCCCCTGTTGCATTCGACGGGGTATACGGCTGGTTCCGGCCCGGCTCGACCAGTCGCGGCGTGGTGTTGTGTGGAACTCTTGGGTTCGAGCAACTCTCGGCCTATCGGGCGTGGCGAGAATTGGCCGCCCAAATCGCCGATACTGGTTGCGCAACGCTACGGTTCGACTTCCCCGGGGACGGGGATTCTGCTGACGTGGAGGTCATGCGCGCCGAAATCCTAGTCGGGGCGATCGACCGCGCAGTGGGCTATCTGCGCGCGGAAGCGCGCGTGGAAGAGATTGTTGTTGTCGGTCTTCGCCTCGGTGCGACGCTTGCAGCCTTATCCGCCGCTTCGTGCGGCATTGACCGCCTTGTGCTCTTGGCTCCTTTTACGAGCGGTCACGCTTACCTGCGGGAGATGCGCCTGCGGTCACGTGCGGTCGATCGACTTTCGACCGATGAACCGATTCCGCAACCACCTGGCGATATCATGCTCGGGGGCTTCCGATTGGGCCCAGCGTTGGTTGCCGATCTTGAGGCCGTCGATTTGTTGGCCACCGCACGTGCGCCGGCTCCAGACGTGCTGATCGTTGGGCCTGACACCGCGCAGCTTTCGCGGCGCTATGAAGAGCTCGGTAGCCGAGTTGCCTCGTCGCCGTTTACCGGGCTCGCACAGCTTTTGATCGGTGACTTGTTCTCTGAAACGCCGAAGGGCACTTTCGAGGCCGTTGCCGCCTATGCTTGCGCGGACGCCAAGCTGGCGTCTTCGCCCCCCCCTGCAGTTTGTCAGGTAGGACCGATCTCCGGCCCAGGCTGGACTGAGACACCGGCTCGGTTCGGGATGGGCCTTGTCGGAATGCTATGCCGTCCGGATCGCCCGGTCGCGAACGCGCCTACGATCCTTTTCCTCGGCTCAGGTCGCAATGCGCGGTCCGGGCGTGGCCGCCAAATTGCCATCCTGGCGCGCCGACTTGCTCGGTCGGGCATTCGCTCGCTTCGTTTCGATCTGCGTGGGATTGGAGACAGCCCAGAAAGACAGGACGGCTCTTCGCCGCTCTACGCCCTGGATGCGGTTGAAGATGTGCGCGCTGCGATAGACTATCTGGACCAATTGACGTCAGCGCCCATAATGGTTGTTGGCTTCTGCAGCGGCGCTTTTTTGGGCTTTCACGCCATCAATTGCGATCATCGTATACGTTCGGCCATCTTGTTTAATTTATACTGCTTCGACTGGAATCCAGTCTACGATCTAGAAACCAAGCTTCGCAACCCGTATTGGGGTATCGGCAGCTACGCGAACGAAGCTAAAAAGGCCGCGTCCTGGATTGCGCTACTTCGTGATCCCCGACGAATGGCGGCTATCCTCGCTAAGCTCATTCGATTGGCCGTTCGCAGCCTCATAAGAATTGCCCGTGTGGCGTTCAAGGCCGTGGATACCGAGAATACAGTCGTCGGCCGCATTAGAAAGATCAGGCAGCGTGGCGCCAGCTTGACACTCATCTTCAGTGCGAACGAGCCGGGTTTAATGGAGGTACACGCGAAACTTGGGCGCACGCCATCGGAGGTCGAAAGAAAACTCGGACGACCGGTCGTTGTGATTGATCAGGCTGACCACAATCTCACCGTGGCCGGAACGCTCGATAAGTTTTATACAATACTATCAGATCATATCAAACATGAGTGCGATAGGATGCTTGTTCAGTAATATTCCAGATGGACTGCCCTGTGTAGGCAGATCAACCTGCTTTGGTGATTTCGTACTCAGCGTTGCTCCTATCGGGATCCGTTCGCCCAATGGCCGTCACAAGGCCGGGCACCTCCGAGCGGCGCATGTATGCGGTTGCCGCATAGAAAGGGTGGACCAATCTCAGCAAGCGGGCGGAGACGGGATAGGTTGGTAAAGCGCGCGGGTTCACCCCGCAGCGAGCCGGCGATCTCAGCCCTCGATCTCCTCGGCTCAAGCCTTCGCCCGGCCCTCGCGTGATGCGAGGCCGGGTTTTTTCTGTTTCAGAACCCGATCTTTCGACCGTCGATGGTCTGATGCGCGGCGCCGCGCTCATTCGCGCGCGTGAGCAGCCACTCACCGAGCGGCAGCCCCTCATCAGGGGTCAAGTCGATGAAAGGATCTGGATCCAGGCCCTTCAGCCGGACGATGATGCTGATCTGCCAAGCTCCTGCGGTCACGGCGAGGGCGTCGAGGCGCAGCTCGTCGACGTCCATCGGCGTCAGCCCTGCAAGCTTTCGGCGAAGTCGTCGGGCACGTCACCCCACTGTCCGAGGATCGTCACACCTTCCAGCTCGCCGGTTTCGTCGTCGGCCACCACCTTGAGCGCAGCCGCTCCCGGCACCCGCTTCGCTAGGTTCTCGGCCTTCTTCAGTGCCCCGAAATCCGTCTGCGCCGGCTCCTGGCGCGCCGGTCGCAGCCGCTTCCGGTGCAGCTCAAACGGCTGCACGATGTAGGTCGTCCTCAGCGCCATGATCCCATCCTCCACTTATGCGGCCCCCCGGTCGACATCGACGTCGAGGAAGGCCCGCATCCACACCCGCCGGCCCTTCGCGTCGTAGACGTCGAGCTGCCAGCGCGACCAGTCGAAGCAATCCGTGATTTGCTCCATCAGCGCGAGCGCGACGCGTTCGGCGTGCACGCGCATCTGCGACGCCGTCGGCAGCCGCTTGCCGACGCGGTCGGTGACCAGCTCCCGCCCGTCCGTGCAGGGGAAGCGATAACGCCGCGTCGGCATTGGCTTTTCCGCGCACTCTCCACAGCGCTCCACAGGGATCTGACAGGCGTGCACCGCGCCGGTTGAACCGCGGCCGTTCCTGCGCTTTGTTCTGTATTCGTTCTAACAGGGACTCGAACCGCGATGCACGCTCAACCGCACGAACCGCCTGTGGACATACGCCTGACCGAGGCCGAGACGATCGCGCTGGACTACTATACGGCTGCCGGCCGCGACGGCTGGGCGGCGCTCATGCGGGCGATCACGGACGCACTCGCCGATCTCGATGCGGGCCGAGCGCCGCGCGCGGCCGGGCAGGGGCGTCTGGTCTCCCACGGCTACGCGCGTGGCCGTTTAAACGGCTGACGCGATGCAGTGCCTGGGCGATATCGCCGGTGACCGGCTTACCGTGGACTGCGCGACGTGTCGCCGCCACGGCACGACCGACTCGACGGCCTGTTGGCCCACTGCGGCCCGGAGATCACGACGCTCGACCTGCTGCGCGCGCTCACCACCTCGTGCCGGCATCAGCGTGAGCCCGGGGCTGCGGTCGCGCGCAAGTACGAGAGGCAATGCCTCGCGACCCTGCGCCTGCCGAAGGCGGTCAGCCGTGAGCCGCCGGTCTCGCCCGGCACGCCGTTTTCGATCGAGGTCTGGGATGAGCGGGGTCGCGTCGAGATGCGGCTCGCCGTGATCTACCCACTCGACGGCGCGCTCGCCGCGGTCGAGGCGGTGCAGGCGGCCTATCCCCGGAACGAGGTCACGCTTCGCCAGGCGGCACGGGTGGTGCGCCGACGCGACCGACCGGGCGTGCCGGCGCACACGGATGCCGATCCGGGCGGCATCTTAAGTACTTAAAAGGGCCCTGTATGCTCCGCAGCTAAACACTTTGGTCGACTTTAATCCGATTGCCGATATGCACTACGTCATGCGAAGCGCCCTCAAAATCCTCTGAAACCATCGTCCGCTCTGAGTACCGTCAGTGACGCTTGCGCTTGGGCTCTACCCACATACCCCGGCGACCCATCCACGGACCGATGGGCGCCTCCCGGGGCTTGGCGGCTACCATTTCCTGCCGGATGATCGTAAAATCCTCCACGCTGTTGCGATTAGCGAGGAGACTCAATCGACGTCGGAATACTCGCACGTCGCCAAAATAGTTCGGATACGCCTTTTCTAAATTTTCGAGCTTGTCGACTTCGACCAGAACCCGGTTTTTGCGCTCGGTTCCAGCTTGCAGGTCAGGGGCCTCAGCCTGATCCTATCCAGCCGTCGCCAGAGCGGGCTTCGCGTCGGGTTGAACCGACACCGTGCAGGTATCAGGTTCGTACTCGATCAGATAGTGGGCGGGCCGGATGCGAGGCTGGACTGCTTGCCTGTGCCAATCCGCTGCGGTGCTGAGGCGCTCTAGAACTGTTAAAGCATCAAGATCGTCGATCAGCCGCCGGATCTCCTGCGGCCACTCAATTCGGTCGGGCAATCCGGGATCAATCGGGCACGTCTCGGCCGCGGCAAATTCAGCCGATACCAGCCGGAATAAGCGCAGCCAGCGATCGTCGCCGTCGTTTCCCTTAAGGTCTTCGCATCGGAACATGCCAACTGCTTCCACAGCGGTTGCCCAAGCGTGTTGGAGGACTGTGCGGACCTCGATCTCGACCCGACGACCGTCGACAACCCCTTTCCTCTGAATGCAAGCTTTACGTGAATCGATCGATCTCCATGGGGCTTTGGACTTGCGATGTAGTCGCCCATGCCGCGCACGTCATGGCGTAACCGCTCCTGCAGTGCGGCCATCAGGCGCCGGACGTCGTCCATCGTGTCTATGATCGCCCTGCAGCCAGCTGGATCCTGAGGCTGGTTTAGGTGCATCGGCCGGCCCCGAGCTTTCATCCTCGCGAGCTTTCGACGGATAGAAGGCATACGCTTCAGCCGGGCTGCCGCGAACCCGTTCAGACCTGTCAGCTGTATGAACTGAGGAATGGACAGCCGCACGCTGCGCATAGGAAGAGCGTGATCGATCCGCCAACTGTTCGCGATCAGGAAGGCAGATCGTATCTCGTCGTCCCTATCGGCGGTCCGAATCAAGTGCTCGGAGATCATCTCGCCAGCGCGGCGAACGTCGCGCATGCTGTGGGTGAAGGTCGGACAGCGTGACACGACTGAACTTATTGGAGCCAACTGCTTTTTAAGGTGCCCGATTCAACGCCGACGTCAACGATTTCGGTGGTGACTTGTGAAACGTTCTAGGGCTGCTTGCGGAGCCATCCAACCACCATCATCTGGGGCGTCCACGCCGGTGGCGGGTTTCCCGTCCTCGGCGCGATCGGCCGCCGGCCGGATCGGCGATCGCCCGGACCGGGGGGCGACGAGTTCGTGATCGTCCAGGGCTCGATCCCCCAGCCGGATGAGGTCGGACGTCCCGCCGCGCAGATCGCCCGCGCCATCGGCGAAGCCTTCGTCACCGCGGGTCGGAAGGTCCGGGTCGGCCGCAGCATCGGCGCAGTGACCGCGCCGCCGCTGCCATGCCGGCGGCGCGCAGGCCGCCAGAGCTGCCAGTGCACACCGCGCCCTGATCCGGCTCGGCCGTCCCATCCGCGGCGGCTGTGATCACCCGGGCTTGCGCGGCGCGGCGGTCCGGCCCATCCGTGGCGTCGTCTCACGATGCCTGGACCCGCGATGACTCCGACCGGAACGCCCCCGCGCAGCCTCACCGCCATCGTGCTCGCGGCCGGGAAGGGCACGCGGATGCGCTCGGATCTGCCGAAGGTGCTGCACCGGATCGCCGGGCGCAGCATGCTCGGCCATGTCCTGGCCGCCGTGCAGGCGGCCGGCGCCGGCCGGATCGCCGTGGTGGCCGAGCCCGGCCGCGCCGACGTGGCCGCCGAGATCGCGAAGGCGGCCCCCGGCGCGCAGGTCTTCCCGCAGGCCGAACGGCTGGGGACCGCCCACGCCGTGCTGGCGGCCCGTGCGGTTCTGGCGGATCCGGACGACGACGTGGTCATCGCCTTCGGCGACACGCCACTCATCACCGCCGAGACCTTCTTGCGGTTGCGTGCGCCCCTGGCGGACGGCGCGGCCGTCGCCGTGCTGGCCTTCGAGAGCGCGACGCCGGCGGGATACGGACGCGTTCTCACGGTCGGAAGCCGCGTCCTGGCGATCCGCGAGGAGAAGGATGCGAGCCCGGCCGAGCGCGCTGTGACCCTGTGCAATGCCGGACTGATGGCGCTCTCCGGGCGGCACGCTCTGGCGCTGCTCACCCGGATCGGCAACGACAATGCCGCCGGGGAGTACTACCTCCCGGACGCCGTGGCGCTCGCGGTGGCCGACGGCCTGTCGGTCACCATGGTGCCGGTGGACGAGGCCGAGGCGCAGGGCGTCAACGATCGGGTGCAGCTCGGCGTCGCCGAGGCGGCGATCCAGGCCCGGCTGCGCCGCGCCGCCATGCTGGGCGGGGCCACCCTGGTCGCCCCCGAGACGGTGTTCCTGAGCTTCGACACCGCGCTCGGGCGCGACGTGGTCGTGGAACCCAACGTCGTGTTCGGGCCGGGGGTGCGGGTCGGCGACGGCTGCACGGTGCGGGCCTTCGCGCATCTCACGGAGACCGAGCTGGAATCAGGCGTGAAGATCGGCCCGTTCGTGCGGCTGCGCGGGCACGCTGTGCTGGAGAGCGGCGTGGAACTCGGCAACTTCGTCGAACTGAAGAACACCCGGATGGGCGCGGGCGCCAAGGCCGCGCATCTCACCTATCTCGGGGACGCGGCAATCGGCGCGAAGGCCAATATCGGCGCCGGCACGATCACCTGCAATTACGATGGGGTGCTCAAGCACCGGACGACGATCGGCCCGGGCGCCTTCATCGGCTCGAACTCCGCTCTGGTCGCCCCCGTCACCGTGGGGGAGGGGGCCTACGTGGCCTCCGGCTCCGTGATCACCGAGGACGTCCCGGCCGACGCCATGGCGGTCGCCCGCGGCCGGCAGGCGGTGAAGCCCGGCTGGGCGAAGCTGAAGCGCGCCGCCCTCCTGGCCGAGAAGGCCCTGCGCAGGAAGGCGTGACGCGCCGCGGCCCCCGGCCCCTGCTGTACTGGCCGGGGCTGGCCCTGCGCGGCTCGGATCCGGTACAAGCCACCCTCGGCCGCGCGCGGCGCGGAGCGGCTCGGACCTTGCGCGCAGGGTCTCCCGGGCGTCGGAGCGAAAGACAATCCCATGTGCGGCATCGTCGGCATCGTCGGGCGCGACGCGGTGGCGGGTCAGGTGATCGAGGCCCTGCGGCGTCTCGAATACCGCGGCTACGATTCCGCAGGCATTGCCACCCTGGAGCACGGGCGGCTGGCGCGGCGCCGGGCATCCGGCAAGCTCGTCAACCTGGAGAACCGGCTGGCGCGCGAGCCGCTTACCGGGACGATCGGCATCGGCCACACCCGCTGGGCGACCCACGGCCGCCCCAACGAGACCAACGCCCATCCGCACGCCACCAAGCGGCTCGCGGTCGTGCATAACGGCATCATCGAGAATTTTCGCGAGCTGAAGCAGGAGTTGGAGGCCGACGGCATCGTCTTCGAGACCGAGACCGACACCGAGGTCGTCGCCCAGCTCGTCAGCCGCAACATGGACCGGGAGATGGGGCCCGTCGAGGCGGTGGCCGCCGCCCTGCCGCGGCTGCGCGGCGCCTTCGCCCTGGGCTTCCTGTTCGCCGGCGAGGAGAACCTGCTGATCGGCGCCCGCCACGGTGCGCCGCTCGCGGTCGGCTTCGGCCAGGGCGAGACCTATCTGGGCTCCGACGCCCTGGCGCTGGCCCCCTTCACCGACGCCATCACCTACCTCGACGAGGGCGACTGGGCGATCCTGACCCGGGACGGCGCCGAGATCCGCGACCAGGCCGGCGCCCGCGTCGAGCGTCCGCGCCAAAAAATCGCCACGCAGGCCTACCGGATCGACAAGGGCGAGTACCGCCACTTCATGGCCAAGGAGATCCACGAGCAGCCCGAGGTGGTGGGCCGCACGCTCGCCCATTACGTCGACCTGGCGCAGGGGCAGGTCATGCTGCCCGAGGCGCTGCCCTTCGACTTCGCCAAGCTCAGCCGCGTGACCATCACCGCCTGCGGCACGGCCTATTACGCCGGTCTGGTGGCACGCTACTGGTTCGAGCAGGTTGCGCGCCTGCCCGTGGAGATCGACGTCGCCTCCGAGGCCCGCTACCGCGAGGCGCCGCTGGAGAAGGACGGGCTGACGCTGGTCATCTCGCAATCGGGCGAGACCGCCGATACGCTCGCCTCCCTGCGCTACGCGAAGAGCCAGGGCCAGCACACGCTCTGCGTGGTCAACGTGCCGACCTCGACCATCGCGCGGGAATCCTCCGTGGTGATGCCGACGCTGGCCGGACCCGAGATCGGGGTCGCCTCCACGAAGGCGTTCTCGTGCCAGCTCACCGTGCTCCTGTGCCTGGCGATCGCGGCCGGCCGGGCGCGCGGCACCCTCGACGCGGCCGGCGAGCGGCGCCTCGTCGACGCGCTGATCAAGGCGCCGGGCCTGATGGCGGAGGCGCTTGCCCACGAGCCGGAGATCGAGGGCCTCGCCCGGGAGATCGCGAAGGCGCGCGATGTGCTCTATCTCGGACGCGGCACCAGCTACCCGATGGCGCTGGAGGGCGCGCTGAAGCTCAAGGAGATCAGCTACATCCACGCCGAGGGCTACGCCGCGGGCGAGCTGAAGCACGGGCCGATCGCCCTGATCGACGAGAGCGTGCCGGTGATCGTGATCGCGCCCCATGACGCGGTGTTCGAGAAGACCGTCTCGAACATGCAGGAGGTCGCCGCGCGCGGCGGGCGCATCGTGCTGATCGGCGACGCCAAGGGTGCGGCCGAGCACGGGCTCGACACGCTCGCGACCTTCACCATGCCGGCGGTCGACGCGACCGTGGCGCCGATCGTGTACGCGGTGCCGATCCAGCTGCTCGCCTACCACACGGCGGTGTTCATGGGGAAAGACGTCGACCAGCCGCGCAACCTCGCCAAGTCGGTCACCGTGGAGTAGCCGCGCCCCGGCCGGGAGCGGCGCCGTCCTTGCGTGCGGTGCGATCCCGCAGGAAACGGTATGCGCAGCCCATGACCGAAACCGACTCCGACGCCCTCCGCTGGCTCGACGGGCAGGAGGGCGCGATGCTGGCCCTACTGGAGGAGCTGGTGAACCTCGATTCCGGCTCCTACGACAAGGCCGGGGTCGATGCCGTCGGCGCCCGCATCGCGGACTTCCTCGCCGGCCACGGCATCCCGGTCACCACGGTCCCGGTGGAGGGTTTTGGCGACGCGCTGCGGGCCCAGGTCGCCGGTTCCGGGGGCGGGAACCGTCCGGTCGTGCTCATGGGCCACCGCGACACCGTCTTCCCGAAGGGCGAGACGGCGCATCGACCGTTCCGGATCGCGGAGGGGCGCGCCTATGGGCCCGGGGTCGCCGACATGAAGGCGGGCCTCGTGATGAACGCCTTCGTGCTCGCGGCCTACCACCGGGCGGGCGGTGCGCCGCTGCCGCTCACCGGCCTGTTCACCAGCGACGAGGAGATCGGCTCCCCGGCCTGCCGGCCGATCATCGAGGAGACCGCCCGGGGCGCCCGGGCCGTGCTGAATGCCGAGCCGGGGCGGCCGACCGGCAACGTCGTCACCGGCCGCAAGGGCGGGGTGTTCATGCACCTGGAGGTGCTGGGCAAGGCCGCCCATTCCGGCGGCAATTACGCGGACGGACGGAGCGCCATCCTGGCGCTGGCCCACAAGACCGTCGCGCTCCATGCGATCACCGATCTCGACAGGGGCACCACGGTGAATGTCGGGCTGGTCTCCGGCGGCCAGTCGGTGAACACCGTTGCGCCCCGGGCGACCTGCGAGATCGACCTGCGCTACGTCACCGCGCCCGACCGGGAGGCCGCGATGGACCGAATCGCCGCCATCGTGGCGGATGCCACGGTCCCGGGCACCACCGCGCACCTGGCCGTCAGGGGCGCGTTCCTGCCGCTCGTGCAGGACGCGGCCTCCCGGGCGCTGTTCGAGACCTACGCACGGGTGAGCGCCGGGCAGGGCCATCCCGTGGCGGGCGAGTTCGCCGGGGGCTGCGCCGATTCCGGCTTCACCGCCAGCGTCGGCTGCCCGACCCTCTGCGCGGTCGGCCCGGTGGGCGGCAAGGCGCACTCGCCCGAGGAGTACCTGGAGGTGGCAAGCCTCGTCCCCCGGGCACGCGCGATGGCGCAGACCATCGCGGCGCTGGCAGAGGGCTGAGCGAGTCTGAACCTCGCGGGGCGATGCTCCGGGACTTCGGGCCATCGCAGGTCCGCGCCGAAACCCTGTCGCCGCCCGCACGGGTCTGGCTCAGTCGTGGAGGGCCGCCACGAGGCGCAGCAGGAACCCATCGAGGGCGGATTTGTCGATCCAGCGCAGCACCGCCACCAGATCGCGGTCCGGATCGCACCAGATCACGTTGTTGCCGGCGCCGAGCGCGCTGAACGACGTGGCCGGCAGTTGCGGCTTCGCCAGCGTGCCCCGGTTGAGCCACCAGAGATAGCCGTAGCTGTCGAGGGTCGGCGACGGGGTCAGCATGGCGCGGATCCAGCGCTCCGACAGCAGTTGCCGACCGTTCCAGACGCCGCCGCGGGCAACGAGCAGCCCGAAGCGGGCATGGTCGTCGGCGCCGATGAACAGGCCGCCCCCCCAATGTCCGCCCCCCGGCACCGACTGGATCCGCGCGCCGTCGACCGTCACCCAGCTGGTGTCGTAGCCGTGCCACGCCCAGTCGCGGGAGGCACCGATCGGGTCCATGATCCGCGCGCGCAGCACCTCCGGCAGGGCGCGGCCGAAGCGCCGCAACAGGCAGTAGGACAGCAGGTTCACCCGCACGTCGTTGTACTCGTAAGACGTGCCCGGCGGGTTCGGCGCGCGCCGCTCGCCCTTTCGGCTGTTGTCCGCCCCCGGACCGATCTGCCGGAAATGGTCGACCTGATCGGACTTGCCGAACAGCGTTCCCTGCCACTCGCTCGATTGCTGCAGGAGGTGGCGCCACGTGATCGCGCCGTTATGCGGCCCGTCGAGACACGGGTCGGGCACGCTGTCCCGCACCGGCGCGTCCACGTCGGGGATCAACCCGTCATCGTGGGCGAGGCCCGCCAGCACCGCCAGGTAGCTCTTGGCGATAGAGAAGGTCATGTCCGGGCGGCCCGTGTCGCCCCAGGCGGCGACGCGGCGCCCGCCCTTCAGGATCACGCCCGCCGGACCGCCCCGCGGGCGCACCGGTCCGACGATGTCGCTCCACGGTCCGGTCTCGTTCCACTCGACGATCCCGACGTAGCGCCCATCCGGATGGAACAGGCTGCGGGGCCATGCGCTTTCGTTCGCCGCGGCATACGCGACCGCTCCCGCGAGGCGGACGGGATCGAATCCGGCCTCACCGGGATCGACGGTCTCCCATGCCTCAGCGGGCCAGTGCGGTGTCGTCGACGGTGCCAATGTCTGCCTCACACAGGACCTGTGTCGATGAGCGGGACGCATCGCACATCAGGATCGATCCAGAACTCCCGCTCCGCCGTCGCGCGCATGGGAAGCCCCGGGTGACCAAGCCTTGCGCCACGCAGCTGAACCCGGAAGCAGAATGCGCGCCGCGCCATGCCGGCGGGGAACGGATCGCAGCATCCGACCGGGCCCGCGCATGTCCGGTGCCGCGCCCAAGTGCTCACGGCGCCCAACCCGATCCCCGGCGCGCGATCGACGCGGCGGCGGCGGGAGGCTTGAAGTGGTCATGAATGCCGCTGCATCGCCGTATATTGAACAAGCACAAATCGTTTTCTTTCAAAGGAAATAGATATGAACTCAACGATATAAGCCTGAATGCGATTAAGACAAGCGCTTCCGCAGATATTGACCTGTAATATAAAAGCCGATTTCTTTGACAAAAAAATCAATCAAAAAAATCCCATCTCATATAAACCATCGGTTTAGTACTGTCGGTGGATCGTCATCGTAAGCCGATAGGGTGATTCAGATCTCCCGACGACGAGGGACATGGCGTGTGCGCATGCGGGCGGCAATCGATGCAGGATCCGGGGAATGCCCTGCACGCCCCCAGCATCGGACGGCTTTCGGCGTGCTGGGAAGCGCCGTCGCCCTCGCCGTGCCGCTGATGCTCCTCGCCGCCCCCCGATCGGATGTCGTAGCGCTCGTGCGTGGCCCGGGATCCGACGCCGCCGACCTCGCCCGCGTCGTCGCCGAAGCGGGCGGGTCGATCGTGAATGTCGGCGGCCGGCCAGATATCCTGATCGCCCGCTCGGAAAGCGACGGCTTCGTCGGACGCCTCTACACGGCGGGGGCTTGGCTCGTCCTCGACGGGCGGCTCGCCGGCGGCTGCGGGCGGCAGGGCGTACCGCTCACCCCTCGACCCGATTCCGACCCTGGACATTCCCGACGATGAACCATCTCGACGCCCTCCGGCGCAGCTTCGGCCGCACGCTCATCGCGACCCTGTGGGCGCATGTGCCGATCGTCGCGGGCGCCGAAGTCGCCCTGACCGGCGGGCTGCCGGCGCCGGGCCCGATCGCGGCCGTGGCGATCCTGGCCGGGACCGCGACGCTGCTGTGGCGTCAGGACCCGATCGGCCAAGCCACGCGCATCGTCAGCGGCCTCGCCCTGATCGGCATGGCGGCCGTGTTCCTGACCGTCTTCACCGGTCATCCCTGGCAGATCGATCTGCACATGTACTTCTTCGCCTGCCTCGCCGTGCTCGTCGGGTGGTGCGACTGGCGCGTGATCCTGGCGGCGACACTGGCCACCGCGGTCCATCACCTGGCCCTGGACCTGGCGATGCCAGCGCTGGTCTTCCCGGACTCAGCCGGCGACCTCGGGCGCGTCGCGCTACACGCGGTGATCGTGGTGACGGAAGCCGCCATCCTGATCTGGGTCTGCCGGATGACGGTCCGTTCGTTCGAGGCCCTGGGCCGATCCGAGACGGAAGCGCAGGCACAGCTTGCCCGCGCCAGCGTTCTGGAGCGCGAGAACGCGGACGCGCATACCGCGCTCGAGGCGGCGCGGCGGAGCACCACCGAACAGCTCGCCCTGACCTTCGAGACGACCGTCGGCGGAATTCTGGCGCACGTGTCGACCGCGGCGACGAGCCTGCGCAGGGCCGCCGCCGGCATGTCCGCGACGGCTTCGGACTCCGCACGCCGGTCGTCGGAGGTGGCCTCCGCGGCCGGGGACGCGGCGCAGACGGCCGAGACCGCGGCCGCGGCCACGGCGCAGCTCGGCGCCTCGCTGGGCGAGATCGAGCGGCAGGTGAGCGGATCCGCAGAGCTCGCCACGGCGACCGCCGCCGAGGCGGCGGACGCGGTCCCCCTGGTCCAGGAACTGAGCGCGGCCGCCGAGCGGATCGGCGACGTGGTGGCGATGATCTCGACGGTGGCTGCCCAGACCAACCTGCTGGCGCTGAACGCCACGATCGAGGCCGCCCGGGCCGGCACGGCGGGCCGGGGCTTCGCGGTCGTCGCCGCCGAGGTGAAGGAACTGGCCAGCCAGACCGCCAAGGCCACAGAGGACATCAGCCAGCAGGTCGGGCGGATCCAGACCTCGACGCATCGGGCAGTGACGGCGGTGAACGCGATCACGGTCCGCATCCGCGACATGAACGCGCTGGCCACGCTGATCACCGCGTCCGTTCGCGATCAGGGGGCGGCCGCCGAGCGGATCGTGCGCACCGTCGCCGAGGCGGCGACGGGAACCGGCGCCGTCAGCTCCACCGTCGCGGCGGTCGCCGGGACGGTCGAGGCGACCGGAGCGACCGCGAACGGCGTCCTGGCCTCTGCCTCCGAACTGTCGGCCGAGTTCGAGTCCCTCGGGCAGGAGGTCGACCGTTTCCTGGCCTCGGTCCGCGCGGCCTGAGCGGCTCCGGACGAGGGCGGCTCAGCCGCCCCCGAGCGGCGGGTCGGGGGCACGGTCGAACGGCACGCCGTCGTAGCCCTCCAGCCAAGCGGTCCGCGGCTCGGAATTCGCCGGATACGGACAGGCGTCCCTCGGACGGCCGCGCGCCCGGGCGTGGGCCCCTTCGCTGATCGGATCCTGCGACGGGTCGTGGAGCGGCGTCTGGCTCATGACCGGACAACGTACCGGCCCGGGCGCAGTTCAGCCGAGGGGCCGTTCGGCCGCACCACCGCGTCTCAGCACGAGGGCGACCCAGCCCTCGATCAGCCCGCGGCGCACCAGCGCGAATCCCTGGAGACGGTAGGCGGAGAGCACGCCCGGAACGTCGCGCTCGATCAGACCGGACAGGACCAGCACGCCGCCGGGCGCGACCACCCGCGTCAGCGACGGGGCGAGGAGCCGCAGGGGCCGCGCCAGGATGTTGGCGAAGACCAGATCGAAGTGGCGTGGCCGGGAGGCGAGCCGATGGCGCACCCCGGGGCCGTGATAGAGCTTGAGATAGGGGCCGAGACCGTTGGCCCGGGCATTCTCCCGCGCCGTATGCACCGCCTCTTCGTCCAGGTCGCCGGCCACCACGGGTTGCCGCAGCGCCTTGGCGGCCGCGAAGGCGAGGATGCCGGTGCCCGTGCCGACATCCAGCACGTGGGCCGGCCGCCGCCGCTTCAGCACATCGACCAGCGCCCGGAGGCAACCCAGCGTCGTGCCGTGATGGCCGGTGCCGAAGGCCAAAGCCGCCTCGATCTCGATGGGCAGGTCGTTGGCGCGCACCGCGTCGCGGTCATGCGAGCCGTGGACGAGGAACCGCCCGGCACGGACCGGCTTCAGCCCCTCGAGCGACGCCCGGACCCAGTCCTGCTGTTCGATGGTGCGGAACTCCGCGGTGTCGGCCGCAGCGCCGATCACGGGTCGGATCAGCGCGCGGACGTAGTCCTCGTCGGGCGCGTCGGCGAAATAGGCTTCCAGGCGCCACGTGCACCCGTCCGCATCCTCGAACGCCGCCACGGCGGTCTCGGTGGGATCGAACATCTCGCCCA
>CAXTCV010000076.1:0-15492 GCA_964242725.1 uncultured Methylobacterium sp.
TCAGCTTCCTGCAGCTGATCGTCCACCTGCCGCTGGTGCTGTTCCTGCTCTGGGCATTGGCCTTTACGCTGACCTATCACCCGCCGGTGATGCCGTGAGCACATGACACCGCGGCGCGGTCCGAGGCCCGCTCCCGCGTTGACGCGTCCCGGCGCCCCCGCCGCGATCGCCACATGTGCAGGCGGCCGCCCCGGACGGTTCGAGGCCGCGCGATCATCGGAATGGTCGCGCTTTACGCGCTGCTGCTTCAGGCCTTCCTTGGATTCGACGCACCGGCCTGCGCCCTCGCGGGTCCCGGCGCGGTACTCTGCGCCGAGAACCCGACCGGCTGTCCGGACGACCGGCCGGTTCCGATCGACGTCCATGCCGGCTGCATAGTGGTGCAGGCGGGGGCTCCGGCGTTGCCGGTGTCCGGATCGGCCATGGCGGTTCGCCCTACGTATCTGCCGTGCGCCTCCCCGGGCGCCCGGAAGCGGAGCGTCCGAGAACCGGCCCGCCACGGCGCGTCGGCACCGCCCGAGGCCCCCCGTGGCCTGACGATCCCGTCCCCGGATCGCTCATCAGGCCCGGACCCTTCGATGCTGGAGGAACGTCTCCGTGGAGGGCAAAGCCCATCCCGCCGCCGGTAATTCCGGCCCATCGGCCTTCGGCGTCGCGGCGTCGCCGGGTTCGGTCCCCTCCGTCATCGAACACCCGGTGGGCGAGGTCGTCACCGGGATCGGGCGGGACAACACCATCGCCGACAGGCCGGCGACCAGCCTCGGCTCGGTGCTGGTCAACAGGTCCGGCGTCACCGTGCGCCAGGGGAACGGTGGGCGCGACGTGATCGTCTCGATCCCCGGCAGCAACGCCCCGCTCCAGCGGGGTGATCAAGAACACGGTCGTGCTGGAGGACAGCTTCATCCTCACCCAGCCCGACGGCGCCGCGCGTTTCGACCTCACCGATCCCGGGGCCTACAGCCGGATCGACATGTCCCGCGGCCCGCAATCGCCGCTGTTCGGCAACCACGCCACCGGGGGCGCGATCGCGTTCCGCACCGGCACCGGCCGGGAGATCGACGGCTATGAGATCGGGGTCGATGCCGGGCGCTTCGGCGGTCTCATCCGTTGCAAACCCAGGGGAATCTCGGTCTCGACCTCGGAGCGGACTGGAGCCCGGTGGACAGCCTGCGCCTCAGCGTGACCGGTTTCCACGAGTTCTTCCCCAACGAGCAGGGCTCGCAATCGCCGGGGGGCGGGCCTGCAGAGCCATACGTTCAATGACCAGGCCACCGAGCACCGCGGCATCGAAGTCGGTGCCGACTGGGCCTTCGCGCCCGGCTGGCGTGGGACCCTCGCCGACAGTTTCGACGACCAGATCGACCCGCGCTACGCCGAGCGACTCAGCGCCGGCAGCCTGACGCGCCGGTTCGACCGGGCGGGTAAACAAATCCCCGGCATCCCGGCCGGCCCGCTCGCCGGCCTCGGTGCATTCGTGGAGACCGTCGTTCAGGGCGACTTCCATCTCGACAACGCCAACCTGCTGAAGGCGCCGGGCTACGCCGGGGTCAACGCGACCCTGCACGACGCGACGGAGTCGGCCGGCGGACAAGCAAAACGCCTGAGCGCCGATCTCGAAGTCCGCAATGTCTTCGACACGACCTATGTCGGATCGGCTCAGGATCCGTCGAACTCCATCAGCGGCGCGCGCAGCCTTCAGACCACCACAGCGGTGCTGGCGTGCATCACTGGGTCGGTGTCTGCGGCTGCGCCACGCATCACCGTCGGTGGGATGCGGCTGTCGTTTTAGGAACGGCAGTCCGGCCCGCGCGTGATCTTCGTGCCGAGATGAGCTGCGGCTGCGGGATGAGCTGCTGGCGGCGGGGGATTGCCGTTGGCGTCCCGGACCACACGCTCGCGGATCTCGGCCAACGGTCGCGTTTGAGCCGTCCGTCCTTCCCTGGGCCAGCAGACCGACCGTCGGGTGTCCGTCGCCCCGGACGTTTCAAAAGCACTTTTGGACCGGTGCTTTAAGGTTCAGCTACTGGCCGCGTGAAGCGGAAACCCGTTTTCGCGACCCCAGACCAGCGCCTCGGTGCGTCGATGAACGCCGAGCTTGCGGTACAGAGCAGCCCCGTGGTTGCGCACGGTGTTGCGCGACAGGCCGAGCTTGCGCGCGATGGCGTCGTCGTCGAGACCCGCGCAGATCAGGTTCAGGATCTGGCGTTCCCGCACCGTCAGGTTCGGGGCGGACCCATCCACGCCCTCCCGGCCGGGGCGGCGCAGGTTGGCGAGCTTCTCGATCAGGCCGCGGCTGAACCACGAGGTATCGGCCATCACCGCCTCGATGGCGCCGAACAATTCGCGCTCGGTGTGCTTGCGCTCGGTAATGTCCTGAAGGACCAGCAGCACGAAATCCGCATCGTTGATGGTGACCCGCTCCGCGGAGACCATGCAATCGAGGCTGGAGCCGTTCTCATGACGCAGGCACACCTCCGCGCCCAGGACGCTTCCGTCCCGGGCGACCGCAGCTTCGAACGATTCCCTCTGGGCGTGCGCGACCCAAAGACCGGCCTCATCCAGGCTGCGCCCGACGACCCGATCCTCGCCCAGACCGAAGACCCGTCCGAACGCTTCGTTGACGCCGGTGACCTTGAAGTCGTCCGCCCGGACCAGGATGGTCGGGATCGGTGTGAGGCGGAACGACGTGGCGAAGCGCTCCTCGCTCTGGCGGAGCGCGGTCTCCGCCTTCCGGCGCAACTCCAGATCGGCGAAGGTGAACAGCATGCACGGCTCGTCACCCATCTCCATGGGCTGTCCGGCCACGATCACGAAACGCCGTCCGCCATCGGGCAGGTCGAGGCAGGCCTCCATCTGCGGGATCGTGCCGCCCTCGTGGAGGCGCGAGACCGCCAGGTCGCGGTTGCGGGCATTGGCGAGCACGTCGACCTCGTAGACGCTGCGCCCGATCACGGCCTCACGGGTGTAGCCGGTCATCTCGAGGAAGCCGTGGTTGACCTTCACGTGGCGCAGATCCGCGATCCGCGTGATCACAGCCGGCGCCGGATTGGCGTTGAAGGTCCGCTCGAACCGGTCTTCGGCTTCGAATTGGTCGGAGACGTCCTTCAGGATCAGGGCGAGGCAGCTCGGCGCACCATCGCGGTCGGTGGCCACGAGACTCCGGAGCGAATGGACGAAGGCGCAATCGGGCCGATCGGCGCGGGTGACCTCGACCACCACATCGTGGAACGTTTCGCCGGCGACAACGCGTTCGATCGGGTAATTCTGCGGCGCCTGATGGTTGCGGTAGCGGAGCGAGAAGCGCGCGCGATAGGCGTCGACCGTCTGGCCGAGCTCGTCGAGAGATTCGACCCCGTGCATCGCCAATGCGGCCGCGTTGGCGTAGGCGATCGACTGGTCGGGCTCGACCAGGATCACGCCCTCGCTCAGGCCGGCGATGATCTGCCGAAGTTCGTGCCTGTCTACACCCGCCGTCACGATCTGACCGGTTCCCGTCCGAACGTCGCCGCGTCTTCGGCAACGCGGCACAAACGGGTCGCGCGCAACGAGGTTCCGGGCGGCCCCGGATTTTCACTGGTATACTTGCATCATTGACGCCGTTGAGATCGACCAGAGATAAGTGCGGGGCCATCTTTCGGCCGAAGAACCCCGACGGGTTGCAGACCATCCATCGATATGAGCGACCCGAACGTGCAACCCGCCAGCGAACAGCGGGAACCGGTCAGCGATGCCGGCTCCGTTAACGCCCACCTGCAGGGGCAACTCGGCGACCGGCTGCGCCAATACTATCCAGAAGTTGTTGAGATAGACCCTCGATCGCCACTCGGCGCGGTTCTGGGGCACCTGTCCGCGATCCTCGGTGGCGCCGAGATCGACCGGCACGTTCCTGGCGCCTTTCGTGACGACCTGATCGGCCTGGTGCCGCGATTGCGCCGCTATGCCCTGTCGCTGACCTTCGACGCCAACGAGGCCGACGATCTCGTGCAGTTCACGCTCTTGAAGGCGTGGGAGCATCGCGGGCGGTTCCGGGCCGGGACGAGCCTGGTGGCGTGGCTGTTCACGATCCTGCGCAACGGCTTCATCAACGGGCGCCGCAAGCACCGTCGCGACGTGCCGAATCCCGACCGCGTGCATCCTGCGGCGCTGGCCGAGCCGGCCGGACAGGGTCATGCGCTCGGGCTCCGGCCTCTGCAGGTGGCCATCGACCGCCTCGAACCCGCGCATCGCGAGGCGCTGGTGCTGGTCGCCGTCGAGGGCCTTCCCTACGACGCGGCGGCCGCGGTGATCGGCTGCCCCGCCGACATCGTGAAGAGCCGCGTCAGCCGTGCACGCGACCGCCTGACCCAGGATCTGGCCACGTCCGACTGACGCCATCCCTGAAATCGCCCCAACGGGCGCGCGCCATCGCTCCAGCGCTGTCTGCCCGAGGCGCATGGAGCGGTCCAGGAGCCGGGCGCGGGTCACCGCCCCTCACCCGCGCCCGGCTCCCGCGCACAGGCGGCCTTTTCGGACCGCGACGCCGGCGCGAGCGCGCTTGAACCAGGCGAAAGGCGTCGGCGGCAGCGATGATGGAGCATCAGGACGGCGGGGCGCGACCGGATCGTTGTGGGATGGGTCGAGGCCGTGGCAAAACGCATTGATCGTGGCCGCCAGCGCCGATCGGCAGGCTGATGACGGCGGCGCGGTGGGCCGCTTCAGGCTCGAATGGCCTGGATGAGCCGGGTTGCGCCGAACAGGCGGATCATCCGCTTGACGTTGTCGGCGAGGATCGCGCGGCTCATCTCGGTTCTCAACCCTGTCAGGCCATTCGTCAGGAAGGGCGTGCTGCCTTCCAAGCTTGCAGCGTTCCGAAGACGTACTCGGCTGTGGCGCGCCGTACCGCCATGGCGTCGCGCCTGGCTTCGCGCGGCCTCTGCATGAGCTCCAGCACCGCCTCGTGCTTCGAGCGCTTGATGCGCTTGACCGTCTCGGTCGTGCAAAGCCCCGGCAGCGCGCAGGCCTGCAAGGCCTCCAGATTGCGGCATTGGTCGATGTCGCCGTGTCGATCGGAGCGCGCGACAGACGTCGTCAGCACAGCGCCGGCGGGACAGACGTCGTGATCGGCCGCGGCGGCGTCGACGAAGGCGGCGCGCACGAAGAGCCCCTGCTTCGCGCGACCCGATGTGTCGGCCCGGGGCATGGCCGGCCGGATGCCCGTGCCTTGGCAGGCCAGACCCTCGTCGCCGTTGTCGTAGCCGCGATCGCTCGCACCAACGCCAAGCTTGGCTGCAACTAAGCCGGTGATCGAGATTCCTGAGCCGCCGTCAGTGCTGCACCTGTGCGCTTGCAAGAACCGCAACGCCGCAGGCGATGATCGCGATGCCAGCGATCATCGCTGCGTTGACCGCCTCACCAAAAAGGAACGCGCCTCCGAGAGCGGCCCCGACCATGCCGACGCCGGCCCAGATCGCGTAGACAACACCGATCGGCAGCATGTCCATGCTCGTCGACATCAACCACAGCGCCGTCCCGTAGCCGAGCGCGACGACAAGGGTCGGGCCCGGCTTGGTCAGCCCATCCGCAGCCTTCAGGGCCAAGGTGGCCGAGATCTCCGCCCCGATCGCCACCGCGAGGGTCAAGAATGGGTTCATGCGTTCGCCACCATCGGCAGGTCCGACGGAGATGCGAGCGACGCAGGTGCCGGCGTGAACATCTCCAGGTCGTCCGAGAACTGCTCCACGATTTCGGCTGAATTCGCGAGGCAGACCGGCAGATATGAAGCGAGCGATGGAGCCTGCGCAAACCCATCCTCGATGAGCCGATCGTTCGTGAAGGTCAGGTCGAGGGCACAGAAGGCATAGTAGGCGCGAGTGGCGCGGAGCATCGCCCGCTTCGACAAATTATCCAGGCCGAACACCTCCGCGAAGCGTTTGCGCAGGAGGTTGCGATCGCGTTCGAGATCGAACTGACGGAAGATGCGCGCGCCGTCGCTCGGCTCTGCAGCCTCGAAGGCTCCGATCACGTCCGCCCAGCGCGTCCGGCCGGCGGGTCCAGCCGAGAGATGATAGAGGTCGTGCTTCAGATCCGGCTTCGCCAGGAGGCCGATGAGCGTTTCGGCGACCCAGTCGGCCGGAACGATGTCGACGCAGCTTTCGGGACTGCACGGCAGCATGCGCAGGGCATCGGCGGCGCGCAGAACCCAGAGAATGCTCGAACTCGGTCCCGCGCCGAGCGTCGAGTGGCCGACCACGATCGAGGGCCGCGCGACGACGATCGGCAGGTCGGGAAACTGCTCATTGAGCGAGGTCTCCGTTGCCGCCTTGGACTGCGTGTAGCCGACGATGTGCCTGGCGTCGGCCGCCGGGTAGGCGGTTTCCGCGACGAGGCTGGGCGCGTCGGCCCCGCAAATCATGGCGGTGCCGACGTGCAGGAACCGCTTCAATGCCGCCATGGCCTGAGCGCGGCGCGCGAGCGCCAGCGTTCCATCGTGATTGGTCCGGAACACCCGCTCCCCGCCCCACCACGACGTGTCAGCGGCGAGGTGGAGGATGTGCGTGCAGTCGTCGAGCCGCGGATCCATATCGAGATCGGCCCGCGTGAAGTCGCCGGGCACGATCTCGACCTTGCGCGCGAGGCGCTGCGCCGTGAATGGATCCGTGAACCGCTCCAAGCGCGCGGCCACGCGCTGGCGCCCTTGCTCCACACCCGCGCAGCGGACAAGGCAAACCCAAGTCACGTCCGCGTCGCGGCCGAGAGCTTGGTGCAGCACGGCGCCGCCGATAAGCCCGGTCGCGCCCGTCAGAAGGATGCGTGCCACGGTACTCTCCATCTAATCTGGAGAGTGATAGCCGGAGAAACTCGGAAACACTTTGGCAAAGTTGGTTTACTTTGTCGAAACAAGGGTTGTGTGCTCAACAAGCAACAGTGATCACGAAATCGCGAGCTTTACGTCTGATAGTGCGGCGATCGTCCAGACCGGGTTTGCGATCAGGGCGGCAGGCGAAAGGAATACATCGCCCCGACAGCAAATGTGAACTCGTTCGCTGTACCAACGTGCCGAACGATCGGACTGTCCGAGGCCGATGCGATCAGCCGATCATAGCGGACATAGCCCAGTGTCTGCCACGTGTCCGACCACTCGTAGCTGAGTGCCGCCGTTGCTCCGGCGGAACGCGGCCCGGCTGAGGCGCGGTAGGGGGTAAGAAGCGGGTTCACGAGTGCGGTTCCGACCGGCACGTCGAAGTCGAGCCGCATCGCGGTCGCATCGCCCACGACGAACCGGGGTCCCGCACTGAGGGTGTAGCGCCCGAAGCGGCCCACGAGATCGGCCCCCAGCTTGGCTATGAGTCCATCGTGGGCACGGACCCCCTGGGTTACTTCAGCCCGAAGCCGAAGGGTATCTGCAACCGGCCAGACCTCCCCGAACAGGCCGAGACCAACCGTCACCGGCAATCGGGGTAGTCCGGCGAGCCGGCGATCATCGTTGAGGAAGCGGCCCTCACGGAAATCCAGCACGGCGCCCACCTGCAGCGCCCCCTGACCGACGAGGGTGACGTCCAGACCGTCGTCTGGGGACCACCACTCGCGCGGTTCGTCGATTTTGCGGAACGAAACGTAAGGCAGTCCCCAGAGCCCAGCCTCCTTGCTGCCCTGAAAACGCGGACCGCTCCCGACAAACCCGCCGACCGAGACGACGGTATCGCGATCGAACAGGGCACTCAGATCGTCGGCGTGAGCCGATGCCGTGCAAGCTGCTAGGACTGTCGAAAAATACCAACCCAGCGGCGTGGAGCGCCGCTGCTGCGGCCTTCGATCCGAGATCGCGTCCGATTGCGATTGTGGGCGGTTCACCGTCAAGTTCCTTGGGTCGCCCCGGCCATTCAGATCGTTGTAATGACACACCAAACCTGAAAGACGGCTCAACCCCGTCGCCGAGCCGCGTTCACCGGCGCCCTGTCATGCCAGTGTGAGCCGGCGGCGGGGCGCTGCATCGGGGCGACCCGACTATAGGTCAGTGGCCGTCACCAGTCATCTTAGGCCATTGTCGTCCCAACGGCCGTCGGGGTCACGATGCCGCCCACCGCCGGCTTTGCGCCTAGGCTAAGCTTCTGCGGTGAGGTTGAGCTGGACGCGAGCCATCAAAGCGGACGACGGCTACAGGATGGTCCAGGTCCAATGCCGCCGAGTCGAGGGCTTATGCGTCCCAGTTGGATGCGTCCTCTTAACCGCGGCGCATTTCCGCGCCCGCCCAAAGGTAGAAACTGGACGGAGTGTATGCCCGCGGTGCACGCGATGCCGGCCACGGCATGATGGCGACGGGAACTGTGCGTTTTTGCCCCAAGTCGTCGGCAATCCGCAAAGGCGCCTCAGGACCTAGTTCAGGTCGCAGAAACTACTGCTTGTGGGCTGGAAATCCGTTTGGACCGAGCGTCCATCGCGCCGATCTTCTGAACCGAGCCCGCGAGCAGCTGCGAACTCTGTGTCTTCTGAGGCGATGACAATGCGTCTTATATCCGCTTTTGCCTTCACTCTCGTCATCCTGGCAACGCCCGTTTTAGCGTTGAACGCAGGTGACACAATGCAAGCTTGGGCGGGCGCGTCGCCCACGGACAAGGACAGTCTGCTGCGCAAGCTAGACGCGGCGAGCGGTGGAGATGCCTCGCGAGATCGTGTGCGCTCTTGCCTCGACGACACGGCAAACATGGCCGGCCACTCGGGTTTGCCGATCTCAGAGGTAGCAAAGGCTTGCTCCGAACTGGCAGCCCGTGAAAATATATAGTCCGTTCACATGACGCATGCCTGCTCAGCGATCAGGGCCTCGATCGGACACGCGTAACAAGGGGCTGGTCGGCGACCTGATGCGCCTGCGATGACCGGCTGCGCGCGAACCGCTTGAACGGGCAGCGCTGTCCAACGGGTTCGGGTCGATTCCTGCTCACCGGCATGCGGACGAACGATGGGTCAAGCGGACGATGGCGTTCGCTTCAGGCCAGCACCGTGGCCTCCAGCGCTCGCTGCGGGTCGAGCAGGCTGCCCGGCGGAACGCGCCGCGCCACCCGATCAAGCCCCGTATCGAAGCGCTTCCACCAACAGGGCGAAGGCGGCCGAGTGCTGGCGGCGGCTCGGGTAATAGAGGTGGTATCCGGGGAACGCGTCGCACCAGTCGGCCAGCACCCGCACGAGCTGGCCCGCGTCGAGATGCGGTCGCACCAACCCTTCGGGCAAGTAGGCGATGCCGAACCCGTCGAGGGCCGCCTGCAGCAGCTGGCTGGCATCGTTGAACACGAGCTGACCCTCGACGCGCACGCGCAGCCCGCGACCACCCTTCTCGAACTCCCAGGCATAGAGGCCGCCCAGCGTCGGCAGACGGTGGTTGATGCAGGTGTGGGACACGAGATCCTGCGGGGAGCGCGGCTTCGCCCGGTCGGCGAAGTACGCGGGCGCGCCCACCGCCGCCATCCGCATCGGCGGCCCGATGGGGACGGCCACCATGTCCCTGGCGACGATGCCGCCCAGGCGCACGCCGGCGTCGAACCGCTCGGCGACGATGTCGGTCAGGACGTAGTCCGTGGCCAACTCGACCTTGATGTCGGGATAGTTTCTCAGGAACGGCGCCAGGGCCGGCCAGACCACGGCACCGGCGGCATAGCCGTCCGCGGTGATGCGAACGCTGCCGGAGGGCCGGTCGCGCAGGTCGGTCAGCGCCGCGAGGCCGGCCTCGATGCCGTCGAGGTGCGGTCCGACCGTCTCCAGCAACCGCTCACCCGCCTGCGTCGGCGAGACGCTTCGGGTCGTGCGCGTCAACAGCCGCAGGCCGAGCCGCTCCTCCAGCCCGCGCACCGTCTGGCTCAGGGCGGATTGCGACACCCCCATCTGCGCGGCGGCCCGGGTGAAGCTGCGCGCGCGCGCGACGGCCTGGAAGGCGACGAGATCGCCGATGTCCGCCCGCGCCATTCAGTAGCTCCGCTTATAGGCTCATGCAGCTTCTAGCGGCTAATCGCCCGTCCGGGCGAGCCCTAGATTGCCGTCATTCACGGCGGCCTTCGATGGCCGCGCCCGAGGCCGCGACGGCCGGACCCACGAAGGATAAGACCATGGAGATCAGGCGCATCGGCTCCCAGCCGTCGGCCAAGGGCCCCGCCGACTGGTTCACCGGCACCGTCCGGATCGACCCGCTGTTCAGTCCGGCCGAGCCGGCCCGCGCGGGTGGCGCTCTCGTCACCTTCGAGCTCGGCGCGCGCACGGCGTGGCACACCCACCCCCTCGGACAGACCCTGATCGTCACGGCCGGGTGCGGCCGGGTCCAGCGCGAGGGCGGTCCGGTCGAGGTGATCCGTCCGGGCGACGTGGTCTGGTTCCCGCCCGGCGAGAAGCACTGGCACGGCGCCGGCCCGACCACGGCGCTGAGCCACATCGCCGTCCAGGAGGCGCAGGACGGGAGTCCCGTGACCTGGATGGAGAAGGTGACCGACGACCAGTACGCGGGCAAGTCCCCGGCTCCGTGATCGAACCGTCCAGCCCGCGTCCCGCAGGTGGGCGCGGTCCATCCGAATGCCTGCATCGACCCCAGGAACCGGAGCCATCCGCATGAACCCGACATTCGATTTCAAAGGCCAGGTCGCCCTCGTCACCGGTGCGAGCTCCGGGATGGGTCTGGCAACAGCGCAAGCCTTCGCCGCGTCGGGGGCGTCCGTCGTCCTCAGCGACATCAACGAGCAGGCGCTGCACCGCGCCACGGAGGCGATCACCGCGGCGGGTCACTCAGCCATCGGAGTCGTGTGCGACGTGACCGATGAGGCCCAGGCCGCGGCCCTGGTGGCGCGTGCGGTGTCCGAGTTCGGCCGCCTCGACATGGCCTACAACAACGCCGGCATCCTCGGTCCGATGTGCGACATGACCGAGGAGACGGCAGAGGGCTTCGACGCGGTCAACGCCGTCAACCTGCGCGGCGTCTGGACCTGCATGAAGCATGAGCTGCTTCAAATGCGGAAGCAAGGTAGCGGCGCCGTCGTGAACTGCTCGTCGCTCGGCGGCCTCGTTGGCCTGCCGGGCCGGGCCGCCTACCACGCCTCGAAGCACGGCGTGATTGGCCTGACGAAGAGTGCCGCGATGGACAACGCGGCGCGCGGCATTCGCGTGAACGCGATCTGCCCCGGATGCATCGATACCCCGATGGGCGACGGCATCGACCCCGCAGCGATGAAGGAATTCCTCAAGGCGCAGCCGATCGGCCGTATGGGACGGGTGGAGGAGATCGCCGGCACGGTCCTCTGGCTGTGTAGCCCTGGGTCCAGCTTCGTCCTCGGCGTGGCGTTACCCGTGGACGGCGGCTTCACCGCGCACTGACCCCGCCCACGGCGCGTCGCGCGATGTTGACCAGATGGAGCACCCTGCTGGCCGTAGTCGCCCTCGCCGCGGCGACGCCACGATGGACGCAGGTGCGAAGACACTCCATCGGACCGCTAACTCTTCCGTCCGCATCTGAAGACAGCGTGCATCGGCATCAACGGCGTCATCGGGTCGGAAACCGAATGACCGCGGAGGGTGGGGCGCGGCCGGTCCGCTTCAGTGCCGGAAAGCGTCGCAGCGGACCTGTGCTGCCAGTTTTGGTCGATGGATCACCCTCTGCTGGTTGCTGTCAGGCTCGATCCATTGGGCTGCGGCAGCCTCCGCGAACGAGCGATAGGAACGCGGGGCGTGACCGAGCAGAGCGCCGAGGCGTGAAAGCTCCTCAGTCGTCGCGACGGCACCGTCCGCCTGATAGCGGCCGATCATCAGGCGCAGGTCCAGCGCATGCCACGCTGGCATCGTCGCTGTGAGGCGCTGCTCCATGGCCACCAAATCATCGCCGCCGTACCGGATCGGGCGGCCGAGCGCCGCGCTCCAAATCCTGGCGATTCCCTCGCCCGTCAGGGCATCCGGCCCGGCGAGGGTGTAGATCTCGCGACCGAGCGACGATGCACTCTGCTCCCGGCGCGCCAACTCGAGGGCCGCCGCCTCTCCGATGTCGCGGATGTCGACCATCGAGACACCCTTGGAACCGATCGGCATGCCGTAGACGCCGAACTTCAGGAGAGCGTCCTTCAGGCGGACGTCGTTCTGGATGAAGTAGGCCGGTCGCAGTATCGTGGCGGGCAGATCCGACGCCTCGATCATGCGCTCGACCGTGTACTTGCCGGCGAAGTGGGGCACGTCGGCATAGGCCTCCCCCTTTAGCACGGAGAGATAGACGAGGCCCTTGACCCCCGCCTCGCGGGCGGCGGTCAGCGTCAGCATGGCCTGCGTCAGCTCGTCGGCGACGTTGGGGACAAGCAGGAACAGGGTGCTCACGCCATTCAGCGCCGTGCGTACGGCGTCGACGTCGGCCAGATCGCCCCGGACCGGCGTCACGCCGGGCGGCAGCTGAGCCGTCTCCGGCGAGCGTGTGAGGGCCCGGACGTCGAGCCCCCGGCCCTGCAGGGAATCGAGGACCTGCGTGCCGATGGTGCCGGTGCTGCCGGCAACGAGAATGCTCATGGTGATGTCTCCGTCCGATGGTGCGGAACCGCCTCCGCCCTGCGGACAAATAGCCGTTCCATTTTGTGCGGGCGGATGACAATTTCGGAACGCTTCGTCTCAAAATCGGAACACATCATGGATCTGCAGGCACTCGCCGCCTTCAACCTCGTGGCAGCTCACGGTGGGTTCGGACGGGCCAGCCGCATCTCCGGACGGCCGAAGGCCACGCTCTCGCGCCGGGTCGCGGAGCTTGAGCAGAGCCTCGGCGTTCGGCTGATGGAGCGCGGATCGCATACCCTGCGGCTGACTGACGAGGGACGCACCCTCCACGCGCGCACGGACGGCCCGCTCTCCGAGATCGCGGAAGCGGGCGAAGCGGTGGTGCTCGGCGCCTCCGTCCCCCGGGGCCGTCTCCGGATCAGCGCGCCGATTGTCATCGCGCATGTCGCGTTGAGCCGGATCGGTGCGCGTTTCGCGCTGGCCTACCCGGATGTCCAGCTCGAGATCGTGGCCCAGGACCAGCGCGTAGATCCCGTCGAGGACGACTTTGATCTGGTCATCCGCATCGATCCGCGGCCGGACGATCGTCTGGTCGGTCGCCGGTTTCTAACCGACGCGCGCCTGGTCGTGGCGCATCCCGATGTGCCGCTGCCCGCGCCCGTCGCGGATGACGAGGCCGCTCCGTCCGTGAAAGCGGTCCTGATGTCCGGGAGCGCGCCGAATGTGACCTGGACGCTGCGAACCGGTCGAGGGCCTGACCGCGTTCTCGAACCCGAGCCCGTGCTGCGTCTGTCGTCGCTGCTGATGGTGCGCGACGCCGTCCTCGCGGGTGCGGGGGCGGCTTTGCTGCCGAAGCTGCTGGTCGCCGACGACCTTGCGGCCGGCCGGCTCGCCCTCTGGGGGGTCCAGGCGGGCCCCATCGTGGAGATCTGGGCCCTGCAAAGCTCCCGCCGGCTCGTCGGTGCGAAGGTCCGCGCCTTTCTCGACATCGTCGAGACGGCGTTTCCGGAACGGCTCTTCGTACCGCCGATGTGACGGAACGGAGGTTCTGAACTCGCTCGATCGTGTCCGTGGATGACCCGTCGCGACAGACCGGGGTCTTGTTCAAGCCGCGTCCGCATCGGCGGAATAGGCCGACCGTCCGGTCTCGGGATGATCCGATCGGTCATGGTATGACTGACATGGGTCGGAGCCAGAACGTCCGCAGTCTGCCGAAAAGCCAGGGTCTGCGCCTCGCCCGCTGCGGTCTCACGGCTCGCGCCCGCCGATGCGGTCCGCGGTCGCCGAGGATCGCCCTCTGACGTTCTGTGCCGGCATCCGGGTCGAGGATGGGCAACGGTGCGGAAGGTAAAGGACGGCGAGACAACCGAAGACCTGTTCGCCGTCCTGACGACGGGGCCGAAGGCGGAGGTCGGCGAAGTCCGTCCGAAGGCGATGCGGGTGATCCTGACGCCCGACGCGGAGCGTGGCTTTAATCGCCTTGGCGAGAGGCGAAGGAACTTCAGTGCCCGCTCCCGGACGGAGCCCCGATGGTGGCCGCGCGCGGCGAGCGGCGGAACGGATAAGACCGGTCGATTAGATTGTCCGCGACCTCTCCGGAGACGGCGGACACCTTATGTTGGGCGAGTCCTCCCGCGGGACATCCGCCGACCCGGTGCAACGCCGCCTCGACACCCGGCAAGCCGGGTCGGCGGGTCATTGTGAAAGTGGCTTCGGTGGGGCGGGGCCGCGTCAGTTGCTCTGGCCGCCGGTACGTCGGACAGCGGCCTTCCGGCGTTCTGTGGAGCGCACGCGCCGACCCGATAGCGGTCAGGGGCGCTCGATTCGCGCTTGCTGGAAATGACCACCGCGAGACGCGGCTTTCGGTCCACGTGTGACCCCGGTGCTACCCGAGGCGATCCCCGAGACGCCGTTTTCCGGCTGCGGCATCGAGAAGAGTGGCGCTCCCAAGGGGAATCGAACCCCTGTTTTCGCCGTGAGAGGGCGACGTCCTAGACCGCTAGACGATGGGAGCTTTCCGGCGGCGCGGGGGTGCTATAGCCACCACACGCCGGGGGAGCAAGGGCCTCGGCGTGAGAATCCGCATGGTCGGGTACGGATTGGGCGTGGATGGGGATCGTGGTGGACGTTGACGACGAAGCGCGGATCGGGATCGTGGTGGATGGGGGCGTTCGGCTGGACCGCACGTTGGTGGCCCTGTTCCCGGATTTTTCGCGCGCACGGCTGCAGGAACTGGTGCGAGAGGGCCGGGTGCGCCGGGACGGCGCCCCCGTGCGGGATCCCGCCGTGAAGGTCGCCGCCGGGGCGGAGATCGTTCTGCAGGTGCCGCCGCCGGTTGCCGCGGAGCCGGTCGCGGAGGATGTAGAGCTGACGATTGCGTTTGAGGATGACGACCTCATCGTCATCGACAAACCGGCCGGCCTCGTCGTGCACCCGGCACCGGGCCACGAGAGCGGAACCCTGGTGAACGCGCTGCTGGCCCATTGCGGCGCGAGCCTGTCGGGGATCGGCGGCGTGCGCCGACCGGGCATCGTCCACCGTCTCGACAAGGATACGAGCGGCCTGATCGTGGTCGCCAAGAACGACGCGGCGCATCATGGGCTCACGGCGCAATTCGCCGATCACGGCCGGACCGGGCCCCTGGAGCGGGCCTATGCGGCGGTCGTCTGGGGCGTGCCGCAGCCGTGCATCGGCACCATCCGGGCGAGCCTCGCGCGCTCACGCCACAACCGGGAGAAGATCGCCGTGGTCTCGGACGAGTCCGGACGGCACGCGGTGACGCATTACGCGGTGGCCGAGACCTATCCGGAGGCGGCCCTGGTGCGGTGCCGCCTGGAGACCGGGCGGACGCATCAAATCCGGGTACACCTCGCCCATCGCGGCCATCCGCTGCTGGGCGACCCGGTCTATGGCGGCGCTTTCCGCACCAAGGCTGCACGCCTGCCATCGGAGGCCCGCGACGCCCTCGCGGCGCTGGGACGCCAGGCCCTCCACGCGGAGTTGCTGGGCTTCAGC
>CAXTCV010000077.1:0-15314 GCA_964242725.1 uncultured Methylobacterium sp.
CGGTAGCCCTGGCCGCGGCGGGTCTCGATCACCCCCGGCCCGAGCTTGCGGCGCAGGCGCGTCAGGAGCGCCTCCAGGGCGTTCGCCTCGCGCTCGGTGCCGACCCCGTGGAGATGGTCCAGCAGCTCGCCCGCCGGCACGACCTGCCCCTGCCGGTGCAGCAGGAAGGCCAGGAGCCGGTATTCGAGGGCCGTCAATTCGGCGGGGCGCCCGTCGACGCTGACCGCGCGGGTGCGGGTGTCGAGTTCCACTGCCCCGGCCCGGAGCACCGGCGAGGCGTGGCCGGCGGTCCGCCGCAGGATCGCCCGCAGGCGCGCGACCAGCTCCTCCATGCGGAACGGCTTGGCGAGGTAATCGTCCGCGCCGGCGTCGATGCCCTCGACGCGTTCGCGCCAGCCGTCCCGGGCGGTGAGGATCAGCACCGGCAGGGCCACCTCGGCGGCGCGCAGCCGGCGCAGCACCCCGAGCCCGTCGAGGCGCGGCAGGCCGAGATCGAGGACCATGGCGTCGTAGGGCTCCGTCTCGGCGCGGAACCACGCGGCCTCGCCGTCGCCCACCACGTCGGCGACGTAGCCGGACCGCTCCAGCCCCTGCCGGATGTCGGCGGCGATGCGCGGCTCGTCCTCGACGATCAGGACGCGCATGGCTGGCCCCTCCCCTCAATCATCGTCGTCCGTGTCCAGGATCTTCAGGGAGCCGGCATCGACCTTCACGGTCCGGCGCTTCCCGTCGGCGCCGAGGACGCGCAGCTTGTAGAGCCAATGCCCGTCATCGTGCTTCAGATCGACCGACACCACGTCGCCCGGCACGGCCGCGCGGGCGGCGCGCAGCACCTCGTCGAGGGGACGGATCTCGCCCTTCTCCAGGGCGCGGCGGGCGCGGTCGGCATCCTCGGAGGCGCGCGCCGGCAGCCCGGCGCAGGCGAGGCCCGCGAGCAGGCAGACCAGGGCGGCGCGGCGCGGGTGGAGGGCTCTCATGCGGGGACGCGATAGGGCGCGGCGCCTGACGGGAGGCTGACAGGCGCCGTCAGGCTGGCGGGGCGGGACTTCGGCACAAGGGCCCCATACCCCTCCCGGAGACGTGAGACCATGTCGTTGATCCTCGGTGCCCTCCTCGCCTGCGCGGCCGGCCTCGCCGGCACCCTGCTCTGCCCGGACGACAAGGCCGGGCGCGGGCGCCTGCCCCTCCTCGCCGCCCTCCTGGCGGGCGGCCTCGCCTGGCACGGCCCCGTGCAGGCCGGCGAGATGCTGCACGGGGCCGCCCAGGTGATCGACGGCGGGACCCTCCGCGTCGGGGCGCGCCCGGTCAGCCTGTTCGGCGTGGTCGCCCCGGACGCCGACCAGACCTGCTCGGACGCCCAGGATCGGCCCTATGCCTGCGGCCGCGACGCGGCCCGGGCGCTGGCCGATCATATCGGCGGAGCCGCCCTCACCTGCGAGACGCGCGGCGCGGGCGCTCCCGACGGTGCGGTCGTGGCCCTCTGCCGGGTCGGCGGCGAGGATCTCGGCGCCTGGATGGTGGCACGCGGACTCGCCGTGCCCGACCGCGCCGCGCCGGACTACGCGGAGGCCGCCGACCGGGCCTGGGGCCGCCGCCTCGGCCTGTGGTCGGGGGTGTTCCAGGACCCGTCCGAGCGGCGCGGCCGGCACGCCGCGGCGGCGGGGCTCGGCGCTGCCGGGTGACGGCTCCGTCGGGTTTCCGGGAACGCGCCCGGACGCGTCCGGTTGGTCGGGGGGGCCGCCCGACCGGGGCGCCCGATGAACCTCGGAGGTCCCGTGAACCGCCTGACCCGCACCGTCCTGCTCGCCGGGATCCTCGTCGCGGCCGCGGCGGCCGCGGCGGGCAAGGATGCCGAGCCTGCGTCCGGCACGCGGAGGGACGGCGCCGCCGCCACGACCAGCATGGGCGCCGGGGGCCTGACCGGTACCGGGGCCACGAAGGACGGTGCCCGCACGGGTCCCGGCGCCGGCGAGGGGCGGAGCGGCGGCCCGAAGGCCCCATCCGCCCCGGCACCCGGCACGACCCGCTGATCGGCCGCGCTCCGGAGCGCGCGCGGGTCTGGCGGTCCCGGAACCTTTCGCGCGCGCTACTGCGAGCGACGCCCGTACGAGACCGCGTAGGCCTGGACCCGGGCGTCGATCAGCGGATCGTCCGAGACCTCGATGCCGTCGGTGAGGTTGTTCGGCATGAACAGCAGCGCCTTCTCGGCGTCGGCGCTGTCCGGAACGGCCTTCGAGACCGTCAGCGTGCCGAGATCGACCGTCCGGCGATCGTCCGGCCAGGGCTTGGTCGCGTCGTTGGTCGGGTCGCCCGGCGCGGCGAGCTGGGCCAGGAGGTGGAACGTCGCCGGCTCCTTGGCGATGCGGGGCCCGATCTCCCCCATCAAAAAATTCGGGTCGCGCTTGGCCGCCTCCTCGGGGGGCAGGATCTCCTCGCCCTGAACCGGCGTGATCCGGAACCGGAACGGCTGACGCTTGCCGTCCTTGTCGACGAAGATGAAGGCATTGACGCCGTTGTAGGTCTGCCGGGCGAGGCTCGACGGGGTCTTGGCGGTCGCCCCCGCCGTGGCGGCGGCCGGGTGGGCGGCGGCGAAGCGCTCCAGGGCGGTCGGATGCTCCGCCTTCGGGCCGCTCTCGGCCGCGGCCCTCAGGAGGTCGCGGAACTCCTCGCCGGTGGCGACCGGGAAATATTTCAGCGCGTTCGTGACGACATCCATCTCGGCGCCGTCGATGAGCTTGAACTTCAGCGCCAGCCCGTGCGGGTTGGCATTGGCCGCCCCGTCCGGGATGGTCGGGACGCCGGTGGCGTCCGAGAAGCGGATCGTCACCGGCACCGCCGGACCCGCGAACAGGGACGCCTTGCTGAGCCCGGCGGCCTCGGCCGACGGGGTGAAGCTGCCCTCGGCGACCACGCCCTTGGCGTGGTTGGCGCGCGCCCCCGGATGCTTGCCGAACAGCGTGTTCATCGCGTCGACCGTCTGCTCGGCGGTGGCGGCTTCCTGGGCCAGGGCCGGCGCGGCCGCCGCGAGCGCGGTGCTCAACAGGACGGCGTAACCCAATCTCGAACGCAGCATGAGGATCCTCTCGACAGCCACGGCCCGTCCGGGCCGGTCAATACGGACCGGACCATCTTCTAGGGAAAGAAAGGCCGAAGGCACAACCGCAAGCTTCGCCGTGACGGCGCGCGGGTTACGGCCCGGCGGGCCTCGTCCGCAGGACCACGGTGCGGGCGCCTGCTACCGCGCCCCGCGGTGGAGGTCGCCGTCGATCAGCAGGGCGCTGCGGCTGTCGAGCCGCGAACGGTAGACCTGGAGATTCTCCATCACCCGCTGCACGTAGTTGCGCGTCTCCGTGAAGGGGATGCGCTCGACCCAGTCGATCACGTCGACGTCGCCCCTGCGCGGGTCGCCGTAGGCGTCGATCCACTTCTTCACGTTGCCGCCGCCGGCATTGTACGAGGCGAAGGCCAGCACGTAGGAGCCGCGCCAATCCTCCAGCAACTCGCCGAGATGGGCTTGGCCGAGCTTGGCGCAGTAGGCGGGGTCGCTGGTCAGGCGGTCGACGTCGAAGGCGGCGGCGACCCGGCGGGCGGTGCGCTGCGCGGTGGCCGGCATCATCTGCATCAGGCCCCGGGCGCCGACGCCCGATTGCGCCCGCGGATCGAACTGGCTCTCCTGCCGGGCGATGGCGTAGACCATGGCCCGCTCCACCTGCGGGACCGCCGTGAAGGTCTCGTAGTCGGGGATGCCGATCGTCGGGTAGGCATGGGCGTCGAGCGGCAGGCCGCGCTGCACGGCGAGCTTGCCGATCGCCACCAGCGCGCGGGCGTCCTTCATGTCGGTCGCGAGGTCACCCAGCGCCTGGAGCTCGCGCGGGTCTGTGAGCTCCCGGGCGGCGTCGATGTAGAGCGGCAGGGCCAGCTCCCGGATCCCGGCCTCGCCGAGCAGCCGCAGGGCCCGGATGTAGAGCCGGCCCTCGAAGGCCTGGCGCTCAGGCCCTTCGAGATCCGCGGGCGCCCGCAGCGGCAGGCTGGTCTGGCCGAGCCGTGCGCGGGCCACCTGCCCGTAATAGGCGATCGGCTGCAGGGCCGCCTTCTCGAAGAAGCGCTTCGCCGCGTCCGTCCGGCCGAGCGCCTCGGCCGCCCGGCCCTGCCAGTAGGCGGCCCGCGCCACCGAGACCGGGCTCTCCGCGATGGCCGTCACCCGCGCGAAATGCTCGGCGGCGCGCGCCGGATCGCCGGCGAAGCGCAGGGCGATCCAGCCGGCGTGGAACTCGGCCTCGATCCGCTTCTCCGGCGTGCGCGCCGCCTGGGCGCTGGCGACCGTGTAGGCGGTCTTGGCATCGCCGAGGTCGAGGAGCTTGCGCGCCACGATCCGCCGCTCGACCCACCACTCGTCGCCGTCGACCAGCACGTCCGGGTTGCTCGGCGCTCCCGCGAGCACGGACGCGGCCGCCTCGGGCTTGTCGGCCCGGCGGAAATACTGCGCCCGGGAGAAGGTATAGGAGGCGTCGCCCCGGAGCGACGGCGGCACCGCGGCGAGTGCCGCTGCCGCCCCGGACGCCTTGTCCTCCACGGCCCGGCGGGCGCGCACGAGGCTCGCATAGGCGCCGCCCGCATAGCCGGCCGCCCGGCCGGCACTGTCCCAATCGTCCTTCAGGAGCGCCCGCTCCATCCGGTAGCGGTGATCGATCCGGGTGAGCACGTCCGGGAAGGCGTCGAGCACCTTGCCCTCCAGGGACCGCCCGAAGCTCTCGCCGCGCCAGAGGTCGCGCACCATGTCGGCGGCGTCGGCCTCGTAGCCCTCGGCCCGCAGCGCCAGCGCCAGGGCGAACTTGCCCGGCGCGCTCACCGGCTTCGCCGTGGCGAAATAGGCGCGCACCGTGGCGGGGGCCTTCTTCTCGGAGAGCAGCGCCTCCTCGGCCCGTCGGCGCAGCAGGGGACCGGCCGGCCAGTCCGGGTTGGCCCGGGCGAAGGCGACGGTGCGGGCGAAGCCGATCCCGGCGCCGGCGCGGATCGCCACCCATTCGAGCAGCGCCCGCGCCGCCGGGTCGGTGAAGCCGTCGCGTATCCGGTCGCCGTCGGCGACCCGGCCCTTGCGGTAGAGGTCGATCGCCCCGCGCAGCAGCGTCGGGTCGGTCTCGCCCGAGATCTTCGGCCGTGCCGGATCCGGCACCTCGGGCACCGGCGCGGCCGGGGTCACGGCGGCGTCGGGCAGCGGGAAGGCCACCGGCGCCTCCGGGTCGGCGGAGGCATAGGCCGAGGCCGCCGCGGGCAGCGTCCGGGCGGGCTCCTCGCCCCTGTCGCCCAGTCTCGTGTCGCCGGACTCGTCGGCCCGGGTGGCCGGGATCGGATCGAGCTTGAGGGCGTCGGCGGCCACCGGATCGGCGGCCTTCTCGGCCTCCGCGCCGCGGACCTGAGCGGTCGAGAGGGCGGCGTCGCTCGCGGGCGGTGCGGGCTGCGTGGCCGGCGCCTCCGCGTCGATCTGGCCCGCCAGCGCGACGCCGACGGTCAGTGCCGTGGCGATGAGCGCGGCGGCGCCGAGGGACGTGCGCTTCGAGACCGGATTCGAGGCCGCGGATCGGATCACGGGTTCCCCCTGCTGATCACCGGAGCGGGAAAGGCCGAAGATGGCGGCGAGACCATTAAGATCGCGTTAACCGTCGCCACGATCTGTTTGCGCGCCGTGGCGCGATTGCCTATGTCTGCCGGCCCGTGACCGTAAGCTGCGGACCCGGTGCGGCGCCGAGACCGCCAAAATCCCAGTCCAGACCCGTTGGGACGCCTGAGATGACCGAGATGACCGGGAGCCGCCTGCGGGGCTCGCTCACCGCGCTTGTGACGCCGTTCCGCGACGGCGCCTTCGACGAGGCCGCGTTCCGGACATTCGTGCGCTGGCAGATCGCGCAGGGCAGCCACGGTCTGGTGCCGACCGGCACCACCGGCGAGAGCCCGACGCTGACCCATGCCGAGCACGACCGGGTGGTCGAGGCCTGCATCGACGAGGCGGGCGGGCGCGTGCCCGTCGTGGCGGGCGCGGGCTCCAATTCCACCGCGGAAGCGGTCGAGCGGGCGCAGCACGCCGAGCGCGCCGGGGCCGACGCGGTCCTGGTGGTGACGCCCTACTACAACAAGCCGACGCAAGAGGGTCTCTACGCCCACTTCAAGGCCGTCAACGATGCGGTCGGCATTCCGATCATCATCTACAACATCCCGCCGCGCTCCGTCGTCGACATGAGCGTCGAGACGATGGCCCGGCTCTTCGAACTGAAGAACATCGCCGGCGTGAAGGACGCGACCGCCAAGATCGACCGCGTCAGCCAGCAGCGTCAGGCCATGGGGGAGAGCTTCATCCAGCTTTCGGGCGAAGATGCGACGGCGCTCGGCTACAATGCCCAGGGCGGCCACGGCTGCATCTCGGTGGTGGCGAACGTCGCGCCCCGGCTGTGCGCCGACCTCCAGGAGGCGACGCTGTCGGGCGACTACGCCCGGGCGCTCACGATCCAGGACCGCCTGTACCCGCTTCAGGCCGGCCTGTTCGCCGAGGCCAACCCGGCGCCGGTGAAGTACGCCCTCGCCCGCCTCGGCCACATCGCCGAGGAGCTGCGCCTGCCCATGGTGCCGGTCTCCGAGGCGACGCGCCGCATCGTGGACCACGCCCTGCGGCATGCCGGCCTTCTCGAAGGCTGAGGAGAGTCACGAACAATGGCCCCGAAACCGGAGCCCAGTCGGCGCATCGTCGCCGACAACCGCGCGGCGCGTTACCATTACACGATCGAGGACACCCTCGAGGCCGGCATCGCGTTGACCGGCACCGAGGTGAAGTCCCTGCGCGGCGGCAAGGCGACGATCGGCGAGGCCTATGCCGGCCCCTCCGGCGGCGACCTGATGCTGTTCAACGCCTATATCCCGGAATATCTGGAGGCGAACCGCTTCAATCACGAACCCAAGCGCCCGCGCCGGCTGCTGCTGCACCGTCGCCAGATCAACAAGCTGATCGGCGCGACCCAGCGCCAGGGCTACACGGTGGTGCCGCTGAAGATCTACTTCAACGACAAGGGCCGGGCGAAGATCGAGCTGGGGCTGGGCAAGGGCAAGCAGGCCCACGACAAGCGCGAGGCCGCCAAGGAGCGTGACTGGCAGCGCGACCGGGCGCGGCTGCTGCGGGACCGGGGGTAGAGCGGGGGCATCGGGTTTCCGGAGGATCACATCGTGCGTGACGACGGTGAGGCCGAAGCCATCAAACCCGCGATTCTCCTTTGGCGCCGGGCGATCTAGGCTCGCACAACCCAAGGAGACCCCGATGCAGCCCAACCCCGACATCCTGCCGACCGACCTCCCCGCCCCCGTCGACGACGGCGCGGCCGATCACCTGCGCGGGATGCGGCTGCCCGACGTGGCGCTCACCGCCACGGACGGCGGCACGGTCTCGCTGGCGCGGCTGCGGGGCCGTACCGTGGCCTACGCCTATCCGCGCACCGGCGAGCCGGGGAAGCCGGGCCTCACGCCCGACTGGGACGCGATCCCGGGCGCCCGGGGCTGCACGCCGCAGGCCTGCGACTTCCGCGATCACTACGCCGATCTGAAGGCCCGCGGCGTCGCCCAGGTCTACGGCCTCTCGACCCAGACGAGCGCCTATCAGCGGGAGGCGGCCCAGCGGCTGCGCCTGCCCTTTCCAATGCTGGCCGATCCCCACCGCGCCTTCGCGATGGCGGCGCGCCTGCCGGTCTTCGAGGCCGGCGGGCAGGTGCTGCTGCGCCGCCTGACCCTGGTGATCGACGACGGCGTGGTCACCCGGCTGTTCTATCCGGTCTTCCCACCGGACCAGAGCGCCCGCCAGGTGATCGACTGGCTCGACGGCGCGCGCGCCTGAGGCGTCACTCCTCCTCGGCCTCCGGCTGGCGGATGCCGTAGCGGTTCTCGAGGCTCGGGCTCGGACGGCCCTCGCCGCGGTAGCGGCTCGGGGCGTCTCCGGCGGCCCGGGCCGGGCGCTCGCCGGGTTCGCGTCCGATCCGACCGGCGAGGCTTGCCAGATCGACGAATTCGTCGGCCTGCCGGCGCAGCTCGTCCGAGATCATCGACGGCTGGGTCTGGATGGTGGAGATCACCGTCACCTTGACGCCGCGCCGCTGCATCGCCTCGACCAGCGAGCGGAAATCGCCGTCACCGGAGAACAGGATCATGTGATCGATATGCGCGCTGAGTTCGAGGGCGTCGATCGCCAGCTCGATATCCATGTTGCCCTTGTACTTCCGCCGCCCCATCGAATCCGTGAATTCCTTCACCGGCTTGGTCACGACGCGATAGCCGTTGTAGTCGAGCCAGTCGATCAGCGGCCGAATGGAGGAATACTCCTGATCCTCGATCATGGCGGTGTAGTAGAACGCCCGGAGAAGGTTGTCCCGGGACTGGAATTCCTTGAGAAGTTTCTTGTAATCAATATCGAAACCGAGGGCCTTCGTGGTCGCGTAGAGATTGGCGCCATCGATGAAGATCGCGCTGCGTTGGGATGCTGTCATGAACAGGTCGAGTCCTGAGGCAAAATACGGGAGGATAGAAAATCGTCTGATAAAACGGCCAGGCTTCGCCCGCGGCCGGGGGCCGGGGTCGGGGACGGCGCGATCGATCGCCGAGGTAGTCTGCAATCCGGGGCGAAAAGCGCGGCCCTTGTCCGGTGACCGTCGCCCAGGCGGACGACCATTCCGTCGCAAACGCGTCCGTGTCAAGCAGAGCGAAAAGATCTTCTCTGGGAAGATGGCCGGTTCGAGGCGGAATGGCTCGAAGAGGCCATCGTTACGGATCTTCAGAAAGTTTCGGGAAGATTTACGGAAATTGCTCCCGTAAACCTCAGATCCGCCTCGTTGGCCGGGCCGGCTCAGCCGTTCACACGTTCGACACTGTTGACCGGACGCTTGCCGCGCAACTCTGCGATGATCGCGTTGAGGTGCTGGAGGTCCCAGACTGACATGTCGATGGTGATGTCGGTGAAGTCTTGCGTCCGCCGTTTCATCGAGATGTTGTCGATGTTGCCGTCGTGGTCGGCGATGACCTGTGCGATCTGCGCGAATACCCCCGGCTCGTTGATCGACTTGAGCGCCAGCCGGGCGGGGAAGCGCTCACCGCCGAGGGCCTCGGTGTCCCACCGGACGTCGAGCCAGCGCTCCGGCTCGTTGTCGAAGGCGGCGAGCGCCGCCGACTGGATCGGATAGACGGTGACGCCGATTCCGGGGGTCAGGATCCCGACGATCCGGTCCCCCGGGACCGCGCCGCCATTCGGCGCGAAAGTCACCGGCAGGTCGCCCGCGAGGCCGCGGATCGGGATCGCGTCGCTGCGATCCTCGGCTTCGCCCTCCTTGCCCTCGGCGCCCGGGAAGGTCAGCCGCATCGTCTGATCGGCCGAGCGCACGAGCCGGCCGGCGCCGTTGAGGGCACCCTGCGGCGTGGGCGGCCGGCGCTCGTCGCGATGGTCCGGATAGACGGCCCGGACGACGTCGCCCGAGAACATCTCGCCCCGCCCGACCGCGGCGAACACATCCTCGGTGCTCGCCCGGGCGAGGCGCGGCAGGGCGCCCCGCAGCTTGTCCTCCGAGAAGGTCTTGGCGGCGCGCTCGAAGGCCCGGTCCAGGATCTGGCGGCCGAGCCCGGCATATTGCCGGCGCACGGCGGTCCGGGTCGCCCGCCGGATCGCCGCCCGGGCCTTGCCGGTCACCACCAGGGATTCCCAGGCGGCCGGGGGCGAGGCGCCGTCCGAGCGCATGATCTCCACTTCGTCGCCGTTGGCGAGTCCGTGCAGCAGCGGCGCCATCCGGCCGTTGATCTTGGCGCCCACCGCGGTGTTGCCGACATCGGTGTGGACCGCGTAGGCGAAGTCGATGGGTGTCGCCCCCCGCGGCAGGGCGATCAGCCGGCCCTTCGGGGTGAAGCAGAACACCTGGTCCTGGAACAGCTCCAGCTTGGTGTGCTCCAGAAACTCCTCCGGGCTGTCGCCCTCGGCGAGCAGCTCGATGGTCCGGCGCAGCCACTGATAGGCACCGCTCTCGGCGGCCAGCTTCGGGTGGACGCTGCCCTCGATGCGACCGAAATCCTTGGCCGGGTCCTGGCCGAGGTCCTTGTACTGGGCATGGGCGGCGATGCCGTACTCGGCGATCTCGTCCATGGCGCGGGTGCGGATCTGCAGCTCGACGCGCTGGCTCTTCGGCCCGATGACCGTTGTGTGGATCGACCGGTAATCGTTCTGCTTCGGGGTCGAGATGTAGTCCTTGTACCGCCCCGGGACCATCGGCCAGCTGGTATGGACGATGCCGAGCGCCGCGTAGCATGACTGCACGGTGTCGACGACGACCCGGAATCCGAAGATGTCGGAGAGCTGCTCGAACGCCACCGACTTGCGCTCCATCTTCGACCAGATCGAGAACGGGCGCTTCTGGCGGCCGCTCACCTCCGCGGTGATGCCCTGGGCGGCGAGCTTCTCGGTCAGCACCTGCGCGATGGTCTCGACCACGCTCTCGGACTTGGCGGTGAGCCGCGCCAGCCGCTGGGTGATGGTGGCGTAGACCTCCGGCTCGATGTTGCGGAAGGCCAGATCCTCCAGCTCCTCGCGCAGCTCCTGCATGCCCATGCGGCCGGAGAGCGGCGCGTAGATGTCGAGGGTCTCCTGCGCGATGCGGTGACGCTTGTCCTCCCGCATGTGCTGGAGCGTCCGCATGTTGTGCAGGCGGTCGGCGAGCTTGACCAGCAGGACGCGCACGTCGGCCGCCACGGCGAGCAGAAGCTTGCGGAAGTTCTCGCCCTGGGCGGCCTGCTTGGAGACGAGGTCGAGGCGCTTGAGCTTGGTCAGGCCGTCGACCAGCGCGCCGATCTCCGGCCCGAACAGCCGGCGGATCTCCTCGAGCGTCGCCTCGGTGTCCTCGACCGTGTCGTGGAGGACGGCGGCCACGATGGTGGCGTCGTCGAGGTGGAGATCGGTGAGGATCGCCGCGACTTCGAGGGGATGGGCGAAGAACGGGTCGCCCGAGGCGCGCTTCTGCGTGCCGTGCGCCTGCATGGCGTACACGTAGGCACGGTTGAGCAGCGCCTCGTCGGCCGCGGGGTTGTAGCGCTTGACCCGCTCGACGAGTTCGTACTGCCGCATCATCCGCCGGGACGGACTCGGCTCCTGGGGGGCACGCGGGGTCGGGATCACGCGCGATTGTTCCGCAACCGCCGGGCCGGCGCCAGCCCCCTGAGCGGGAAAACCGCCGGGTGCGACCGCGGCATCCTCGGAACGAGAGAACCCGGCGTCTCCGCCGGGTCCGGTCTCGCTCAGGTCGTGCGTGTCGAGGCCCACGGCCGGGGCTCACTCGCCCTCGTCGTCGGTCTCGACCGGCGGGGCGAGATTCTCGAGGCCGCGCAGGAGATCCTCCTCGCTCATCCGGTCGAACTGCACCGCCGCATCGTCGCTGGAGGATTGCGGCGCCACCGCCGCGGCGGCCGGCGAGCTCGACAGCAGCGGCACGGTCTCGGCCTCCGGCTCGTCGACCTCGACGTATTTCTGCAGCGAGTGGATCAGCTGCTCCTTGAGGTCGTCGGCGGTGATCGTCTCGTCGCCGATCTCGCGCAGGGCCACGACCGGGTTCTTGTCGCGGTCGCGGTCGATGGTCAGCGGGGCGCCGGCGGCCAGAAGGCGCGCCCGGTGGCTCGCCAGCAGAACGAGTTCGAACCGGTTCTCGACCTTTTCGATGCAATCTTCGACGGTGACGCGCGCCATGCGGGGCGGCTCCTTCTTGAGCGACGGTGATGTCGGGTATGACTCGACCCTACACCGGATGCCGTTGTGCAACAAGCACAGCGGCTTGCGTCGGACGCGCGTCGCCCGCCCGCCCCGGGCGGGCCGGTCCCGGCCGCCGCGGCCCCATGGTGCGACGCATTGTTGACACCCGGCGCCGCGGGTGCGAGTGCGCGCCCCATTCCAGAGTTTCGGCCGACACGGGCGGCGTTCGGCGCCGCCCGGCGCCAGCGATCAAGACGAGACATGCGCGCACTCATCTTTCCCGGGCAGGGCAGCCAGGCGGTCGGCATGGCGCGGGACCTCGCGCAGGCCTTCCCCCAGGCGAAGGCCGTGCTCGACGAGGTCGATGCCGCGCTGGGCCAGAACCTGTCGCGGCTGATGTTCGAGGGGCCGGTGGAGGAACTGACCCTCACCGCCAACGCCCAGCCGGCCCTGATGGCGGCGAGCCTCGCGGTGTTGCGCGTGCTGGAGGCCGAGCGCGGCCTCGACCTCGAGCGCGACGTCGCCTGCGTGGCCGGCCATTCGCTCGGCGAGTACGCGGCGCTCGCGGCCGCCGGCAGCCTGTCTATCGCGGACGCGGCGCGGCTGCTGCGCCTGCGCGGCGCGGCCATGCAGGAGGCCGTGGCGCCGGGCGCGGGCGCCATGGCGGCGCTGATCGGAACCGATCTGGAGGCCGCCCGCGCCCTGGCCGAAGAGGCCGCCCGGGAGGCCGGCGGCGGCGCGGTCTGCGATGTGGCCAACGACAATGGCGGCGGCCAGGTGGTCCTGTCGGGCGACCGGCCGGCCGTGGAGCGCGCCCTCGGCCTCGCCACCGGCCGCGGGATCAAGCGCGCGGTCATGCTCAACGTCTCGGCCCCGTTCCATTGCCGCCTGATGGCGCCCGCCGCCGAGGCCATGGCCCGGGCCCTCGCCGCCGTGACCCTGGCGGTCCCGCGCGTCACCCTCTACGCCAATGTCCGGGCGGCCCCGGTCTCGGACCCGGAGGCGATCCGCGCGGCCCTGGTCGCGCAGGTCACCGGCACCGTGCGCTGGCGGGAGAGCGTCGCCGCCATGGCCGAAGCCGGCGTCGACCGGTTCCACGAACTCGGCGCCGGCAAGGTGCTCACCGGTCTCGTCAAGCGCATCGCCCCCCAGGCCTCGGCCACGGCGATCGGCACGCCCGCGGACGTCGCCGCCTTCGCGCTCTGATCCCACAGGAGCCCCGCATGTTCGATCTCACCGGCCGGAAAGCCCTCGTCACCGGCGCCACCGGCGGCCTCGGCCAGGCGATCGCCCGGACGCTGCACGCCCAGGGCGCCACGGTGGCGCTTTCCGGCACGCGCCTGCCGGCCCTGGAGGCGCTGGCGGCCGAACTCGGCGAGCGGGCGAGCCCCGTGGCGGCCGACCTCGCCGACCGGGAGTCGGTGGAGGGGCTGGTGCCCGCCGCCGAGGCGGCGATCGGCCCCCTGGACATCCTGATCAACAATGCCGGCATCACGCGGGACAACCTGTTCCTGCGGATGAAGGACGAGGAGTGGGAGCAGGTGCTCGCCGTGAACCTCACCGCCGCCTTCCGCCTGTCGCGGGCCGCCGTGAAGGGCATGATGCGCCGCCGCTCCGGGCGGATCGTCAACATCGGCTCGGTGGTCGGCTCGACCGGCAATCCCGGCCAGGGCAACTACGCCGCCGCCAAGGCCGGGCTCGTGGGCCTGACCAAGGCGCTCGCCGCCGAGGTCGCCGCCCGCGGGATCACGGTCAACTGCGTCGCCCCCGGCTTCATCGCCTCCCCCATGACCGACGCCCTCACCGACAAGCAGCGCGAGGGCATCCTCACCCGGGTGCCGGCCGGGCGCCTCGGCGAGGGGGCGGAGGTGGCGGCCGCCTGCCTCTACCTCGCCTCCGCGGAGGCGGGCTACGTCACCGGCCACACGCTGCACGTGAACGGCGGAATGGCGATGTACTAGACGACGGATACTGATCTTCATCGGTGCCGAATCACCCCGGCCGACACGCAAGTGCCACACCGATGAAGGGTTTCTGAACGGCCCTCGCCTTGGCCGGAACCCTGTGCTACCACGCCCCGCGGCCGTACAGGGGGTTGACGGTTCAGCGAGTTTTCAGTCCAAGGCCCCCCGGCGGGGCCATCCCGGCTCAACGCGCCGGTTCACCTCGAAGCACGCGCGATCGGACACCGGCCCGTCAACAAGCCCGCAGGGGCGCGACGCGGCCACGGCACCACCCCGAGACGACTGACAGACCAAAAGGACGAGGACGGAAGACCGATGAGCGATATCGCTGAGCGCGTGAAGAAGATCGTCGTCGAGCACCTGGGCGTCGAGCCCGAGAAGGTGGTCGAGAGCGCCAACTTCATCGACGACCTCGGTGCCGACAGCCTCGACACGGTCGAGCTGGTGATGGCCTTCGAGGAGGAGTTCAACGTCGAGATCCCGGACGACGCGGCCGAGACGATCCAGACGGTCGGCGACGCCGTGAAGTTCCTGGAGAAGAACTCCGCCGCCTGACGGCGCCGGGGACCGGATTTCGCGCGGCGCGGGTGAGGCGAAACAGCCCCCGCGCCGTTACGCATTTCAAGGCTCGGAGTCGTGAAGGGTCCGCCGGGACCGATCCCGTCTCCGGAGATGTTGGACGATGCGCGGTCGCGGCGGCGACGGGGCGGCGCTTCAGGACGGGACGAGTGCGATGCGGCGGGTGGTGGTCACGGGTCTGGGGATGGTCACGCCGCTCGGCAGCGGGGTCGAGCACACCTGGAGCCGCCTGATCGCGGGCGACAGCGGCGCCGGCCCGATCCGCGGCTTCGAATCCGCCGACCTGCCCTGCCGGATCGCCGCGCAGGTCGTGTTCGGCGACGGCACCGACGGCACCTTCAACCCCGACGCGGTGATGGAGCCCAAGGAGCAGCGCAAGGTCGATCCGTTCATCGTCTACGCCATGGCGGCGGCCGACGAGGCCCTGACGGATGCCGGCTGGGCACCCAAGAGCCACGAGGACCAGTGCGCCACCGGCGTGCTGATCGGCTCCGGCATCGGCGGCATCGGCGGCATCTACGACGCCTCGGTGACCCTGCACGAGAAGGGCCCGCGCCGGATCTCGCCGTTCTTCATCCCGGGCCGGATCATCAACCTCGCCTCCGGCCAGGTCTCGATCGCCCACGGCCTGAAGGGGCCGAACAACGCCGTGGTCACGGCCTGCTCAACCGGCGCCCATGCCATCGGCGACGCGAGCCGCCTGATCGCGCTGGGCGACGCCGACGTGATGGTGGCGGGCGGGGCCGAATCGCCGGTCAACCGCCTCTCGATCGCGGGTTTTTCCGCCTGCCGGGCGCTGACCACCGGCTTCAACGACGCGCCGGAAAAGGCCTCGCGCCCCTACGACCGCGACCGCGACGGCTTCCTCATGGGCGAGGGCGCCGGCATCGTGGTGCTGGAGGAATACGAGCACGCCAAGGCCCGCGGCGCGAAGATCTACGCCGAGGTGGTGGGCTATGGCCTCTCGGGGGACGCCTACCACATCACCTCCCCGTCCCCGGACGGCGACGGCGCCTTCCGCTGCA
>CAXTCV010000078.1:0-15081 GCA_964242725.1 uncultured Methylobacterium sp.
CCACCGCGGTCAGCCCGCCGCCCTCGCTGTGCACGAGGCTGTTCTTCGTCCCGATCAGCGACACCCGGCCGCGCACGGCGTTGCCGGCGGCGTCATGCGCCAGCACCTGCCAGACCGCGTCCCAGGTGCCGACATCCGACCACGGGAACGACACCGGCAGCACCCCGGCCCGGACGGTCCGCTCCATCACCGCGTAGTCGATCGAGATCTTGGGCGCCTTCGCGAAGGCCGCCGCGTCGAGCCGCACGAAGTCGAGGTCGGTCACCGCCGCCTCCAGGGCCGCGCGCGCGGCCGCCAGCACCTCGGGGGCGAACGTCTCGAGCTCGACCAGCATCAGGTCGGCGCGGAACAGGAAGTAGCCCGAGTTCCACAGGGCGCCCTCCGTGATCAGCGCCTCGGCGCCGGACCGGTCGGGCTTCTCGACGAAGCGGGCGACACGGGCCGCGCCCGGGGCCTCGTGGATCGGCTCGCCGCGGCGGATGTAGCCGTAATCGGTGGCGGGCCGGTCGGGCTCGATGCCGAGCGTCATGGTGTAGCCGGCCCGCGCCCCGGCGGCCGCGCGGGCGACCGCGTCGACGAAGGCGGCGGTGTCGGGCACCACGTGGTCGGCGGCCATGATCAGGACCACGGCCTCCGGATCGCGCGCCGCGGCGTGGAGCGCGGCCACCGCCACGGCGGCGGCGGAGTCGCGCCCTTGCGGCTCGAGCAGGATGTCGGCGGAGAGCCCGAGCTGGTCGCGCTGCTCGGCGACGATGAAACGGGCCTCGGCCGAGGCGATCACCGTGGGCCGGGCGAACACCGCCGCGTCCGACACCCGCGCCAGGGTCGCCTGGAAGGTCGAGGCTTCCGCATCCACCAGCCGCGCGAACTGCTTGGGCATGCTCTCCCGCGATGCCGGCCACAGACGCGTCCCCGTCCCGCCGCATAGGATCATCGGGTGGATCGGGGCAGAAGATCGGGACATGGCGGCGTCTCCCGCTGGAGGTGTGCAACGCAGCGTGATTGCCCGGTCCGGGCCACCCCGCAAGGGTGCTGAGTGCGGTCGCCCGCCGTTTTCTGGATCTGCCCTTAACGTCAGCCCGGAAATGGAACAACCTGCGCGTATTATCCGCGGTGTATCGGGCTGGCCTGGGGCAGGCGGATCGTTATCTCTGGTGGCACGATGCCATCATCCGTCAAACGCTCCTCCCCCCAGATCCGTCCGGCCACCGCCGACGCGACGCAGAACCCGCGCCGGATCCCGGCGGTCGAACGTCTGGTCGGCGGCGCCGCGCCGGAGGATCTCGCAACCTACGGGCGGATTGCCCTCACGGAGGCGATCCGCGCCGTGCTTGTCCGCATCCGGGCCGACGGTGGCCCCGTGCCGGACGGGGCGGCGATCCGGGCGGAGGCAACGGGCCGGCTCGCCGCCGAGCGCCGCGCCTCCCTGCGGCCGGTCTTCAACCTCACCGGCACGGTGCTGCACACCAATCTGGGGCGCGCGCTGCTGCCGCGCTCGGCCGCCGAGGCGGTGGCCGCCGTGATGGTGCAGGCGAGCAACCTCGAATTCGATCTCGCGACCGGCGCCCGGGGCGAGCGGGACGACCATGTCGAGGGTCTGATCTGTCGGCTGACCGGCGCCGAGGCCGCGGTGGTGGTCAACAACAACGCGGCGGCGGTCCTGCTGGTGCTGAACGCCCTCGCCATGCGCAAGGAGGTCGTGGTCTCCCGCGGCGAGCTCGTGGAGATCGGCGGCTCGTTCCGGGTGCCGGACGTGATGGTGCGGGCCGGCTGCCGGCTGCGCGAGGTCGGCACCACCAACCGCACCCATCTGCGGGATTACGCCGAGGCGATCGGCCCGCGGACCGGCCTCGTGATGAAGGTGCATCCGAGCAACTACGCCATCGCGGGCTTCACCGCCGCCGCCGATCCGGCCGCCCTGCACGGCCTCTGCCGCGAGCGCGGCGTGCCGCTCGCCGAAGATCTCGGCAGCGGCAGCCTGGTCGATCTCGCCGCCCACGGCCTGCCGCCCGAGCCCACCGTCCGGGGTGCCCTGGAGCGGGCCGACCTCGTGACCTTCAGCGGCGACAAGCTCCTGGGCGCGGTCCAGTGCGGCATCGTGGCGGGCCGGAAGGATCTGATCGCCCGCGTGCGCAAGAACCCGCTGAAGCGGGCGCTGCGGGTCGACAAGATGACCTACGCGGCCCTCGAAGCCGTGCTGCGGCTCTATCTCCACCCCGAGCGGCTGGCCGAGGAATTGCCGACCCTGCGGCTGCTCACCCGGGATCGCGCGGGGATCGCCGCGCAAGCCGAGCGCCTCGCCCCCGCGGTGGCCGAGCGCCTTGCCGGCTGGGCGCGCGTCTCGGTCGCGGCCTGCATCAGCCAGATCGGGTCCGGGGCGCTGCCGGTGGAGACCCTGCCCAGCGCCGCCCTGGTCCTGACCCCGGCTCCGGCCGATGGGGTCGGGCGGCGGGGCGCCGGGGGGCGGTGCAAGCGCTTGGCCGAGCGCCTGCGCGCCTTGCCCGTACCGGTGGTCGGCCGCATCAGCGACGACGCGATCCTCCTCGACCTGCGCACGCTGGAAGACGAGGCCGGTCTCCTCGCCAGCCTGGCATCGGTCGTGCCGCCCGCGGCGGGGTCACGAACCGCAGAGGATTGATAGGGAAATGAATTGTGCGATGGAAGCTCGTGCGCCGGCTTCATGGGTTGTGGTATAACGGGGCACCCGCGGTCGCGGTCGAGAATGGCGGTGCCTGGACCGCGATAGGCGAACGACATGGTGTACATTGCCGACACGGCGGAGGTTGAGCGCGAGACGGACCCGCTCCTCCTCGACAATCAGCTTTGCTACGCGCTCTACGCGGCCGCGCACCGGATGACGAAATCCTACCGGCCGCTCCTGGAGCGGCTCGGTCTCACCTATCCGCAATATCTCGTGCTTCTGGTGCTCTGGGAGCAGGATGGCGTCACCGTCTCGGAGATCGGCCGGCGGCTGCGCCTCGATTCCGGCACGCTCACGCCCGTGCTGAAGCGCCTAGAGAGCGCGGGCTTCCTGCTGCGCACCCGCCGCCAGTCGGACGAACGCGAGGTCGAGATCGCGCTCACGCCGGCCGGCGCCGCGCTGCGCTCCGAGGCCGTCTCGGTCCGCCAGAGCGTCATGTGCCAGCTCGAACTCAGCGAGCCGGAGATCCGGGCCCTGCGCAAGGATCTCAGCCTCGTGATCGAGCGGCTCAGCGACAACGATTGAGGGCCGTCCCTCACCGGCGCAGGCGGTTGCCCAGGACGAACCCGTAGAGGCCCATCAGGATGATGCCGACCGCGCCTTCGAGGCCGACCAGCAGGTTGGTGACGCGGCCGGTGGGCTTGAGGCCGATCTCCGGCGGGTTCGCGGTCATCATGTTGAGGGCGCTGTAGCTCAGGAGATCGAGGGGGTTGTAGGTCGGCCCCGCCTCCGGCCCCTCCAGGATGATCAGGCCGCCGGTCAGCCCGTAGAGTCCGCCGAACACCACGATCAGCAGCGCGAAGGCCCGGGCGATGCGCGAGAGGCTCTCGCCGTAGTCGCACAGCCACTCGACGAACCGGTCGGCGCTCCAGCGGTAGCCGTGCCGCAGGGCCCCGGCCCAGTCGCGCTCGTTCCAGGCGTCGCGGGCCTGCCGGCCGGCGTGGAACCGGCCCATCCGGCGGCCGCGCTTGTAGGCCCAGCTCGCCGCGTCGTGGCTGCCGATGCTCTTCCAGTTCTGCTCCAGGGCGAGGTAGCTCGTCTGCGCGGCCTCGTAGGCGCCCACGACCTCCTCGCCGACGGCACCGCCGAGCTGCTCGACGCTCATCCGCGTTCCATTGAGCCACGCGCCGGAGAAGCGGGCATGCCGCAGGCTGCATGTGGCGAGGTTCAGCCGCACGAGGTCTGTGTCCGACAGGTCGGCGCCGGAGAGATCCGCCCCATCGAGCTTCGCCCCGGTGAAGTTGGCCCCGCGCAGCCGCGAGCCCGCCAGCGTCGCCTTCGCGAGGCTGGCGCCGGCGAAATCCGCGTGGGTCAGGTTCGCGTCGGCGAGCTTGGCCTCGTCGAGCCGGGCATCCCGGAACACGGTGTCGTCGGCATCCGCCCCGGTGAAGTCCGCCCCCCAGAGGTCGGCCTCCGCGAAGTCCGTCCCGTCGAGGAGCGCACCGGACAGGTCGGCGAAGCGCATCGCGGCCTTCCCGAAGCGCGCATCCTCCAGCATGGCGCCGACGAACTTCACCTGTCCGGCGACGATGCTGGTGAAATCCGCCCCCGACAGATCGGCGTCCGAGAGGTCCGCCGCCTCCAGGATCGCCCCCGCGAAACGGGTCGAGCGACCGACGACGCCCGTGAGGTTGGCCCCGCGCAGGTTCGCCCCCGAGAGATCCGCTTCCTCCATGCGGGCTTTGGACAGGTCCGCCTGGGCAAGCGCGAGACCGCCCGATTCCGGATCCGCCGCGTCCGGCGCGAGCGTTCCGGCGTGCAGATGCGAGAGGTCGAGGCCCGGCTCACGGACGGGTTCGCCCGCCGCGATCCGGTCCAGGAGACTGCACAGCCGCGGGTCTGCCTGCGCGTCCGGTGGTGTCGGCTGATCCATCGCCGTTCCTTGCCGGAGCGCACGGCATCGCGCCAGAGCATCGGCCCAGGTATCGTCGCAAGTGTCGCCCCGGTGTCGGACCCGGGGCGACGCCTCGGATGGTCCGCTCAGGCCGTCCGGGCCGCGGCCTTCACCCGGACGGTGATCGCCTTGGCGGCCGGCGTCTTGGACTGCTCGTCGTAGTGCCAGAGCGGCAGCAGGACGTTCAGCTCAGGATAATAGCCGCCGCAATTTCCCTCGGGGATATCGTAGGCGATCACCCGGAGCCCGCCCACGCGGCGCGTCACCTGATCGCCGGCCTCCGTCTCGACATCGACACCGCCGCCGTCGGTGAGGCCGAGCCGGGCGATGTCCCGGCGGTTCATGAACAGCACCGAACGGGTGCCCTTCACGCCGCGGAAGCGATCGTCGTAGCCGTAGACCGTGGTGTTGAACTGGTCGTTGGACCGGAGGGTGATGAGGTCGAGCACGTTCGGGCCCCGGGCCGGCAGGTCCGGATCGGCCTCCAGGCCCGCGGGCACCGCGAAATTCGCCTTCCCCGTATCGGTCTCCCACTTGCGATCCCGGGCGCCGAGGGGCTTGGTCAGGCCACCGGGCCGGAACATCTGCCCGTTCAGGTCGTGGAACACCGCCGGGTAGGTCGCCTCGATGGCGTCGCGCACGCGGCCGTAATCGGCCACCCAGGAATCCCAGTCGATCCGCGGGTTCGCGGGCAGCGTCGCCTTGGCGATCTCCGCAACGATCCAGGGCTCGGAGCGCACTTCCGGGCCGACCGGTTCGGCCACGCCCCGGGATCCGTGGAAGCGCGCGGTGGAATCCTCCATCGAGACCGCCTGGGGGCCGCTGGCCTGCTGGTCGATCTCGATCCGGCCCAGGCAGGGCAGGATGTAGGCGACGGCGCCGTTCACGAGATGCGAGCGGTTGAGCTTGGTCGAGATCTGCACGGTCAGGCGCTGCCGCCGCCAGGCCGGCTCCATCCGCCCGGTATCGGGGATCGCGCGCAGGAAATTGCCGCCGAGGCTGACGAAGGCCTTCACGCTGCCGTCGAGGACGCCCTCGCAGGTCTCCACCGTGTTGAGCCCCTTCTCCCGCGGCGGCTCGAAATCGTAGAGCTCCTTCAGCCTGTCCAGCGGCGCCAGCTCCGGCTTCTCGGTGATCCCGACGGTGCGCTGGCCCTGGACGTTCGAGTGGCCCCGCACCGGGCAGATCCCGGCGCCGGGCTTGCCGATATTGCCGCGCAGGAGCAGCAGGTTGACCAGCATCCGCACGGTCTCGGTGCCCTTGCGGTGCTGGGTCAGCCCCATCCCGTAGATGCCGATCACCGCCTTGGCGCGGGCATAGGCCGCCGCCGCGGCTTCGAGGGCGGTGCGGGTGAGGCCGGAGCGCCGCTCGATCGCCGTCCAGTCCTGCCCGTCGCAGAAGGCCGCGAACTCATCGAAGCCGTGGGTGTGCTCGGCGATGAAGGCGTGGTCGAGGACGGCCGGCCGGCCCGTGGCGGCGGCGTCCCGGTCCAGGGCCAGCAGGGTCTTGCACAGGCCGGTGAGCGCCGCGAGATCGCCGCCCGCCTTCACCTGGTGATACTGCGTGGAGATCTTGGTGGCGGAGCGCGTCACCATCTCCACCGGCGATTGCGGGTTGGTGAAGCGTTCCAGCCCGCGCTCGCGCAGCGGATTGAAGGTGATGATCTGCGCCCCCCGGCGCCGGGCCTCCTGGAGCGGGTGGAGCATCCGGGGCGCGTTCGAGCCGACGTTCTGGCCGAAGAAGAAGACCAGGTCGGTGGCTTCGAAATCCTCCAGCAGGACCGTGCCCACCGGCGCGCCGATCGATTGCGGCAGCGCCACCGAGGTCGGCTCGTGGCACATGTTGGAGGAATCCGGCAGGTTGTTGTTGCCGTAAAGGCGCGCCAGCAGCGCCCACATGTAGCTGGTCTCCAGCGAGGCCCGGCCGGAGGCGTAGAATACCGCCGACTTCGGATTCTCCTGGCGCAGGGCCTTCAGCTCCCGGCCGATCTCGCCGAGGGCCTCCGACCAGGGGACGGGCCGGTAGCGGTCGGTCTCCGGATCGTAGCGCATGGGATGGGTCAGGCGGCCCTGCTCCTCCAGGGCGTAGTCGCTCCAGCCGAGCAGCTCGGTGACGGTGTGTTGGGCGAAGAAGTCCGGGGTGGCGCGCCGCCGGGTCTGCTCCCAGGCGGTCGCCTTGGCGCCGTTCTCGCAATACTCGAAGGCGAGCGGCTTGGCGGGCTTCGCCCAGGCGCAGGACGTGCACATGAACCCGTCCGGCTTGTTCTGCTTCAGCAGCATCGCCGAGCCGGTGACCGGCACGCCCTCGCGGGTGAGGATCTCGACCAGGGACCGGGCGGAACCCCAGCCGCCGGCCGGGCCGTCATAGGGTTCGATCCGCACGTCGCCGGTGTCCTGATCGGTCATGCCGTTCTCCTGCCGGCACGTCTATGACCGGATAGGAGGAACGCGCGAGGCGCGGATCAGATCGGGGGTGCGTCGCCGCGGCGGCCGGCGCCCCGTCCGGCCGGGCCCCGCGTCCAGGCCGGCCGGGAGCAACGCGGTGGCCGCGTCAGGAGACGGCTGCGAGCTTGTCGGCCATGGACTGGTCCTTGTCCCGGCGGGACGAGAAGATCAGCGTGAAGAAGGTGCGCTGGACGCCCATCGCGGCGAGTTTCGCCTCGCAACGCTCCGCCAGCGCACAGATCTCGGCAAGCTCGCCCTCGATGTTGGTGCCGTTGGGATGCATCGTGGCGACGAGGCCGCTCGCCTCGATGATCGCCTTGATCTCCCGCACGTAGGGCGAGACCGACGGACCCACCCCCATCGGCACGATGCACAGGTCGGCGGATACCTTCATGGCGGTGCGTCCCGAGGGGATGCCGGGTGGTTCGGCCGTCTGGGAAAGGGCGTGGAGCGGGTACCGGGAATCGAACCCGGGTATTCAGCTTGGAAGGCTGCTGCTCTACCATTGAGCTACACCCGCGCGGGCGGTTCGTTAGCACGCCGGCCGGCCCGTGAGAAGGTGGTCTCAGGCGAGTCCGAGGGCGGCCCGGGCCTCGGCCGGCGTGGCCACCCGGCGGCCGTGGCGGGCGACGGCCTCGGCCGCCAGCCCGACCAGCTCGGCGTTGCTCGCCGCCAGCCGGTCCTTCGTCACCCGGATGTTGTCCTCCAGCCCGGTGCGCACCGCGTCCGCACCGCGGGCGAGCGCCCAGTCCATCACCACGGCCTGGTTGCGGCCGATCCCGGCAGCCGTCCAGGTCGCCTCCGGAAGGATCCGGCGCGTCTCGGTGAGCAGGATGTCGAGGAGGTGCTCCTCGGCCGGCATCGCGTTCTGGACGCCCAGGACGAACTGCACGTGCGGGCGCGCGTCGATCAGGCCCGCCTCCACCAGCCGTCTGGCGCCGTGCAGGTGCGAGAGGTCGAAGATCTCGATCTCGGGGCGGACGCCGTACCGCTTCATCTGGCCGGCGAGGTCGGCGACGAGGCTCGCGGAATTCTCGTACACGATGGTCGGGAAGTTCACCGAGCCGGTGGACAGCGAGGCCATGTCGGGCCGATGCGCGAGCGAGAGACCGCGCGAAGCCGGATCGCGCCCGCGTCCGCCGGTGGAGAACTGGACGATCATGCCCGGGCAGTGTTTGCGCAGGCCTTCCTGCACGGCGGCGAATTTCTCCGGGTCGGAGGAGGGGGATTCGTCGTCGTTGCGCACGTGGATGTGACAGAGCGTGGCGCCGGCCTCGAAGGCTCGGTGGGTTGATTCGATCTGTTCCGCGACGGTGACCGGCACGGCCGGGTTGTCCGTCTTGCGCGGCACCGAGCCGGTGATCGCCACCGCGATCACCACGGGCGCGTCGCTCCGGGATCCTGCCATGCGCGTGTCCTCCCTGATCCTTCGTCTCGTTCGCGCCCGGGATAGCGCCGGGCGCCGCGGATCTGAACCGCCCGGCACGGGCGGCGGGGCCGGGCGCGGGACAACTTCGACCGGATGACAGGCCGGACTTGTGTCTTGCCGGCGCTTGCCGCACCTCTCGGAACGCGAGGCCCCCCATGAACGACACCGTCCTGGTCCTGAACGGGCCGAACCTGAACCTGCTCGGCAAGCGTCAGCCGGAGATCTACGGGCGCGCGACGCTGGCCGACGTCGAGACCCTCTGCCGGGAGACCGCCGCCGCCCACGGTCTCCGTGCGGAGTGCCGGCAGAGCAACGCCGAGCACGTGCTGATCGACGCGATCCACGAATTCCGCACCGGGTCGGCCGGGATCGTCATCAACGCGGGGGCCTACACCCACACCTCCGTGGCGATCCTCGACGCGCTCAACGCCTGCGAGGTGCCGGTGATCGAGTGCCACATCTCCAACGTCCATCGGCGCGAGGCGTTTCGCCATCACTCCTACGTCTCGCTCGCCGCCACGGCGGTCCTGGCGGGTTTCGGGACGCACGGCTACGCCCTCGCCATCCGGCACCTCGCGCAACTCCGGGCCGGCACCGCGCCGTGAGCGCGGAAAGCGTCCCGGGCAGGGTTGACGCTGGCCAGGACAGGGCGGAGGAGGGCGGTCAGGCCCTATTCCCAAGCGCTCTCCCCGGCCGGACCAGCCTTCGCGCCGCCGGGGAGCGCCTCAAGCCGAGCGTGCACGCCGCATGACCAGCCCCTTCCTGCCCCTCGACCGGACCGTCATCGCCCGCGAGGCGGCCAAGATGTTCCTCGAGATCGAGGCGGTCCTCTTCTACAAGGACGAGCCGTTCAAGTTCACCTCCGGCTGGGCCAGCCCGGTCTACACCGACAGCCGGAAGATCATCTCGTATCCGCGCCTGCGCTCGGCGCTGATGGACTTCGCCACCGCCACGATCGTGCGCGAGATCGGCTACGAGTCGCTCACCCACATCGCGGGCGGCGAGACCGCCGGCATCCCCTTCGCCGCCTGGATCGCCGACCGGATGATGCTGCCGATGCAGTACATCCGGAAGAAGCCCAAGGGCTTCGGCCGCAACGCCCAGATCGAGGGCGCGGTCGTCGAGGGCGCCCGGACGCTTCTGGTCGAGGACCTTGCCACCGACGGGCGCAGCAAGGTCAATTTCTGCAAGGCCCTGCGCGATGCGGGCGCCCAGGTCGATCACTGCTTCGTGCTGTTCTACTACGACATCTTCCCGGACAGCGCCGCGCTGATGCAGGAGATCGGCATCAAGCTCCACTACCTGACCACCTGGTGGGACGTGCTGGCGGTCGCCAAGGAGATGGGCACCTTCGATCCGAAGACGCTGGCCGAGGTCGAGAGCTTCCTCAACGCGCCGGCGGAATGGTCGGCGGCCCATGGCGGCATCTCCGCCTTCGGACAGGCCTGAGGGGTTTCGCGATGACCGTGGCCGATCTGTTCCCCGCCGCGCCCCAGGCGTCGAAGCCGGCCGACCGGATCACGATCCGCCGGCCGGACGACTGGCACATCCACCTGCGCGACGGCGCGATGCTGAAGGCGGTGCTGCCCTACACGGCGACGCAGTTCGCGCGGGGCATCATCATGCCGAACCTCGTGCCGCCGGTGACCACGGTGGCGGCGGCCCAGGCCTACCGCGACCGGATCCTGGCGGCCCTGCCCGCAGGTATGGACTTCACCCCGCTGATGACCTGCTACCTGCGGGACGACACCGATCCGGACGAGATCGCGCGCGGTTTCTCGGACAAGGTCTGGGTCGCCGCCAAGCTCTATCCGGCCGGCGCGACCACCAACTCGCATGCGGGCGTCACCGACCTGATCGGGATCGCGCCCGTGCTCGAACGGATGGAGCGGATCGGCATGCCGCTCCTGATCCACGGCGAGGCCACCGACCCGGAGATCGACATCTTCGACCGCGAGGCCGCCTTCATGGAGGGCAGCCTGATCCCGCTGCTCGGACGCCACCAGGGCCTCAAGGTCACGGTGGAGCACGCCACCACGGCGGAGATCCTCGACGTGGTCCGTGAGAACCGGAGCCGCGTCGCCGCGACGATCACGCCCCACCATCTCGTCATCAACCGCACGCACATCTTCCAGGGGGGCCTGCGGCCGCACCTGTACTGCCTGCCCGTGGCCAAGCGCGAGCGGCACCGCCTGGCGTTGCGGACGGCCGCGACCTCGGGCGAGTCCTGTTTCTTCCTGGGCACCGACACGGCCCCGCATGTCCGCGGCGCCAAGGAGGCGGCCTGCGGCTGCGCCGGCGTGTTCTGCGGGCCGTCCGCGCTCCAGACCTACGTGCAGGTCTTCGACGAGGAGGGGGCACTCGACCGGTTCGAGGCCTTCGCGTCGCTGAACGGGGCGCGCTTCCATGGGCTGGAGCCGAATGCCGGGAGCGTGACCCTGGAACGGCGGCCGGGCCGCGTCGCGGAGGCCGTCACGGTCGAGGAGACCGCGGTGGTGGTGTTCCGGGGGGACGAGACGCTGCCCTGGTCGGTGGTGTAGCCGGCGCGACCGACCGTGGCGGATCGGCTCCGTCGTGAATGGGCCGTCTGCGGCCCCTCGGCTCGGAACCGCTCTTAAACTTGCATCGTCACGACGAGCGCAGCGAAGCAAACCAGGGCGGTCCGCGATCCCACCAGCCCTGTCGGGAGACAAGAGACGATGCAGGATAGGCGACCGGACGGCATCACCGCCATGGGTGCCGTGGACCTCTCAGCGGCCCTCCGCGGCCGGGTCGTTTCCTGCGTCGAGGTGATGCGCGCCTATCTGGACCGGATCCACCGGATCAACCCGCACGTCAACGCCATCGTGGCCCTGCGGGACGACGCGGCGCTCCTGCGGGAGGCCGAGGCCGCCGACGCCATCCTGGCGCGCGGCGAGACCGTCGGCCCCCTGCACGGGTTCCCCCTGGCCGTGAAGGATCTCGACCCGGTGCGCGGCCTGCGGTTCACGCAGGGCTCGCCGATCTTCGCCGACCGGATCGCCGAGACGGACTCGATCATGGTGGCCCGGCTGCGCGCCGCCGGGGCGCTCTTCATCGGCAAGACCAACATCCCCGAATTCGGCCTCGGCTCGCACAGCTTCAATCCGGTCTACGGCACCACCGCCAACGCCTACGATCCCGACAGGAGCGCGGGCGGGTCGAGCGGCGGGGCCGCCGTGGCGGTGGCCCTGCGGATGCAGCCGGTCGCCGACGGCAGCGACCATGCCGGCTCGCTCCGCAACCCGCCGGCCTTCAACAATTGCTATGGCCTGCGCCCGAGCTGGGGCCGGATTCCCGCCGAGGCCAAGGACGTGTTCAGCCCCGGTCTCGGCGTGCTCGGAGCGATCGGCCGCACGCCCGCCGATATCGGCCTGATGCTCTCGGTGCAGGCGGGCTACGATCCGCGCGGCCCGAACTCCATCCGCCAGGATCCCTCCGCCTTCGCGAGCCCGCTCGCCCGCGACTTCCGCGGCACCCGGATCGCGTGGCTCGGCGATTGCGCCGGCCAGATCCCGTTCGATCCCGGCGTGCTCGACCTGGGGCGCTCCGCGCTGACCACCTTCATGGAGATCGGCTGCACCGTCGAGGAGGCGGTGCCGCGCTACGATATGGAGCAGCTCTGGCAGGACTGGCTGGTGCTGCGGGCGCTCACCGTCGCGGCGGCGCTCCGCCCGTTCTACGACGAGCCCCGGCATCGGGCCCTGCTCAAGCCGGAGGCCGCCTGGGAGGTGGAGCGGGGTCTCGCCCTCGGGGCCGACCGGATCATCGCGGCCCTGGAGGGGCGGACGCGCTGGTACGAGACCCTGCGCCGCTTCATGGAAGCTTACGATTACATCGTGATGCCGAGCGCGCAGGTCTTCCCCTTCGACAAGGCCCTGCGCTGGCCCGAGACCGTCGGCGGCCGCCGGATGGACACCTACCATCGCTGGATGCAGACGGTGATCCCCGTGACCATGGCGGGCCTGCCGGCCCTCGATGTCCCGGCCGGGTTCGGGGAAGCCGGCCTGCCGACCGGGATCCAGATCGTCGGCCGCAACCACGGCGAACTCGCCTGCCTGCAACTCGGTGCGGCCTACGATGCGGCGAGCAACTGGGTCCGGCGATACCCGCCGCCCCCGCCGCGCAGCGGCTCGATCTCATGACAGGATGCGTTGACCGCCTTCTCGCACTCCGCTAAGAGGCCCGACACGCCATGCGCGCTTCGATGGAATCCGCTCCCGGATCCGTCGATCGCCACAGGGCAGGTTCGGACATCCGATGACCACGATCCTTATTGTAGCGCTAGCGTCACCGACGGGGCGGCCCTGAATTAGGGCCGCGATCCGGGCGGTGGCGCATGCAGGGTCCCTCGGGGCCCTTTTTTGTTGCCCGCGTCCGGGCGGGACGAGACCGACACAGACGGGATGCCGAAGAGAACGGCACCTTCGGGCGAGGCGGATGCCGCCGCGCATGACGACGGTGCCATGATGGGGAACGGGTCCAGGCGGCGGTCGGAGGATCGCCGCCATAACCCCGAAGAGGGCGAGGAGGAGAGCATGGGCGGCGAGGTCATGACCGGGGCCGAGATGGTCATCCGGGCATTCCAGGATCAGGGTGTCGATACGCTGTTCGGGTATCCGGGCGGCGCCGTACTTCCGATCTACGACGCTCTGTTCCATCAGAACGCCGTCAAGCACATCCTCGTCCGCCACGAGCAGGGCGCGGTCCACGCCGCGGAGGGCTATGCGCGCTCCTCCGGCAAGGTCGGCTGCGTCCTGGTCACCTCGGGCCCCGGCGCCACCAACATCGTCACCGGCCTGACCGATGCGATGCTGGACTCGATCCCGCTGGTCTGCATCACCGGACAGGTCCCGACGCACCTGATCGGCACCGACGCGTTCCAGGAATGCGACACGGTCGGCATCACGCGCCACTGCACGAAGCACAATTACCTGGTCAAATCGATCGACGACCTGCCGCGCATCCTGCACGAGGCGTTCTACGTCGCCGCGAACGGCCGGCCCGGCCCGGTCGTGGTCGACCTGCCCAAGGACATCCAGTTCGCCTCGGGCCTCTACGAGCGCCCGGAGATCGCGAGCCACAAGACCTACCGGCCGGCCGTGAAGGGCGATGCCGACCGGATCCGCGCGGCCGTCGAGCTGATGGCGACCGCGCGCCGGCCGGTCTTCTATACCGGCGGCGGCGTGATCAATTCCGGCCCGGAAGCCTCGCGCCTGTTGCGCGAGTTCGTCCGCGAGACCGGCTTCCCGATCACCTCGACGCTCATGGGCCTCGGCGCCTATCCGGGCACGGACGAGAAGTTCCTCGGCATGCTCGGCATGCACGGGACCTACGAGGCCAACCTCGCGATGCACGAGTGCGACGTGATGATCTGCGTCGGCGCCCGGTTCGACGACCGGATCACCGGCCGGCTCGACGCGTTCTCGCCGTTCTCCAAGAAGATCCACATCGACGTCGACGCCTCCTCGATCAACAAGGTGGTCAAGGTCGATATCGGGATCGTGGGCGATTGCGCCTCGGTGCTGGCCGACATGCTGGAAGCCTGGCGCGCCCTGCCGTCGCGGCCGGACCAGTCCAACCTCGACCCGTGGTTCCAGAAGATCGGCGCCTGGAAGGCGCGCGACTGCCTCGCCTACTGGCCGTCGGGGACGATCATCAAGCCGCAATACGCCGTGCAGCGCCTCTACGAGGCCTGCAAGGCCCGCGAGACCTACATCACCACGGAGGTCGGCCAGCACCAGATGTGGGCGGCCCAGTACTTCAAGTACGACGAGCCGAACCGCTGGATGACCTCGGGCGGCCTCGGGACGATGGGCTACGGCCTGCCGGCGGCGATCGGCACGCAGCTCGCCCATCCGGACGGGCTCGTGATCGACATCGCCGGCGAAGCCTCGATCCTGATGAACATGCAGGAGATGTCGACCGCGGTTCAATACCGGTTGCCGGTCAAGGTGTTCATCCTGAACAACGAGTACATGGGCATGGTCCGGCAGTGGCAGGAGCTGCTGCACGGGTCGCGCTACTCGCAGAGCTATTCGGAGAGCCTGCCGGACTTCGTGAAGCTCGCGGAGGCCTACGGCGCCAAGGGCATGCGCTGCGAGAAGCCGGGCGACCTCGACGGCGCCATCGCCGAGATGCTCGCCCATGACGGCCCGGTGATCTTCGACTGCATCGTCGACAAGACCGAGAACTGCTTCCCGATGATCCCCTCGGGCAAGGCGCACAACGAGATGCTCCTGTCCGATTACCTCGGCGAGACCGGCGTCGAACTCGGCGACGTGATCTCCGAGGAAGGCAAGATGCTGGTGTGATGGGCGTGGCGGCGGCCCTCTCGGGGTCGCCGCCTGTCGTTTGGGCGGCGTTCGGCCGCCGATGAGCACGGACTGGACGACGAGGACGAAGCCGGCGATGAACGCGATGAACACCCACTATCCCGACGCCGGCCGCGTCGAGCCGGTGAACCGGCACACGCTCGCCGTGATCGTCGACAACGAGCCCGGCGTGCTCGCCCGCATCTCCGGCCTGTTCTCGGGGCGGGGCTACAACATCGAGAGCCTGACCGTCTCCGAGACCGAGGAGGCGCGCCACATCT
>CAXTCV010000079.1:0-15078 GCA_964242725.1 uncultured Methylobacterium sp.
TCGCCCTCTACCGGGATCTGCCCTTCGTGCTCATCGGCGACAGCGGCCAGCACGACCCGGAGGTCTACGCGCAGATCGTCGAGGAGAATCCCGGGCGGGTGCGCGCGGTCTATATCCGCAACGTGTCCCGCGATGCCGCCCGGGTCGAGCAGATCGTGCGGCTGGCCGGCGCGGTCGCACGGGCGGGGTCGAGCCTGGTCCTGGCTGCCGACAGCGTCGCCATGGCCGAGCATGCGGCCGCCATCGGCCTGATCGCCCCCGAGACCGTGGCCGGGGTCGCCGACGAGCATGCCGCCGATGCGGAGACCGGGCCCCGGCGGGAGACCGCGCGGATCACGCCGGTGCCGTCGAACACCGGTGGATCCGCCGGGGCGGCGATCGAGCCGGAGATCCTCGCGGACGCCCTGGCCGGCGACGGCGCCGTTCCGACGACGGTGGTGGTCGAGCCGGAAAATCGGGCCGGCCTGCCCGGCCTAGGAACCTGATCGGGCGCCGGAAGCTCCGCCGCAGAGGTGCTTCCCGGACGCGCCTGCACCCCGCTGAGCGAATGGGACCCGGGTTGTATCGGACCCGCGGCCTCACGAGATGGTGCAATGCAGCACCTCGGCGAACGCGCTTCACATCCCGGCTGCGGTGCCTAGCTTCCGCCGCTCCCGCGCCGGTTCCCGCTTACGGAGAGTCTGGAGCTCATTCGTGCAAACCTACACCCTGGCCATTTCCGACGGCGTCCTGTTCGCCTGCCTCCCCGACGAGGCCGACATCGCCTCTGCCATCACGGAGGCGACGGCCGTCAGCTACGGCTTCGGCCTGAATCTCGACATCGTCCGCGGCGCGACCCTCACGAATGCCGCGGGGCCCGACGACGAGGTCGTCTGGCAGGAGAGCCCCGACAGCGAACTCCTCGATGCGCAGGGCCACCGCTACCGCTACGCCGTCCGCCGCGCCTGTTGAGGGCGTCCCGCCTCGCCCCTGACCTTCGGGGACGCGTCGGTGCTAGTCTCGGCCCATGCGGGTGGCGGCGATCAGCGTGGGGCGGAGAAGCGGGCTGGCCCGCTTCCTCGTCCTCTACGGCATGCTCTACGGAGCCTATGGCGGCCTCTCGCCGATCCTGCCGGGTTTTCTCGCAACCCGCGGTCTGGATGCGGGTGAGATCGGGATGCTGCTCGCCGCCTCGGGCGCCCTGCGTCTCGTGGTGGGCCCCCTGGCAGGCTCCCTGGCCGACCGGCGGGACGCGACGCGCGCCATCCTGGCGGCGAGCCTCGCGCTGGCGGGCATCGCGACCCTCGCCCACCTCCCCGGCACGGGTTTCGCGCAACTGATCGGGCCGGCCCTGCTCTACGCCGCGGGGACGGCCGCCCCTGCCCCGCTCGCCGACGCCCTGGCCCTCGCCGCGGCCCGCGGCGGAGCCGCCTTCCAGTACGGCTGGGTCCGCGCCGCCGGTTCGGCGGCCTTCATCGCCGCGACCATCGCGGCCGGATGGCTGATCGCGGCCTCCGGTCTCGGCGCCGCCCTCGTGGCGAGCGGCGTGCTGTTCCTCGCCGCCGCCGCCGCCTCCCTTTTCCTGCCGGCCGATCGGGGCGAGACCGTCCTCGCCGAGCCGCCCTGGCGCGGTTTTGCCGACCTCGTCGCGATCCCGCGCTTTCGCCGGACGGTGCTGGCGGCCGCCCTGGTGATCGGCGCGCACGCCATGCACGACGGCTTCGCGATGATCCTGTGGCGCTCCGCCGGAATTTCGGCCGGCGCCGCCGGCCTGCTCTGGTCGCTCTCGGTCTCGGCCGAGGTCCTCGTATTCCTGCTGGCCGGGCCGCCCCTTCTGGCGTGGATCGGGCTGCCGGCCGGCATCGCGGTGGCCGCCTGCGCGGGCGCCCTGCGCTGGGCGGTGCTGGGCGCGACGGTCGCGTTGCCCTGGCTCGCCGCCGTCGAGGCGCTTCACGGGTTGAGCTTCGCGCTCCTGCACCTGGCCTGCCTCGGCCTGATCGAGGATTGCGCGCCGCCGGGGCGACGAGCCACCGCGCTGGCGCTCTACGGCACGCTCGGCCTCGGCCTGTCCGGCGTGCTCGCGACCCTCGCCTCGGGCCTGCTCTACGGCGCCTTCGGGGCTCCGGCCTTCTGGGCGATGGCGGCACTGAGCCTTGCCGCGCTGCCCCTGGTGCCCGGCCTGCGCCGTGCCTGAAGCGGCGGGTCCTTTTCCCTCGGCTATGGTACGGACCCGGAACGGAGCCGCCCGAAAAGCCTGCATGCCCTTCGTCGCCGAGATCCTGATCCCGCTCGCCCTCGACACGCCCTACAGCTACGTGGTGCCGACGGGGCTCGACCTCGCCGCCGGCGACGTGGTCCAGGTGCCGCTGGGTCCACGCGAGATCGTCGGCGTCGTCTGGGGGCTGAGCGAGACCGCGGGCGGCTCGAACCTGCGACCGGTGACGGGCCGCTTCCCGGTGCCGCCCCTCTCGGAGCCGCTGCGCAGCCTGGTCGACTGGATCGCCCGCTACACGCTGGCGCCGAAGGGCTCGGCGCTGGCCATGGTGCTGCGCCTGCCGGACGAAGCCGCCGCGGCCGAGACCGCCCGGGTCGCGGTGCGCATCACCGACAAGCTCCCCACCCGGGCCACCCCCGCCCGCACCAAGGTACTGGCGGTCGCCACCGACGGCGCCCTGCGCGGCAAGAGTGCGCTCGCCAAGGAGGCCGGGGTCTCGCTCTCGGTGGTCGACGGGCTGATCGACGACGGCGTTCTGGCGACCGTCGCGGTCGAGCCCGAGCCGGTCGCACCGCGGCCCGACCCCGACTTTCCCCGGACACCCCTTTCCCCCGCCCAGGCGGAGGCCGTCGCGGCCCTTCTGGAGGGTTTCCCATGGCATCGGCCGCACGGCGGGACGGCGACGACCGATGCCGCCGACAACAGGCCGGTCCTGCTCGAGGGCGTCACCGGCTCGGGCAAGACCGAGGTCTATTTCGAGGCGGTCGCCGCCTGCATCCGGGCGGGGCGGCAGGCGCTGATCCTGATGCCCGAGATCGCCCTGACGGCGCAGTTCCTCGACCGTTTCGCCGCCCGCTTCGGGGTCCGCCCGGCGGCGTGGCATTCCGGCGTCGGCGGCAAGCGGCGGGAGCGACTCCGGGCCGCGGTGGCCGAGGGCGGGGCGCTGGTCGTGGTCGGGGCGCGCTCGGCCCTGTTCCTGCCCTTCGCCCGCCTCGGCCTGATCGTGGTCGATGAGGAGCACGAGACCGCCTACAAGCAGGAGGACGGTGTCCATTACCACGCCCGCGACATGGCGGTGGTGCGCGGCCGCCTCGAAGGCTGCCCGGTGGTGCTGACCTCGGCGACGCCCGCCATCGAGACCCGCGTGAATGCGGCGCGGGGGCGCTACCGCTACGTCCTGCTCCCGGAGCGGTTCGGCGGCCGGCGCATGCCCGACATCGCGGCGATCGACATGCGCAAGGACCAGCCCGAGCGCGGCCGCTTCCTCAGCCCGCCGCTCGTCAACGCGGTGAAGCACACCCTGGAGCGGGGCGAGCAGGCGTTGCTGTTCCTCAACCGCCGCGGCTACGCGCCGCTCACCCTGTGCCGGGCCTGCGGCCATCGCTACCAGTGCCGGAACTGCTCGACCTGGCTCGTGGAGCACCGTTTCCGCCGGGCCCTGGTCTGCCACCAGTGCGGCTACGCCGAGCGGCGGCCGGAGGCCTGCGCCGAGTGCGGCACCTTCGACAACCTCACCGCCTGCGGCCCCGGCGTCGAGCGGATCGCCGAGGAGGCTGCCGACGTCTTCCCGGGCCGGCGCATCGTCGTCCTGTCGAGCGATTTCCCCGGCGGTGCCGAGCGCCTGCGGCAGGAACTCGACGCCGTGGCGGCCGGGGACTGCGACCTCGTGATCGGCACGCAACTCGTGGCCAAGGGCCACAACTTTCCCTTCCTGACCCTGGTCGGCGTGCTCGACGCCGATATCGGCCTGACCTCGGGCGATCCCCGGGCGGCGGAGCGCACCTTTCAGCTGCTCCAGCAGGTGACCGGCCGGGCCGGCCGCGGCGACAAGCCCGGCCGGGCGCTCGTCCAGACCTACCAGCCCGATCATCCGGTGATCGCGGCCCTGCTGTCGGGGGACGCCGAGCGCTTCTACGCGGAGGAGATCCAGGCCCGCGAAGCAGCCGGCCTGCCGCCCTTCGGCCGGCTCGCCGCGCTGATCGTCTCGGCCAACGATCGCGCGGTCGCGGAGGCGCACGGGCAGGCGCTGGCCCGGGCCGCCGACCCGCCCGAGGGGGTGATGGTCCTGGGGCCGGCCGAGGCGCCCCTGGCCCTGATCCGGGGGCGCTACCGCTTCAGGTTGCTGGTGAAGACCGAGCGCAATGTCGACCTCCAGGGCTATCTGCGCGCCTGGCTCGCCCGGGGGCCGAAGGTGCGCGGCAACGTTCGGGTCGCCATCGATGTCGACCCGCAGAGCTTTTTGTAGGACACTGCCGCCACGGGCGGCGAACCCCACGCCTCAGAGCGGCGACGGGGCGCGGGCGGTTCCCGGAGGAGCGATCAGTGCTGACTTACACCAAGACGCCGGATTCGAACGTCGCCGAGATCGTGGTCGACGGCAAGATCTCCGACGAGGAGATGAACGCGGCGATGACGGCCATGAAGGCCGACCTCGACAAGGGCGGCAAGATCAAGCTGCTCGAGGATATCCGCGCCTTCGAAGGCATGGAGCCCGCGGCCTTCTTCAAGGACCCGCGATTCGGCTTCTCGATGATGAAGAGCGTCAGCCACGTCGCCCTGGTGACGGATGCCCCCTGGCTGAAGGCCCTGGCCGAGACGTTCAACTTCGTCTCGCCGACGCAGATCAAGGTGTTCGAGCGCGCCCGCCTGAACGAGGCGCGCAGCTGGCTCGCAGCGGCGGTGTAAGACCGGGTCCCGGAAGGTCACGGTCGCCGTTCGGGACCATCGACGATCCGAAGCAGCGTCATTCGGCCTGCGCGGTGCGGGTGTCGCTGCGCCGGGCGGTCCAACGTCCGGAGCAGAGGGACGCGACCTTCCAGGTTCCGGCGCCGATGCCGCCCTGGAGCCGCCCCGTCCCGGTGCCGCTCGCGGTGCCGGTGCTCACGGTGAGCCCGACAATGCCGTCCGCACCGACGTGGCCATTCACCCGGGCGCCGGCATCTCCGGAGACGAGCTGTACCGTCCCCTCGCGGATGGCGAGCGCGTAGGAATAGCGGGCGCTGCAGGGGCCGCTCTCCGTGACCAGCTCAACCGACCACGTCCCGTTCTGTTTGCTCGGCGACGCCTCTGCGGGTACGCCGGTCATGATGAACAGGCCGGTGGCCATGGCCGCAGCGGCGGTCAAATTGATCATCGGGGGGTAATCTCTCAGCACTTCAGATTCTGCACGCCGCAGCGCGCACAAATAGAATTGTCGATTGAGGATGACCCTAGGCTGAACGCGGGACGCGGCAAGCAGAGCGCCGGCGGCGATGTCCGGCACGATCAGATCCGGGGGCGCTGTCGGTTTGAATCGTCGGCCTGCGGCGAAGTGATGCTTGGCCGTATCCTGTGAGCTGACGTCTCGGGTCCAGCGTCGCGCGTCCTCACTCGATCGCGGCGCGACGCCGCCGCGTCGCTCCTCGCCCCACTGACGTCCGAACGGCCGTCAATCCGTGAGCGGCCGGGCCTCCTCCGGCAGCATGATCGGGATGCCGTCGCGGATCGGATAAGCGAGCTTGGCGGAGCGACTGATCAGCTCCTGCCGGGCGAAATCGTATTCCAGCGTCTCCTTGGTCAGGGGACAGACCAGGATCTCGAGGAGCTTCGGATCCACCCGGGTCGCCTCCACGGGGGTGGTGAGATCGTTGGCCATCGCGCGCGTACCCTATTGCATCGTCGATTCGGGGCCCGAACCCCGAACCATTTCCATCTGCGTGACCGCGATCAGGATCTCGGCCCGGGTCTTGAGGTCGGGCGCCTCCAGCATCGCCTGCTTCTCGCGGACGCCGAACGGGCTCATCATGCAGAGCGCGTTGACCAGCGCCTCGTCGGGCGCCTCGTCGATCCCCGCCCAATCCACCTTGAGGTCGTTCGACTCCACGAAGTCGCGCAGCGCCTTGAGCACGCCATCGCGGTCGACAAGCTCCTCGCCCGCCCGCGGGGCGAAGTCCACCGCGAAGGTGTCATAGGAGACGTGGCAGCGCCGATACAGGCTGGTCGAAGCCAGCTCGCTCTCGATCCGGAACCGACTGACCCCGGTGAGGGAGACCAGATAGCGGCCGTCGCCGGTCTCGGCATATTGCGTGATCCGGCCGGCACAGCCGACGCGGTAGAGCTTCGGGCTCGCCGCGCCCGACCCCTCCGGGTCGGGCTGGATCATGCCGATGATCCGATCGGTCCGCATGGCGTCGTCGATCATCGCCACGTAGCGGGGCTCGAAAATGTTTAGCGGCATCTGCCCGCGCGGCAGAAGCAGCGCCCCCGAAAGGGGGAAGACCGGGATCACCGCGGGACAATCCGCAGGGCCCTTGTAGCTCGCATGGGTGCTCATGGCGCCTCGCAGAGGGGCGGACGGATAGGCGTGAGCGCGAGCCGGCGCCTCACGAGAACAGAAGGGCCGAGAGCTTGCGCCGCCCGCGGATCGTGTCGGGATCCATCACGCCCCAGGCTTCGAAGAACTGCAGAAGCTGCTTGCGCGCGCCGTCGTCATTCCAGGCGCTGTCGCGCTTGCGCAGCTCGATCAGGTGATCGACGGCTTGGCCGCGCTCCCCTGCGGCGGCAAGGGCCAGGGCGAGGTCGAACCGCGCCTGATGGGCGTCCGGATCACCCTCGACCTGTCGCTGCAAGCCCGCCAGATCGCCCAGCGAGGCCGCCTGCTCAGCGAGGTCCAGCGCCGCGCGGATGCCGGCGAGAGCCGGATCGGCGGCCTTCGCCTCGGGGACCATCGCCATCACCCGCTTGGCATTCTCGATCTCGCCGGCGTCGAGCTGCATCTTGGCGAGGCCGGCCAGCGCCGGGACGTTGTCGGGCTGCTGCTCCAGGATCGCCGCGTAGATCTCGGAGGCGCCGGCGATGTCGCCCTCCTCGATCATGGCGGCGGCATCGGCGAGGGCGGCCTCGATCGGATCCTGCATCGGACCGGCCACGCGTCCGATCAGCTCCTTGATCTGGCTCTCGGGCACCGCACCCATGAAGCCGTCGACCGGTTGGCCCTTCTGGAAGACGATGACCGCCGGGATCGACTGGATGCCGAGCTGGCCCGCGATCGAGGGGTGCTCGTCGATATTCATCTTCACCAGGGCGACGGCGCCCGCAGCCTCTTGGACGGCCTTTTCCAGCACCGGCGTCAATTGCTTGCAGGGCCCGCACCAGGGCGCCCAGAAGTCAACGAGCACCGGACGGTGCATCGACTCGGCGATCACGTCCTGGCGGAAGCTCGCGGTGGTCGTGTCCTTGATCAGGGAGCCTGTGTCGACGGCCGGGGCGCCGCCCCCGGCGAGGATATCGTTGAGCATCGGTCTGGCTTCGGAACCTTTTTGCTGGAGCCGCTTAAATGGGGCTTGCGAGCCCGTCTGACCAGTCCGGTTCAGCGCGGCACCGGGGCGGCCGGCGCCCCGGACGCCGCCCGGGCGACGGTCACGAAAGTCCCCGCGAAGGGTCGCCCATCCGCCGCGCTGGCCTCGCAGGTGATCGCCGTGCGGCCCGGTTCCGGGGTCGAGAAGCGGCAGGCGCCGATCGCGAGGGTCGGTGCGGCGTCCGTGTCGGTGGTGACGACATTGATCGGCTGCAGCGGATCGGTCTCCTCCGTGGCCTCCTGCTGCGCGCCGTTGCCGCTGAAGCTGAGGGTCCGGCCGTCCGAGGTGGTGAATTCGAAGCTGGTGCGGTTGCGGCTCACCGCGTTCGTCAGGACGTTGCTGCACGAGGCACTTAGATCCTGCGTCCCGATCACGAGCTTCTCGCAGGTGCCGTCCAGGCGCAACGCGGCCTGGGCGCGCGCCGTCGCAGGCAGGGTGAGGAGGGCGCAGAGCAGGGCGAGGCGCAGGCGGTTCGTCATGGCGTGTCGGACGTCCTCCGGTTGAAGGCCGACTTAGCGCGCGCGCCGCCGAAGGGGATACCGTTTTGGCGACGCGCGTGCGTCAAATCAGGGGTCGGGGCTTCGTGCCGCGGCGGTCTTGGACTCACGCCGGCGCGCCGAACCGCAGGACCCGATCGTGCGGGGCGGAGAAGTCGAGTTCCGGCCCCAGCGGCACGATCCCGGTCGGGTTGATGGTCGGATGACTCTCGTAATAGTGCCGCTTGATATGCGTGAGGTTCACGGTCGGCGCGACGCCAGGGAGCGCATAGAGGTCGCGCAGGTAGTTCGAGAGGTTCGGGTAATCGGCGATCCGGCGCCGGTTGCACTTGAAATGCCCGACATAGACGGCGTCGAACCGCACCAGGGTGGTGAACAGGCGGACATCCGCCTCGGTAAGCCGGTCGCCGCAGAGGTAGCGGGTCCGGTCGAGGCGATCGTCGAGGGCGTCGAGTTCCGCGAACAGCGCCTCGAAGGCGCCGGCATAGGCCTCCTGCGTGGTGGCAAACCCGGCCTTGTAGACGCCGTTGTTCACCCGGTCGTAGACGCGGGCGTTCACCGCGTCGATCTCGGCGCGCAGCTCCTCGGGATAGAGGTCCGGCCCCGTGCCGCCGAAGGCGCCGTTCAGCATCCGCAAGATCTCGGCCGATTCGTTCGACACGATGGTGGCCCGCTGGCGGTCCCACAGCACCGGAACGGTGACGCGGCCGGTATAGGACGGGTCCGCCGCCAGATAGACCTCGTAGAGCCGCCGGACGCCGTGGATCGGATCCGGCGTCGCCCCCGGCGTGGCGCCGAACACCCAGCCCTCCGATCCCATATGCGGATCGACCACCGACACGGTGATCGCCGCCTCCAGGCCCTTCAGGGCACGGCCGATCAGCGTGCGATGGGCCCAGGGACAGGCCAGGGAGACGTAGAGGTGGTAGCGGCCCGGCTCGGCGCGGAAGCCGCCCGCACCCGAAGGCCCCGGCGCGCCGTCGACGGTGACCCAGTTGCGGAAGGCCGAGGCCTTCCGCTCGAAGCGGCCGCCCGTGGCGGCGGTGTCGTACCACTGATCGCGCCAAACGCCGTCTATCAGGAGTCCCATCGTCGTATCCCATCCCGACAGCCCAGCGCCGAGGGCCATCCCGATCAGATGGGACGCCCGTCGCCCGGGGGAAGACGCCCGGGGCTGCGGCTCCCGGCAGGTGGTCCGCGCGCCCAGCGCGTGCCCCCCGGCCCGCGAGTTCTGCGCAAGGCTGGTTTGCATCGCCCCTTCTGTTGCAGTGCAACAAAATGCGGCATCTCTCTCGCATCCGCCCGCTGCCGTCGGTCAGATCGGCCGCACGGCTTGGCGGGACGTCGATGGAGGTGGAGTGATGTCGTTCGCGCTGGTGCCCGTTGCCGAGGCGGCCCTGTTCACGTTCGGATGCCTGTTGATTCACGCTCTGAGACGCCACGCGGACGTGGTCACGGCGACGCTCGCCTGCCTGGCGACCCTCCTCGTCCTCATGATCGGGATCGCCTGCGCGCCGGAATCCTACGCCAAGTACCAGGCCGCCGGCATCAATGACTTCGCGCGGATGGACACGGCGATCTACTGATCGGCCCCGATCCACCGATCGGCCCCGATCTACCGATCGGCCCCTTCGCTCGGCCGTGGTTTCAGGCCGCCTGCCCGGATCTGCGCGAGCCGGCCGCCCGTCCCGCGCTGGCCCGCGACCGTGACGTCGAAATCGTCATTCGGAAGACGCGCGAGGAACCGCTCGGCCACCTCGAACAGCAGGATATCGGGCCGCACGCGCTCGATATACGGCCAGTCGAGGCTCGCGGACCACACGAAGTGGACCTCGCAGAAGCTCTCGGCGAGCAGCCCGGTCAGCATGAACGGGTCGAAATGCGCGCAGGAATCGCCGAACAGGACGAGGCGGCGGGGATCCGCCGTCGGCGCGTCGTTCCGGTAGATGACATGGGCGCCGACATGCACCTCCCGGTCGCGCCCCTCCGCCTCGTAGGCGGCCAGCAGCGGGCCGGTCTCGACCCGACGCGCGTCGCGCTGCAGCATGAACCGTTCGAGGCGTTCCCGCGGCCGGTCGCGGAGCTTCTCGCCGAGATCCATGAGCTCGTCCGAGACGACTTTCGGGCGCGTCCCGATATCGGCCGGGGGGATCGCCCCGAGCACGCGCATGATCTCGCGATAGGCCAGCAGGCAGCCCTGCACCGTCCAGTGGGTGTCCGTGCGCAGGTAGAGCGGCACCGGCCCGTGCCGGGCGGCCCGGAGGGGGGCCAGGAGATCGAGATAGGCGGGGTGGCGGGCGAGGCGGCGGGCCAGGCGCCGGGTCGAAGCCCGGGCGGGGGCGTAACGCAGTCCCTCGGTCTTGTCGTCGTAGACCGACAGCTTCTCCGGCACGATCACGTGGAGGCAGCGGATGCCGAGGCGCTCCGCATGCCGGGCTCGGGTCCTGATCAGTCGCGCCCAGCGCCGCAGAAGCAGCCAGTGCCCCGGGCCGCCCCGGTAGCGATCCAGGACGCGGTTGGTGCCCCCGGTGAGAAACAACCAGCCCTCGCGGCCGACATGTACGCTCTCCCTGTCTGCTGACATGGCGGTGCTTTAGCCGCACCGGGACCGGTCGACTAGGCCGGACCTGCCCGGCATGGCCGCGCGTTCGCCCGGGATGCCGCCCTCGCCCGACCCGGCTCTCGAAGCCCCCGACCATCGCGAACACCCCCGGCCGCCGCGCCTCTGGCAGCCCCGACGGGTGCTGGCGACGCCGGCGGCACTGGAGCACGCCCACGGCCGGGCCATGCTCGACCGCGCCGAGGCGCTGGGTCTGCCGGTGGAGCGCTTGGCGTCGAACCGCCTGCCGAGCCCGCGCGAGCCCGACCCGCGCCGGGCCTACGCGGCCGCCAAGGCGACCCTCGCCCTCACGGTGGCGCCGCCCACCAAGCTGCGGCTCCAGCCGATCCCGCCCTCGGCCGACTGGCGCGTCGACCTTGCCGAGGGCTGCCCGGCCCATTGCCAGTACTGCTACCTCGCGGGCTCCCTCCAGGGGCCGCCGGTGACCCGCGCCTACGCCAATCTCGACGCGATCCTGGGCAATCTCGAAGCCTATGCCGGGCGCGGCGCGGTGACCTCGGCCTCCGCCGCGCGCGCGCAGGAGGGGACCACCTTCGAGGCCTCCTGCTACACCGATCCGTTGGGCATCGAGCATCTCACCGGCTCGCTTTCCGCCGCGATCCGCCATTTCGGCGCCTGGGACGCGCCGGTGCAGCTGCGCTTCACCACGAAGTTCGCCGCGGTCGCCCCGCTCCTCGACCTGCCGCACAACGGACGCACCCGGATCCGCGTCTCGGTCAATGCCCGGGCCGCCGCCCGCTACGAGGGGGGGACCGACCCGCTCGACGCCCGGCTCGCCGCGCTGGGGCAGATGGCACGGGCCGGCTATCCCGTGGGTCTGACCATCGCGCCGATCCTGCCCGTGGAGGGTTGGGAGGAGGGTTACGCCGAGTTGATCCGCGCGGCCGCCGACGCCCTCTCCGGCGCGCCGAACCTCGACCTCACCGCGGAGCTGATCACCCACCGCTTCACCCCCGGATCCAAGACGGTCCTCCGCGGCTGGTATCCGGGCTCGGACCTGCCCCTGGACGAGGCCGACCGCGTGGAGAAACGCACGAAGTTCGGCTCGGTGAAGTACGTCTTCCCGAAGCCGCTGATGCAGGCGATGCGGGCCCATCTGACGACCTGTCTTTCCCGTGACCTGCCGGCGGCCCGGGTGCTCTACTGGACCTGAGTGGCCGAGGGCGCCATCTCGGCCGCATGACCGATGCAGCCCCCCTGATCCTGACTCTCGCCTTCGACGAGCCGGCCTTCGCTCGCTTCGACGGCGAGCGACGCCGATATTTCCCGGAGTCCCTGAACGTCATCCCCGCCCACGCCACGCTGTTCCATCACCTGCCCGGGGACCGGGAGCGCGGCGTGATCGCGGCGGTCGCCGCCCTCGCCCGCACGGTCCCGCCCCCGGAGGTCGCGGTCACGGGCCTGCGCTTCACCGGACGCGGCGTCGCCTACGTGCTGGACGCGCCGGCCCTGGCGGCCTTCCGGAGCCGCCTCGCCGCCGAGTTCGAACCCCATCTCACGGCACAGGACCGGCAGGGCTGGCGCCCACACGTGACGGTGCAGAACAAGGTCGCGCCGGACGTGGCGCGCCGGCTCCACGCCGATCTGGCGGCGGGATTCGCGCCATTCCGCTTCACCGCCCCGGCGACCCAGCTCTGGCGCTATCTCGGCGGGCCGTGGGAGGCGGTCGCCCGCGTGGCCTTCGGGGAGAACGCCTGATGGTTCGGGAAAACCGCGCCGTTCGGCTGCCGGACGGCCTGCGGCGAAACCGGCTGATCGAGCCCGCCACGGCGGTCTGGCTCCGGCTGCGCCTCAACGAGGTCGGGCCCCTCGTCGCCCTGCTCGGCCTGAGCATCCTGGGCTACGGCTTCTTCTACCTCGCCCATGAGGTCGGCGAGGGCTCTACGGCGGCCCTGGACCGGCGCATCCTGCTCGCCCTCCGCAATCCGGCCGACCTCGCCGACCCGATCGGGCCGCCCTGGCTCGAGGAGACGATGCGCGACATCACCGGTCTCGGCAGCGTCTTCACCGTCCTGTTCCTGACCTGTGCGATCGCCGCCTATCTGGCGGTGTCCGGCCGGCGGCGGATCGGCCTCTACGTGCTCGCGGCGGTCGGCAGCGGCGAACTGGTCTCGACGGTGCTGAAGCTGTTCTATCAGCGACCCCGGCCGGACCTCGTCCCGCACGGCATGGAGGTGTTCACCGCGAGCTTTCCGAGCGGACACGCCACGATGTCGGCCATCGCCTATCTGACCCTGGCGACCCTGGTGGCGCGGGTGGAGCGCCACCGGCCGGCGAAGGCCCTGGTGCTCGGGCTCGGCGTCGCCGTGACACTGCTGGTCGGGATCAGCCGGATCTATCTCGGCGTCCACTGGCCCAGCGACGTGCTCGCCGGGTGGTGCATCGGTGCCGCCTGGGCGTGCCTGTGCTGGTTCGTCGCCCTCCAATTGCAGCGCCGCGGCGAGGTCGAAGCGCCGGATCCACCGCCCGCGTGACGGCGCGTCCGCGCGCCGCGCTGTCGTCCGGAAACAGCCCGGAACCCGGCCGCGTTCAAGGAATGAACGGGCGCGCCACGGCGCCCCGGACCCATCATCCCGGCGCCCCGGCGCCGTGCCTCCGATCCTGCGATACGGCGAGACCCATGGCGGACGATACGCGGCTCTCTCGACGCTCCCTCCTCGCGGCCGGGGGCGCCCTGGCGGGCGCCACGATCGGCGGCGGCGCGCAGGCGGCCCCACCGGCGCCGTCGGTCCCGGCCGATACCGGTGCGGTCCAGGGCGGGCGGGTAATGTTCCCCAACTGGCGCGGGCCGGGCGATCGTCCGCCCGCGCCGACCCCGGCCCCGCAGCCGCCCGGCCAGCGCATCGGCTACTGCGTCGTCGGCCTCGGGCGCCTGAGCCTCGACGAGATCCTGCCGGCCTTCGGAGAGGCCAGGCGCTCGCGGCTGGCCGCGGTGATGTCGGGTTCGCCCGACAAGGCCAAGCTCGTGGCGCGCCAGTACGGCCTGCCGGAGGACGCGGTCTACGGCTACGACGAGTGGGACCGGCTCAAGACCAATCCCGATGTCCACGCGGTCTACGTGGTGACGCCGAACGGCGTGCATCGGGACAACGTCCTCGCGGCGGCCGCCGCCGGCAAGCAGGTCCTCTGTGAGAAGCCGATGGCGGTCTCCTCGCAGGAATGCCGTGACATGATCGCGGCCTGCGCCGCGGCCAACGTCAAGCTGATGATCGCCTATCGCTGCCAGTACGAGCCGCACAACCGCGCCGTGATCCGGCTCGCGCGCACCGGCGATTTCGGCAAGCCGCGGCTGATCCAGGCGTTCAACGGGCAGACCACCGGTCTCCCGGAGCAGTGGCGCCTCCGGAAGGCGCTGTCGGGCGGCGGCGCATTGCCGGATATCGGCCTCTACTGCCTGAACACGGCCCGCGCCGTGCTCGGCGAGGAGCCGGATCTGATCCAGGCGCAGATCCATTCGCCGCCCGACGATCCGAAATACCGCGAGGTGGAGGAGACGGTGAGCTTCACGATGCGCTTCCCGTCGGGCGTGATCGCGCAGTGCCTGTCGAGCTACGGCGTCTACGAGGCGCGCGGCCTGACCCTGCACACCGGAAACGCGTCCGTCGATCTCCAGAACGCCTTCGCCTATGAGGGGCAGCGGCTGTTCGTGAGCCACAAGGACGGAAAGGCCGGCGCCCGGGACGAGAAGATCCTGACCGCGAAGAACCAGTTCGCCCTGGAGATGGACCACTTCTCCCGGTGCATCCAGGAGAACCTGCGCCCGCGCACGCCCGGCGAGGAGGGGTTGCAGGATCAGGTGCTGATGGAGGGGATCTACGAAGCCGCCCGCACCGGCGCCCCGGTGAAGGTCGGGCCGCCGCCCGGCGCCGGTTCGGGTCTCGACGTGACCCGCGGCCCGGAGCCGGAGGAGCCGGGCTGAGCGCCGGCGGCAGGTTAAGAAAGGCAGGCCCCGCGCATGCGCGGAACGCCCGTCTTCCCGCCTGGAGGGATCGGCGCCCCGTCCGTCGCGCGTCGATCGAGGTGGAAGCAAATCGCGTTGTCGATGGCGATATGGTCCACGCGGAAGCTCTACACCTCTCGGACCCCTTCCGTCAGCGTCTTGGGCAGGGACGCGAGGTCGTCGAGAACCGGCCGAGACGTGTTGAAGAAGAACGGGTCGTCGGTGTGTCTGTCGTGGGCGAATTGCCGGCGTGACCACGTCCCGCTCGGGAACGCGCGCGCGATCCGCGCCTTGAGGGCGCATCCGACGGCCGGCCCGGCCAGATGACAGGAGACACTGAACCGTCCGGCCGCCAGGAGGGTTTGACCGGCGCGCCGATGATCCTCCGCGCGCCTCATCCACGCCCGCCGGTTCATGCGCCGACCGAATCGTCACCTCAGAACGGCAGCAGGATATCCACGATCTGCTGGCCGTAGCGCGGCTGCTGCACG
>CAXTCV010000080.1:0-14876 GCA_964242725.1 uncultured Methylobacterium sp.
GTGGTCCGCAGCATCAGCCGAGATTGGCTGGCCTGGCTCAGGCGGGGCGGTCGATCCGCGGCGCCGGCGCTTCCCGGCGGCATAGGGCGCAACCCGATTCCTCCCACGGATAAGGGCGATCCACAGAGGCAGAGTGTGGACGCGGATTCGAACAAGGGTTGCCGAGGGGCGGTGGGCGACCTCGACCGATCAGACCGTGCGAGAAGCCGCGCGGGTGGTGGCGCGCGCAGAGCCGTGCGGTGACGGACCCTGCGCGGAAGGTATGAAGATTGGGGCGGGGCATGGTGTTCGCGCAGGTTGAATACCGCGACGGCCGGTTCATGCTGTCGGTCCAGGAGGCGCGGCGCTTGCCCATAGATCGATGTTCAACTGCGAAGCCGGATGATCCGCGGGCACCGACTTGAGCCTGCGGAGGTACGCGCCCGTGTCGAGGGCGGTGCCGAGCAATTCGGCTCGGGCGGGCACGCATGTCTGCCCCGTTCGCGCAGATGTGGCTGGTGTCTGAAGGGGCGCATTAAGCCCTCCGGCCCTACCCCGTCGTCGCCGCAGGTGCGGTACGTGCGCGTGATCTGGCTCGTCAGGAACACCCCTATGAGGAAGCTGCTGGTGATCGCCGCGGTGACGGTCGTGTGCGCCGGGCCGGTGCTCGCCCAGGCCGATCAATTGGCCCGGGACTGCGACATGGACCCAGAGACGACGGGCTCGCTGCCTGCCGACCCGCGCAGCCCGTACATGCCGGGCGAGCGGCCGGTCAGGGCGGACGCGGATCCGCCTGAGGTCAGCTGGCAAGACGAGGCTCAGGAAAACTCCGAGCAGCGCAGGCGCGATCTGCTCGATTGCGGCGCGGATTGACGCGCTAAATGGCGGGTGCAATCGGCCAGCGATAGCTCGGCCCGGTGGTGGAACTCCTGTTCGTTCCACCGGATTGACCCGCCCATTGCATCGAGCGACACCGCCCGTATTGCGCGATGCAGAAGCGCCCGGCCCAGGATCATCTCCCCTGGGTCGGGCTTTTTTGTCTCTTAGCAACACGTTGATACAAAACTGCGACGCCGTGGGTATTGTGCAGGCGGATCCGCTGTGCGGTTGCCCCAGTTGTTTGGTGACGACCTGGATGGGAGATGATCCTGTGAAACGTCTTGCTCTTGCTTCAACGGCGCTGCTGGCCGCCATCGCCTTCGTTCCGACCGGGGCTGATGCTCGCGGTTTCGGCGGTGGCGGCTTCCACGGTGGGGGGTTTGGTGGCGGCGGCTTCCGCGGCGGCGGCTATGGTGGCGGTTTCCGCGGCGCTGGCTTTCGCGGCGGCTACGGTGGCTTCCGCGGGGGATACGGTGGTTACGGCCGAGGATACGGCTATGGCCGCGGTTATGGCTACGGCGGCTACGGTCTGGGTCTGGGTCTCTTGACCGGTGCAGCTGTCGGATACGGCCTCGCTGGCGGATACGGGTATCCCTACGGCGGTTACGGATATGGCTACGGCGGGTATGCTCCGGTGGGCTACTACGGCGGCCCCTATGGCTACTACCGCCGGCCCTACGGCTACGGCTACGGCTACGGCGGTTACGGTTACTGAACCCGGCACACGCTCGCCTGACACCCAGTCGCAACTGGGCTCTGCTTTCCAGCTGTTGGGCCGCGTCGCGTATCGGTCCGACCGCTGGTGCGATCGGACGCTCCCCCGCCCCGTGAGCCGATCGGGGCGGGGCAGAGCCGGCCAAGCTGATTTCGACGGTGCTGAGCCCCACCCGACCTGGCCGGTATTTTGGACCGGGCCGGTTGCGAGGCTACGGCATGGTCGCGGCCATGGGGCGCCGGAAGGCCAGATCCGGGTCTCTGACGGGCGCGGGAGTCTGTGTTCGGCCATAGACCGATCACGATCTGTGCCTCCTTCCGCGCGCAGACGATCTCCGGGCGTAGGCACGCGTCACGAAGCGTGCCGTTGACGCTCTCACACGACCCGTTCTCCGACGGTGATCCTGGCGCGATGTACGGGATCTGCGAGCCGGCTTTGGTGACCCACCTGCGCAACGCCGTCGCGATCATCTAAGGGCCCTTGTCGCAGCGGATGTGCTCCGGGATGCCGTGCAGGCACATCGCCTCCGCCCTCCAACGTGTTCAGACGCCGGCCCACGGTCGACCGCGTGTCATGCAGCACCTTGGCGGCCGCCGAGAGCGTGCCGTGCCGGGCGCGGGCCAGGAAGAACCTCAGGTCGTCTCAGTCTAACATGCGCCGACCGCCATCCGTTTTCGCATTGCCGGTCGTCATTTTCGATGATCGAACGTAGCGATATGCAGTCTATGCTGATACGCGATAAATAACCACGGCATAATTGTTTTCATGGATTGAGAATTCTGATGTCGCCGGACCCTGCGCAGGAGAATTCCATGGCGCTGCCACCCGCGAAAGCTGGCCTGACGGGTCCCGCGTCCATCGACAGGCGCGAACTTCAATCCGTGATCGACAAGGGTAAGGCCGATCCGACCGCCGTCCGGACCCTTCGGTGCAGGACGGTCGCGCAAGGGCGGCTCAGCCAGCTCAACTACATCCGGAACCTGCCGCCGCAGCCGGTGATGGAGGACGAGCCCGAAGGACTGCTCGGCGAGAGCACCGCGCCGAACGCGTCCGAGGCCCTGCTTGCCGCCCTGGGGTCGTGCCTGTCCATCGGCATCCACGCCAACGCCCTGGCACAGGGCATCCCGATCCGGTCGCTGGAGCTCAGCGTCGAAGCCGACATCAACATGACGTCGGCCTGGGGCAGCGGCGACCTCCACCCGAAGCCCATCGGCTTCGAGAGCATCCGTGTCACGGTGGCCATCGACGCCGACGCGTCGCGAAAGACCCTGGCGGCGCTGATCAAGCACACGGTTCTGTGGTCGCCGGTGGCGAATACCCTGCACAACCCGGTCCACCTCGACGTCGCGCTCGCGCCCGCCCTCGTCGCCTGAAGCGAGATCAGCCGTGGCTTCCACCTCGTTCCTCCAGACCCCAGGGCATCACCGGCCACGCTCGTCATGGGCAGAACCGGGGCCGGTCCCGTTTCTCGCGGTCCAACCCGACGTGGCCCTGGAAGCCCGTGCCGGGACGCCCGGATCCGCGCCGACGGGGCCGGAGGCCACCGCGGCGGCCCTGGCCCTGAGCGAGGCGCGCCTGAGCTTCACCCAGGAGGCCGGGCGCATCGGCTCATGGACCCTCGACCTCGTCTCGATGTCGCTGGACGCGTCGGAGGGGTGCAAGGCGAACTTCGGTCGCGACCCCGGGGCGCCGTTCAGCTACACGGCGTGGATCGAGGCGATCCATCCGGAGGACCGCGCTCGCATGCAGGGGGCGGTCGCCGCCGCCATCGCCGGGCGGACGGACTACGACATCGAGTATCGGATCACCCACCCCGGCGGCGAGATCCGCTGGATCCAGTCCCGCGGCCACGCCTCGTATCGCCCCGACGGAACGCCGGCCGGCATCGCCGGCATCTCCCTCGACATCACCGACCGAAAGCGGATCGAGGATCACCGCGACCTCCTGGCGAAGGAACTGGCGCATCGGGTCAAGAACACCCTGACGACGGTGCAATCGATCATCCGCCATACCCTGCGGACGTCCGCCTCGCTGGCGGACGCCCAGACCATCCTGGACGCCCGCATCGTCGCGCTGGCGGCCGCCCACGACGTGCTCATCCGGGACACGTGGGAGGGCGCGACCCTCGCGGAGGTCGTCGGCGTGGCGCTGCGCCCCTTCGGGGCCGACCGGGAGGACCGCTTCGCGGCGAGCGGGCCTGCGGTCCATCTCACGTCGCGGGTCGCGCTGGCCTTCGCCATGGCGCTGCACGAGCTCGCCACGAACGCCGTCAAGTATGGCGCCCTGTCCACGGATGCCGGACGCGTCCATCTGACGTGGGATCTCCTCGACGGGGACGGATCCGACCGTCTGCGCGTCCGCTGGCAGGAGACCGGCGGTCCCCCGGTCCTGCCGCCGTGCCGGACGGGGTTCGGCTCGCGGATGATCGAACGTGCGCTGGCGGTGGAGATCGGCGGTGCCGCCGAGATCACCTACCATCCCGAGGGCATCCGCTTCACGGCCGTGGCGCCACGTCACGGTATCTCCGGGGACGGTTCACCCTGAACCGGGCGGCCCCGGCCAAGCGCAGATCTGCGTCTCCGGTCGCCGCATTGGGTTCCGTTCCCGCTCACCTCAGGCGCGTTGTCCCGATGTGGAGCCCGAAACCGGCGGCCCACACCGCGAGGTGACGATGTTCGAACCCGACGCCTACTCCGCCCTCGCCAGATCGGTCATGACCCTTCGTGACCGGGCCAGCGGCGGCTGCGCCTGGGATGACAGGACGGTCCGATTGGCCGCCGGGGTCCTGCAGCGCGCCTTCAGGCTCGACCCGGAGGCACGCGACGCCTTCCTCGATCTCGCACGTGACGCGGAGCGGATGCGGGCGACCGAACGCTGGCGAGGACGCTGAGGCGAAGGCTCTCGCCGAGCCCGTCCCGAACCGGAAGAGCAGGGCCATGTCGATCCATTCCCTGTCGTTCGGCCTGAAATCCCATGCATACGGCGCGCCCTCGTACCGCCGGGACGGCGTAGGCAGGATCCCTCTCGTCATCCGGCCACGGCCCTGCCGCTGTCGGAGCGCGACGCGCTGAAGCCATCGAGCCGGCGGGTCGCCCCCCCCCCCGGGGATCTCCTCGGGCTTTCCATGCTCGACCGTTTCTCGGTCTCTGCCGACGCCCTCGGACCGGTGACGGCCTGCCGCTTCGAGCGGCCGGTCTTCATGGACCTGCTGCGCGGGCAACCGGGCCTGATGATCCACCATCACACACCGGGACTACACATGGTCGTGACGCCACAGCGTGGGTCTTCAGGCCGCGACAGGGAGTCCTGATGCTCCTCAGGGTATTCGATGTGTTCAAACTTGGCCTTGGGCCATCCTCGTCCCACACGATGGGGCCTCTGATGGCGGCGTTTGACGTTCTCGACCGTCCCCGGGGCAGTCGGGGGTCCGGTGCAGCCGCCGCCATCCGCCTGACGCTGTACGGCTCGCTCGCCCGCACGGGGAAAGGTTATGCCAAAGGCGGATGAAGCCGCCGGCGTTAATCGCCGCAACGCGGATGTAGGCGGTCTGGTCCTTGTCGGAGTCGATGACGCGGCCGCGCTTCGCGCCGATCTGGGTGCAGAAGCCCTCGAAGCCGATTGATCATCATCGGCCCGCGACAATTCTTGAAAGCAACGACATCAGATACTTTATGTGCATCTTATCTCAATGACACGGCCAAGCCTAAAGCGCCCCCAAATCGTGATCGCTTTTGATGCAGGCCGCGATGCGTGAAACCTACCGGCCTAATTGACATGGCGTTGCATCTCGCATCGCGCAGGCGTGGGGCGGGTGCCGCGCCCTGCGAAACCGGCAGGTCGACCTTGGAGGGGCATTCACGTCGATGCAAACTGGGTCGGCTTCCGCCTGAGGTCGCACGCATTGCTTCGCCTCATAGCCGTTGGCGGGCTGCTCTGTTATTCTGCCGGAAGGGTCGCCGGGTGCCGGCCCCGCGACCGCGACAGATAGCCGGAACCCCAGACGCTCAGCCGCTCCATGTACAAATAGGTCACCGGGGTCGTGAACAGCGTGAGCGCCTGCGAGACCAGCAGGCCGCCCACGACCGCGATCCCCAACGGCTGGCGCAGGTCCGCGCCCGCTCCGATCCCCAGAGCGATCGGCAGTGTGCCGAACAGGGCGGCCAGCGTCGTCATCATGATCGGCCGGAAGCGCAGCACTGCGGCCTCGTAGATCGCCTCCTCCGGATCCTTGCCCCCCGAGCGGCGGCGCTCCAGAGCGAAGTCGATCATCATGATGGCGTTCTTCTTCACAATGCCGATCAGCATGATGATCCCGATGATCGCCATCATCGTGAGGTCGAAGCCGAACAGCTCCAGGAAAGCCAGGGCGCCGACGCTCGCCGAGGGCAGGCTCAGGAGGATCGTGAGCGGGTGAATGAAGCTCTCGTAGAGGATGCCGAGGGCCACGTAGACCGAGAACAGGGCCGCCGCGATCAGCAGGGGCTGGGTCGCGAGCGAGGTCTGGAACTCCTGGGCGGTGCCCTGGAACGAGCTTTGAAGCGTCGGCGGCGCACCGATCTGCGCTTCGGCCGCCTTGATCCGGTCCACCGCCTGTCCGAGGGACACCCCCGGCGCAAGGTTGAAAGACAGCGTAACGGAGGGGAACTGGCCCTGGTGGTTCACCGAGATGGTGGATGGCACCGGCTCCAGCTTGGCGAACTGGCTGAGGGGCACCATCGCATTGCCCGTCCCGTGAACGTAGATGCGGCGGAGGGCGCTCACGTCGCGCTGGTAGCGCGGCGCCACCTCCATGATGACGTGGTAGGTGTTCAGCGGCCCGTAGAGCTGGGTGATGAACGGCTGGCCGAAGGCGTCGTAGAGGGTCTGCTCGATCGTCGTCACATTGACGCCGAGCCGCGCGGCGGTCTCGCGGTCGATCCGCACCATCAGCTGCGGGCTGCCGGTCTGCTGGTCGCTGGCGAGGTCCTGGAGTCCGGAGACCGTGCGCAGCTTCTCCAGAATCTTCGGCGCCCACTGGTTCAGCTCGTCGAGATCCGTGTCCTGAAGGGTGTACTGATACTGCGTACGGGCGAGGCGGCCACCGATCTGGATGTTCTGAATCGACTGTAGAAAGGTCACGACGCCGGGCAGCCGCGCGAGCTGCGGGCGCAGGCGGGCGATGATCTGGTCGGCGGTCGCGCTGCGCTCGGCAAGCGGCTTCAGCTGGATGAAGAACCGTCCTGTGTTCTGGCCAGAGCTCGTTGTGCCGCCGATGGAGGAGCCGAAGGCCTGGACGTCGGGGTCCTTGGCGATCACCGCGGCCACCGCCTCCTGGCGCGCGGCCATGCCGTCGAAGGAGATGTCCTGGTCGGCCTGGGTAAAGCCGAAGATCAGGCCGGTATCCTCCTGCGGGAAGAAGCCCTTGGGCATGGAATAAAACATCCAGCCCGAGGCGAGGATCAACAGCACGTTGACGACCATCACCGGCCCGCGCCAGCGCAGCGACAGGCGGAGGCCGTGCTCGTAGCCGGCGAGAAGGCGGTCGAAGAGCCGCTCGGACCACGCGTAGATCGGCCCGTGCCGCGGCGCCCGGGGGTCCTTGAGGACCAGGGCCGCCATCATTGGCGAGAGCGTCAGCGCGATCAGCGCGGATATCACCACCGCCGCCGTCACCACGACGCCGAACTCCCGGAACAGCCGCCCCACCACGCCGCCCATGAACAGGAGCGGGATGAACACGGCGATCAGCGAGACCGTGATCGAAACGATGGTGAAGCCGATCTCCGCGGACCCGGCGAGGGCCGCCTCGCGCCGGGTCATTCCCGTTTCCAGATAGCGGTAGATGTTCTCCAGCATGACAATGGCGTCGTCGACGACGAGACCCACCGCCAGGGTCAGACCCATCAAAGACAGGTTGTCGAGGCTGTAGCCGAGCAGCTCCATCACCGCAAAGGTGCCGACGAGCGAGAGCGGCACCGTGGCGGCGGGGATCAGCGTCGCCCAGACGTTCCGCAGGAAGACGAAGATCACCGCGACGACCAGCACGATCGTGCCGACGAGCGTCAGCTTCACATCGGTGAAGCTCTCCTGGATCGAGATCGAGCGGTCGCTGATGATCGAGAGGTCGACGGAGGGCGGGATCGCCTTCTGCAACTCCGGCAGTTTGGCCTTGATCTGTTCCACAAGGTCGATGGTGTTGGCGTCCGGCTGGCGCCAGATGCCGATCATCTCGCCGGGCTCGGTACCGACCCAACTCGCCTGGAGCGGCTGCTCGGAGCCGGCCACGACGCTCGCCACGTCGTCGAGATGGACGGGCGCTCCGTTCCGGTAGGCGACGATGACCCGGCCAAGGTCTTTCGGCGAGAAGATCTGGCCGTTGGTGCCGATCTGGTAGGATTGCTTCGGACCCTGCAGCGTGCCGACCGGCAGATCGGCGGTACTGCTCGTGACCGCCGTGGCGATCTCGTCGAGGCCGATGCCGCGGGCGGCGAGCGCCAGCGGGTTGACCTTGATGGTCGGGGCGAACTTCTGCTCGCCGAAGATCACCACCTGGCCGACGCCCGGGAGGGTCGAGATCCGCTGGGCGATGTCGAGGTCGGCAAACTGGTCGAGGTCGGTGAGCGTCATCGCCTTCGACGCCATGCCGAGGATCAGCACCGGCTGGTCGGCCGGGTTGACCTTCTTGTAGGTCGGCGGCGTCGGCAGGTTTTTGGGCAGATAGCCCTGCGCCGCGTTGATCGCCGACTGCACGTCGCCCGCGGCCCCGTCGATGTTGCGGGACAGATCGAACTGGAGGGTGATCGCCGTGGCGCCGAGCGTGCTCGTGGAGGTAATCTGGTCGACCCCCGGCAGGTCGGCGAATTGCCGCTCCAGGGGCTGGGCCACCGAGGAGGCCATGGTCTCTGGGTCTGCGCCCGGCAGGGAGGCCGAGACGGAGATCGTCGGGAAGTCGACCCGGGGCAGGGCAGCCACCGGCAGCAGCTCGTAGCCGACGAGTCCGCCGACGAGGACGGCCGCCATCACCAGCGTGGTGGCGATGGGCCTGACGATGAAGGGCGCCGAGATGTTCATCGCGACGCCACCGGGGCCGCCGGACGCGTGCCGCCATCCGCGACCGTGACCTTCATGCCGGCCCGGAGCCGCGACTGGCCGCCGGTGACGACCCGCTCGCCGGCCTGCAGGCCCGAGGCGACGAGGGCGCGGTCGTCCTCCGTCTGGCGGACCTTGATCGCCCGCTGCTCCACAATGTCATCGGGCCTGACCACGTAGGCATAGGTGCCCGACGGTCCCGTCTGCACGGCGGCGGCCGGCACGGTGACGCCGTCCCTGGCGACGGACAGGACCAGGTGAGCGTTGACAAAGGCGCCCGGCCACAGTGTCTCGTCGGCATTGGCGAACTCGGCCTTGAGCTTCACCGTGCCGGTGGTCTGATCGACTTGGTTGTCGACGAGCTTGAGCGCGCCCGACGCGATACGGTGTTCGTCGCTCGCATCGAAGGCCTCGGCCGTGAGGGTGCCCCCGGCCATGGCCTCGCGCACCTCGGTGATATCGGCCTCGGGCACCGTGAACACGACATAGATCGGCTTGATCTGTGTGATGACCACCAGAGTCTGGCCGTTGTTGGCCTGGACGAGGTTGCCGAGATCGACCTGCCGGATGCCGGTGACACCATCGATCGGTGAGCGGACCGCGGCGTAGTCGACGTTGAGCCGGGCGGCGTCGACCTGCGCTTGGTCGCTCTTGGTGGCGGATTGGTCCTCGGCGACAGTCGCCTGCTGGGTGGTGAACTGCTGTTCGGGAGCGAAATCGCGCTTCAAGAGGTCGGCGTAGCGGCCAAGGTCCTTCTGTGCGTTGGCGAGGTTGGCCTGATCCTTCGCGAGCGTCGCCTGCGCCTGATCGAGGATGGCCTGATAGGGACGCGGGTCGATCTGGAAGAGGAGGTCCCCGGTATGCACCTCCTGTCCCTCGCGGAAGTTCACCTGAGTGATGCTGCCCTGGACCCGGCTCTTGACGGACACGGTGTTGAAGGCCGTGACCGTGCCGAGGCCCCGCACGATGATCGGGACGTTTCGAGCCTCGGACAGCGCGGCCTGAACGGGAGGAGCGGATGGCGCGGCGGTCCTCGGCGGCGCGGTGGCAGACACGCCGTGCGGCCATGAACCGTGCGAGGCGGCATAGACCGCACCCAGGGCGACACACAGACCGATGATCAGAAAGAGCTTTGCGCGTGTTCGCATCGAAACTTCTGCATGTCGAGACAGATCAAGTGCCGCGCAGAAACCAGGACGCCATGCCGATGTTCCGGCGGTGATTGTGAATCACGATCTTGTGTGAGATGTTACAAATTGTTTCCGGTTCATGCGGTCTTGGATCGTCTCTGACAAGACAGACATACATCTTTCTGAGAAGATGGAAATCCGGACACAGACGGCAATGCTGTTGCGGCAGATCACACCCATCGCAGTCGAGGGATCGAAATTCGTAACCGCAGGTCTCAACAGTCCGGGGCACGTACCGCATATCTGTCACCGCTCCGCTGCGGCGCGCCGGAAAGCGGCCGGGCGGTGCTCGGCGAGAGCACCCGCAGCTGGACTGGACGCCGGTTCGGCGTCAGTGAGCCCGTCACATCAAGGGCTTAGCGACGCGTCCTGTCGCACCGCGATCGGGAACGACTCGAATGGCGGCTGCCCATTCGCCAAAGGTCATGCCGCGCGGCGGGGGGCCGAGGCGCGCCGCCCGCGCCGAACGAAGAAGGCGATGGAGAACGCCGGGGTTCACGTACGCAGCGTCCCTCGGGGCGGCGGAGGGGCGGCGACGGCCGAACGCTTAAGCCATCAATCAGCAACAACGCTCCGCTCTTGTGCGCACTCGGGAGAGAGAGGCGCATGCACAGCTGTCGAGCGACGTTCAGAATCGCGATGATGCTCGCCGTCTTCGCTGTCTCGTGTTCGCCTTCTCCGGCCCAGCACGCGCACCGACAGCGAGGCTCAGCCGCCGCCGGCAAGCCTGCCAACGCCAACGAGCCTTTCTGCCGGACCAAGGCGCGCGACTACGCGTATGAGAAGCATGCCGATTCCGGTCAGGAGCGCATGGTCTTCGACAAATGCATGGGGCATTAGACCGCGCCGGCTCAGACCAGGGGAATGGTCACTGCGAGTGACGCCATGATGGACGCCGCTTCATCGCGACGTCTTCGGAAAATGCGACGGGTGCTGCGTGTGGGCTGAGGACGGCGCCCGTCAGGCCGCTGCGCCGAGCCGGTCCCCGCCGGCTCGTCCGGTCAGCCGCCGCCCGTGGGCGATCGTCTCGGCGACGAGGGCCTCGATGTCGCGGTCGTCCGTGCGGTGGTTCACGAGGGCGGCCCGGATCGCCGGCCGTCCGCCGATGCGGGTCAGCGAGGGCGCGACCCGGCCGCCCGCGTGCAGGGCCTCGACGACGGCGGCGTTGACGTCATGGCCCGCCTCCGCCCGGTAACCGAAGCACACGATGTTGAGATCGGTGGGGGCCAGCAGTTCAAGTTCCGGCTGCGCGGCCACCAGGGCGGCGAGACGTCCGGCAAGATCGCAGCTGCGCTGCACGGCGCGCCCCAGCCCCTCGGCGCCGTGGACCTTCAGCGTGAGCCAGACTTTCAGTGCCCGGAAGCCGCGGGACAGGTCGGGTCCGAGATCGCAGGGCCACCAAGCGCCCGCCGCGAGCCCGGTCTCGGCGCGGCTCAGATAGGCGGCCTCGCCGGCGAAGGCGGACCGGAGCCGATGGCCCTCCCGGACCATGATGCAGCCCGCATCGTAGGGGACCTGCCCCCATTTGTGCCAGTCGAACGCGATCGAATCCGCCCGGTCGAGCCCGCGCAGGCGCGGCTTCAGGGCGGGCGCCAGGGCTGCGAGGGCGCCGAACGCCCCGTCCACGTGGAAGCTCATCCCTTCGGCCGCGGCGATGTCGGCCAGGGCGTCCAGATCGTCGATGGCCCCGGTATCGACCGTTCCTGCCGTGCCGATGACGAGGAAGGGCACTGCCCCCGCCGCCCGATCCGCGGCGATGCAGGCGCGCAGGTCCGGGAGCTTGAGGCGAAAGTCCGCGTCGACGGGTACGCGGCGCAGGTGGTCCGAACCGATCCCCGCCATGTCGAGGGCCCGCGCCACGCATCCGTGCACGCCGGCCGAGGCGTAGGCGGTGAGTTGGCGTCCATCGGCGCGCAGACCCGCACTGCGCGATCCCGCCCCGAGGGTCCTGGCCCGCGCCACGAGGACCGCGATGAGGTTGGCCATCGACGTGCCGGTCACGAACAGCCCGTCCGCGTCTTCGGGCAGGCCGAGGAATTCGCGGCTCCAGCCGATGACCTCACGCTCGATCTCGATCGCCATGTGATCGCGGCCGCCGACATTGGCGTTGAGGCCGGCCGCCATCATCTCGGCGAGCATGCCGACGGGCGTCCCGCCGCCCTGCACCCAGCCCATGAAGCCGGGATGCGTGTTGCCGCTGCCGTAGGGCAGGATGTCGGCGGCAAACTCCGCGCAGACGTCGGCCAGCGCGGCACCGGCCCATGGCAGCCCGGACCGATGCCGTGCCCGCACGGCCGGCGGCGGGGGCTGCCACACGGGCTGGTCGCGCAGCCCCTGCAGGTGGCCACAGAGAAGGCCGAGCATCGCCTCGGCCTGACGGATGAACGCCTCCCAATCCTGGGGGTCAAGCGTGTCGTTACGGACCATGTCGCGCCCCGGAGATCCAGCCGGCCCGCAGCGCGCAAGGGCACGCGCGCAGGGCTCGGCCACGTCACAGACCGATCTTGCCCGGTTCGCGCCCCGAGCCGACCTGTCAAACGTGACAGTTTCGCGCGCCCGCCGCCAGCCGCATGCTGGCTACTCAATGAGGCAGCCCCAGGGCCTGCGGCAGGCGGACCGATGGCGATGGACGCGGCTTTGCCCCGGACACCGGAGGCGCTGTTCAGCTCCGCGACCCGCGAAGGCGCGGCCGCGGATGCCCCGGTACCCGGGCCCGCCCTCGAATTCGACCGGCCCACCGCGCCCCCGATCGAGGCCGGCACCGTCGGCGGGATCGTTCGCGCGAGCGGCCTCGGCCCGGCTGCCCTGGCCCTGTCCTTCGCGCGCCTCGCCTCCGGCCCCGGCAGCCTCGGCGTCTCCGATGTCGTCCGGTTGCGGCTGTCCGATCCGGCTCTCCGCGCGGCCGGCAGCCTGGAGACGTTCGTCGGGCAGCGGCGCAACCGCGATCTCTGCGTCACGGCGAACTTCCGCCACGACTGGCTCGGCCTGATGTCCGACAAGGTCGCGGCGCTCGGCTACCTCGCCGCCCACGGCCTCCCGACGATCCCGGTCCGGGCGATCGACGCGCCGCGCCTCTCGGGGGGGATCCGGGCGGGTGCTGACCGACCGCGGCACGCTCGAAGCCTTCCTGCTCGATCCGGGCCGCTATCCCCTGTTCGGCAAACCGGTCGAGGAGGTGCAGAGCCTCGGCGCGATCGCCCTCGCACGGTGCTGTCTCGGCACACGGATGCTCGACGGCGTCGTCGACCCAGTATGACCCGCCGACAAAGAGCCCAAGAACCGGACTTCGGTGCCCGATGATAGACATCATTGGGCAACCAGCAGGTCCCATCGTCGCCCGATCGCTGCGCCACAGCAGGGGCCGCCACGAAGGAAGGATCAGCATGGCGCCGATTGGGTCCTACAGGCGTCGGATCTGGTGCATCGCAGCCGGCGTATTCCTGATCGCGCTCGTCCAGGCGGCCTGCGCCCAGCTTCTCGGCGCGCAGGACATGCTGAAGGACGCGCGTGGCTTCGGCTGGGACATCGCCCTCTACGTGATCGCTGCCCTTCGCTTCGGGCGTGGGACATGGGCCGAGAGGATCTCCACGCTCCTCGTTGGAGCCCTTCTTGCCGGCTCGGGCATCGACGCCCTCGCCGACCTGTGGACCAGCTTCGGCCGTCCCGAGGAGGAGACCGCGGCCCAGACGCTGCTCGCCGACGCTTTCGCCTTCGCGGCCCCTGGCCTCGCAGCCGCCGTGCTGGTCCCGTTCCGGCGGGCAGCGGACCCGCTCGTGACGGCATCGTGGCTGAACGCCCGCAACGATCTCTCGGCCGCTGTCCTGTCGGGCGCATGCGACCTGACCGGGCACGTGGCGGGTCTGCATTGGCCGGGCGTCGCACTCGACGTGATCGGCGTCCTCCTGTCCTTCCAGGCGGCCGCGATCGTTCTGCGCGCGGCCCTCGCCGGGTCCGACATGGCTGGACTTGTCGCACTTCCAGAGGGCTCGCGATGACCGTCTCCGAAGACTGCGCCCCCGCATCGGCAGGCGAAGAGTCCGACAGTTCCGCGAGGGCGACGCGAGCGAGCCGCCCGAGTTCAAGCGCGTTCAGCGCCCTCTGCAGGATCGGCTTGCCCATCGTGCTCTGGATGGTGTTCGCCAACATCGCCGGTCATCACCACGAGAAGGGAGGGGTGCTCGATGCCCCGCTGCGAGAGGCCGTCGAGGCCGAACTCGCCAGCCGCCACTGTCCTGGGGTGCGCCTCGATCCCGTGAGCTTTCGAGCGTTCGCGCGCGAGCGTGGGATCAACCACGCCGACCTCTACCAGAAGCGGTCACTCCGCCTTCAGAAGCTCGCAGCTCACCTTGAACACAGCCTCCGTATCGATCCAGTGAGCGGTTGTCAGAAAATGCTCGACCTGTACGGCGAGACCGGCACGGCGCCTCATCTGCTGACGCGGGTTTGATCCATCCTCGATCACACGGGAACGCGGTGCGCGACCGGCTTGGCCGGTGCGACGATCATAGGCGGGGCGTTCTGTGCCGCGGTTCGGTTGGAAGCCGGGCGTCCGCAGCCCTCGGTTTCCTCGAAGAACGAGCCGCTTATGGCCGGTCCTGCTGCCTCGGATGTCCCGCAGACGTTTCGTGCGAGTGGATTGGAGACCGTCCGCTCTCGAATCGAGAGATCCTTCACAGCCGACGGCAGCGGCGGGCATGCGGTGACATGCTTGCGTGTCACCGCTCAAGCATGGAGATGCGTTGGCATCCAATCGGTGTGTCTTCCTGAGCAGTCGACCGGGAATTCGCAGACTGTCCGGCCCGCGCACGTCGCACACTCATTGACGCTTCGCCGCTCTGACTTCTACCTCCTCCAGATGCGCAGGCGACCGCCGCAACGGGTCCAGAGGCGCGCGATCATCGGGGTGATCGCGCTCTACGCGCTCGTGCTTCAAGCGTTCCTGGCCTTCGCCGTGCCCTCCCTGTCCCCGGGCGAGGACGGTGTCCTCTGTGGGGACTATCGGGAATTCCGTGTGTGGGCGGCGGGTTGAACATCAGGCCGCCATA
>CAXTCV010000081.1:0-14532 GCA_964242725.1 uncultured Methylobacterium sp.
TCGATCCAGGGCGGCGACGGCCACTGGGTCGGCTCCTGCTGCGAGACCCACCGGGTCGCCATGTGCGAGGTCCTGGCCCATGCCAACGCCCTGCTGATCGGGGGCGCCTCGTTCGTGGACGAGGTCTGCGGGCGGCTCGGCTCGGACCCCGCCCGCTTCACCATCGTGCCCGGCGCGGTCGATACGGGCCGGTTCGCGCGAGGGACACCGGACGGGCTGCCGGCGCCCCATGCGGGCCCGGTACGCCTGTTCTATCACGGCCGGGTCGACCGCCGGAAAGGCGTGCTCGACTTCATCCAGGCCCTGGCGATCCTGCGCGACCAGGGCACGCCCTTCGCCGCTACGATCTCGGGGATCGGGCCGGACGTGGAACCGGCCCGGGCGCTCGCCGCGGAGCTGGCCTTCGCGGAGCGCGACATCGCCTTCACGGGCTATGCCGAGTACGGCGACGTGCCCGACCTCTACCGCCGGGCCGACGTGTTCGTCTCCCCGACCTACGCGGAGGGCTTCTCCAACACGATCCTGGAGGCGCTGGCGGCCGGGCTCGCCACCGTCTCGTGCCACGCGGTCGGGGTCTCCGACTGCCTGCGCGACGGGGAGAACGGGCTGCTGGTCGATCCGGGCGACGTGCCGGCACTGGCCGCCGCACTGACCCGGATCATCACCGACGCGGGACTGCGCCGCCGCCTCGCCACCGCCGGCCTGGAGGAGTGCCGGCGGGTCTATTCCTGGCACGCGGTCGGGCGCCAGATCATGGAGGTCTACGGGCGTGTCCTGCACGCCCGGCCGGCCACGGATTTCCAGGTCGCCCTGCCCGACGACCCGACCTGCCGGTTCCGCGCCGAGCCGCACCTGCTCTGAAGGACGGGACCGACGTGCCCACCGCGCTCGCCCTCTCACCCCATCTCGACGACGCGGCGTTCTCCTGCGGGGGCCTCCTGGCCAGCCTGGCGCGGGACGGCTGGCGGGTGGTGATGGCGACCCTGTTCACCGGCAGCGTCGCCGACCCGACGGGCTTCGCCCTCGCCTGCCAGCTCGACAAGGGCCTTTCGGCGGAGGTCGACTACATGGCCCTGCGCCGGGACGAGGACAGCCGCGCCGCCGCCGAACTCGGCATCGCCCCGCCGGTCCATCTGCCCTTCCGGGAGGCGCCGCACCGGGGCTACGGCGCGGCCCCGGAACTCTTCTCCGACACGCGCGCCGACGACGCCGTCGCGGCCGAACTGGCGCCCGCCCTCGCGGATCTGATCGCCGCCGAGACTCCCGACCTCCTCCTCGCCCCGCAGGCGATCGGCGGCCATGTCGACCATGTGCAGGCGATCCGGGCGCTCCGCAGCCTCGGTCCGGCGCAGCCGATCCTGTGGTGGCGGGACTTCCCCTACACGGTCCGCGATACCGTGCCGCTCGAGCCGCTGGCCGGGCTGTTCGTCGACCTGCCCGCGCGCAGGCTGCGCCTCGCACCGGAGGCCCAGGCCCGGAAGCGGGCCGCCTGCGCGGCCTATGCCACGCAGATCGGCTTCCAGTTCGGCGGCCCGGCCGGCCTCGACGCGCGGCTCGCCCACGAGGACGGGATCGAGCGGTTCCGCCTGTCCGGCCGGCTCGACGCCGCGGCGCTGTCCGGCCTCGATGCCGGCTGAGCCGCGCGCGCCGAAGTCGCTCGCCGATCCGGGCGCCCTCGCGGCCCGCCGCGCCCTGATCGAGGCCCCGCACATCGCGCCGATCCGGGCCCTCGCCGCGCGGATCGCGGCGGAGCGCGGCGCGCCGGTGCCCGCGCCCGACCCGCTGGACGGCGGCGTCGGCGCCCGGATGCTGCTCCTCCTGGAGACGCCCGGCCCGGCGGTCCTGCGCACCGGCCTCGTCACCCGCGACGGCGCGAACGGCACCGCCGCCAACCTGTTCGGCTTCCTCGCCGGAGCCGGGATCGCCCGGGCCGACACCCTGATCTGGAACGCCGTGCCCTGGCTGATCCACGCGGAGGGCGCGCCGAACCGGGCGCCCCGCCGGGCCGAGGTCGCCGCCGCGGCGCGGTATCTCGCGCCGCTCCTCGACCTGCTGCCGCGCCTCGCCGTGGCGGTGCTGGCCGGCCGGTTCGCCGGAGAAGCGGCGCCCGCACTCGCGGCGCTCCGGCCCGGCCTGCCCGTGATCCGGATCCCGCATCCGAGCCCGACCTATGTCTGCACGTCCCCGGAGGTGCCCGCCCGGATCCGGCGCGGCCTGTCGGACGCCGCCGCGCGCCTGCACGGGCAAATCGGCTCGGGGATGGTCGGCTCGGGGATGGTCGATTTGGGGATGGTCGATTTGGGGATGGTCGGCTTGGGATAGAACACCCGCCACCGCGCCACCTTCCCTGGCCTTGCGCGCCGGTTCGGCCTACATGCGGGGCAACGGGCCGCGGTCCGGGATCATCCGGCGCGGGCTCGACGCCCTCGGCGGGGCCGCGCAACCGGAAGGGCGGACGCCGAACGGCATGAACTTTCAGGGACAGCACCGGACGCCGGCCGAACCGGCGGAGCCGGTCCAGCACGACGCCGCGGCCGCGCCGCGGAAGAGCCGGGCCAGCCGCTATGCCTGGATCGGCACGGCCGCCAGCATCGTCCTGTTCGCGGTCTCCCTCGGCGTGCTGTGGAAGCTCGTCCAGAGCGTGAGCTGGGCGGAGGTGCGCACCGCGGTCACGGCGGCGACCGGGGAGCAGCTCGGCCTCGCCTTCCTGTTCGTCGGCATCAGCTACCTGTTCCTCACCGGCTACGACGCGCTGGCCCTGCGCCAGCTCAAGATCAAGGTGCCCTACCGGATCACGGCGCTCGCCTCGTTCACCAGCTACGCGGTGAGCTTCACCCTCGGGTTCCCGCTGCTGACCGCCGGCACCATCCGCTACTGGATCTATGCGCGGCAGGGACTCTCCACGGCCAAGATCGCCGCGCTCACGGTGATCGCCGGCTTCACCTTCTGGCTGGGCATGGGCGTGGTCCTGGGCCTCAGCCTGATCATCGAGGCGGGCCAGCTCGCCGGGCTCGCCTTCACGTCGATCCGGATCAACCAGTCGGTGGGCCTCGCGGCGCTGGCCCTGGTGCTCGGCTACCTCGCCTGGGTCTCGGCCAAGAAGCGCAGCATCACCGTCAAGCAATGGCGCCTGGAACTGCCCGGCGCCTCGGTCTCCATCGGCCAGATGATCGTCGGCATCGGCGACGTCTGCGCGGCGGCGGCCGTGCTCTACGTGCTGCTGCCGCCGGAGACGACGCTGGCGTTCACCACCTTCCTGGCGATCTACGTGCTGGCCGCCATGCTGGGCATCGCGTCGAACGCGCCCGGCGGCATCGGGGTGTTCGAGGCGACGGTGCTGCTCGCCCTGTCGAGCCTGCCCCGCAACGAGGTGCTGACCTCGCTCCTGCTGTTCCGGGGCTGCTACTACGTGGTGCCCTTCGTGACCGCCCTGGCGATGCTCGGCCTCTACGAGATCGTGAAGCGCGCCGGCGGCGCGCGCGACCCCGGACCGCCGGAGGGCACGGCCGGCCCCTCCGCGCAGGGGTGGCACGACCAGTCCGGACCCCGCTGACCGGACCGGACGGCGATGTCCGACCGCCTGCGCAGCTCCCAAGCCTGGATCGGCGCGGCGACCGCCGCGGGCCTGTTCGGCCTCGCGGCCGCGCTTGCCGGGCACCTCGACCTCCCGCTGATCCTCGCCGGCCTCGCTGCCACCGGCATCGGCGGCTGGCTGGGTTCGCGCGGCGAGGCGAAATCGCCGCCCCGACCGACGGCGACGGCGCCGCGCCACGCGGTCGCCGAGGCGCTGCTCACCCACGTCCCCGACCCGGTCATCCTGGTGGACCGGCGCACCCTGGTGGTGGAGGCCAACCCGGCCGCCCGGGCCCTGCTGCCGGCCCTGCACCACGCCCGGCCCCTGTCCTTCGCCCTCCGCGATCCGGAGGTCCTCGACGGCGTCGAGGCGGTGCTGAGTTCGGGGATGCCGCGCCGGGTCGCCCTGTCGACCCGGGTTCCCCTGGAGCGGACCTTCGAGGTGCAGATCGGCGCCCTGCCGATGCCCGACGGGTCCGGCGTCAGCGCGCTCCTGTTCCTGCGCGACCTCACCTCGGCCCGGCGCCTGGAGGCGATGCGGGTCGATTTCGTCGCCAATGCGAGCCACGAGCTGCGCACGCCGCTCGCGACCCTGATCGGCTTCATCGAGACCCTGCAGGGCCCCGCCCGCGCCGACACGCAGGCCCGGGAGCGCTTCCTGGAGATCATGCGCGTTCAGGCCCTGCGCATGACCCGGCTGATCGACGACCTGCTGTCGCTGTCCCGGATCGAGCTGCGCGAGCACGTGGCGCCCACCGGCGTGGTCGATCTCGGGACGCTCGCCCGCCAGATGGTCGACGCCCAGGGGCCCCCCGCCGAGGCCCGGGGCGCCACGATCCGGTTCGAGGACGGCGCCGGGCCCTATCGCGTCCCGGGCGATGCCGACGAACTCACCCGGGTGATCGAGAACCTCATCGAGAACGCCGTGAAGTATGGCGGCGGCCGGATCGGCGTCGCGCTGACCCGGGAGAACGATCCCCGGCTCGGCCGCCGGATCGTCCTGTCGGTGAGCGACGATGGGCCGGGCATCCCGCCGGAGCACATCCCGCGGCTGACGGAGCGGTTCTACCGGGTCGACGTCGCCTCCAGCCGGGCGCGCGGCGGCACGGGCCTGGGGCTCGCCATCGTCAAGCACAGCCTCAACCGTCACCGCGGCCGGCTCACGATCGAGAGCACGGTCGGGGAGGGGACGGTGGTGCGGGTCAGCCTGCCGGATTACGGGGCCGCCGCCGCGCCGGCGGTGCTCGATCCGGCCGGCGCACCATAGGGTCCGATCCCGAGCCCGGCCTCGACGCGGCCGATCCAGGTCCGGACCGCGGGATAATCCGCGAGGTCGAAGCCGCCTTCATGCGCCATCCGCGTGTAGGCCACCAGCGCCACGTCGGCGAGGGTCAGCGTCGGACCGGCCATGAAGGCGGTCCGTGCGAGGGTCGCCTCCATGAGCCGCAGCGCGTCCGCGCCACGCGCGGCGAGCTTCGGGTCGAGCGCGTCCGGCGATTGCTTGAGGTAATGAAGCTGGTAGCGGCGGACCGCGATGTAGGGCTCGTGGCTGTACTGCTCCCAGAACATCCATTGCAGCATGCGCGCCCGGTCGAGCGGCGTCTCCGGAATGAGGGCGGAGCCCTCCGCCAGGTGGACGATGATGGCGTTCGATTCCGACAGCACCGCGCCGTCGGGGAAGACCACGATCGGCACCCGCCCGGCCGGGTTGAGCGCCAGGAAGGCGGGGGTGCGGGTCCCGCCCCCCGGAACGTCCACGTCGCGCCAGAGCGCCGGGATGCCGAGGTGACTGGCCACCCACTTGACCTTCAGGCAGTTCCCGGAGCCCGGATCGCCGTAGATCGTCAGCGGTTCGGCCATGTCGTCCCCCGAGTCCCGGTGTCGGGACGAGCTTGGCCGAAGGCATGCGATCCGACAAGGATCGGCCGGGGAAACGGAGCCGCTGCCGCGGCGCGTCCCATGCCCGGCCCTTGACCATCCCCACCCCGGAATCCCCATCTGGGGGGCATGGACACCGCGCTCAGATCCACCGCCCCGGCCTCCGTCGCCCTGAACATCCCCGTGGAGGGGATGTCCTGCGCCTCCTGCGTCGGGCGCGTCGAGCGTGCGCTGGCGGCCCTGCCGGGGGCCCGCGACGTCGCCGTCAACCTCGCCACCGGCCGGGCCAGCCTCGTCCTCGGCGGAAGCGCCGGCCCGCTGGAGGCCGCGACGGCACTGGCGGAGGCCGGATACCCGGTACCCGAGGCGCAGAGCCTGCTGGCGGTGGAGGGCCTGTCCTGCGCCAGCTGCGTCGGCCGGGTCGAGCGGGCGCTGGCGGCGGTGCCGGGGGTGACCGGCGCCAGCGTCAATCTCGCCGCCGGGCGCGCCGCGATCCGCCACCCCGAGGGGCTGGTGGCGATCCCCGACCTCGTCGCGGCCGTGGCGGCGGCGGGCTACGAGGCCCGACCCCTCGATCCGGCGACGCCCGTCGATCCGGCCGGGCGCCGGGCCGAGGAGGGCCGGGCCCTGCGCCGCGACCTGATCGCGGCCGCGCTCCTCTCGGCGCCCGTCGTGGTCCTGGATATGGGCGGTCACGTCCTGCCCGGCCTGCACGGCGGCCGGGTCACGGCGCTGGTCCAGGCGGTTCTGGCGACCCTGGTGCTCGCCGGTCCGGGCCGCCGCTTCTTCCTGCGCGGCGTGCCGGGCCTGCTCCGCGGGCACCCGGACATGAACGCCCTCGTCGCCCTCGGGGCGGGGGCCGCCTACCTCTACTCCCTGGTCTCGGTCGCGGCGCCCGGCCTCCTGCCCGCGGGGTCGGCGCATCTCTACTTCGAGGCGAGCGTGCTGATCGTCACGCTGATCCTGCTCGGCCGGACCCTCGAGGCCGGCGCCAAGGGCCGCACCGGCGCGGCCATCGCCCGGCTGATGGACCTCGCGCCCAAGACCGCCCGGGTCGTCCGCGACGGCGCGGAAGCCGATGTGCCGCTGGCCGCGCTGCGGCTGGGCGACGTGGTCCGGGTGCGCCCGGGGGAGCGCGTCGCCGCCGACGGCGTGGTGGTCGCCGGCACCGGCCATGTCGACGAGAGCATGGTCACCGGCGAGCCGGCGCCGGTGCGCAAGGCGGCGGGCGACCGGATGGTCGGCGGCACCCTCAACGGCCGCGGCAGCCTCGACCTGCGGGTCGACGCGGTGGGCGGCGCCACCGTGCTCGCGCAGATCACCGCCATGGTGGAGCGGGCTCAGGGCGGCAAGCTGCCGATCCAGGCCCTGGTCGACCGGGTGACCGGGCGCTTCGTCCCGGCGGTGATCGGGATCGCCGCGGCGACCTTCCTGGGCTGGCTGCTGCTGGGCCCGGCGCCCGCCCTGGGGACCGCCCTGGTCGACGCCGTGGCGGTTCTGATCATCGCCTGCCCCTGCGCGATGGGCCTCGCCACCCCGACCGCCATCATGGTCGGCACCGGCCGGGCGGCGGCCCGGGGCATCCTGTTCCGCGACGGCGCCGCCCTGCAGCGCCTGCGCGACGTGCGGGTCGTCGCCCTCGACAAGACCGGCACCCTGACCGAGGGCCGCCCCCGGCTCACGGACTTCCGCGTCCGGCCCGGGATCGCCACGGACGAGGCGCTGGCGCTCGCCGCCGGGCTGGAGACGCGCTCGGAGCATCCCCTGGCCGGTGCCGTGGTGGCGGCGGCGCGCGGGCGCGGGCTCGTTCTACCCGAACCGGAGCGCTTCGAGGCGGTGGAGGGGTTCGGCGTCTCGGGCCGGGTCGCGGGAAGGGACGTCGCGCTCGGCGCGCCGCGCTTCCTCGACCGGCTCGGCATCGCCCGGGACCCGGATCTCGACGCCTGGGCCGGGCTCCTGGCCGAGGACGGGCGCAGCCCCGTCCACCTCGCCCTCGACGGCCGCCACGCCGCCGTGCTCGCGGTGGCCGATCCCGTGAAGGCGGGCGCCCGCGCGGCGGTGGCGGCCCTGACGGCGCAGGGTCTCACCGTCGCGATGGTGACGGGCGACGATCCCGGCGCCGCCGCCGGCGTCGCCCGGAGTCTCGGCATCGACCTCGTGGCCGCTGGGGTCCTGCCGGGCGGGAAGGTCGAGGCGGTCCGGCAGTTCCGGGCGGCGCATGGCCCCGTGGCCTTCGTGGGCGACGGCATCAACGACGCGCCGGCGCTCGCCGAGGCCGATGTCGGGCTCGCCATCGGCACCGGCACCGACATCGCCGTGGACAGCGCCGACGTGGTGCTGATGTCGGGCGCCCTCGACGCCCTGGTGGCGGCGCTGGCGCTCTCGCGGGCCGTCATGGCCAACATCCGGCAGAACCTGTTCTGGGCCTTCGCCTACAACGCGGCGCTGATCCCGATCGCGGCGGGTTTGCTGGTGCCGTTCGGGGGCCCCGCCCTGTCGCCGGTGCTGGCGGCGGGCGCCATGGCGTTCTCCAGCGTCTTCGTCCTCGGCAACGCCCTGCGCCTGCGCCGGGCCGGCGCCGCGGCGCCCGCGGCCGTTCCCGAGGCGGCTTGAGCGTGGCGGTCCTCAGCGCGCGCGGAAGACCCGCGGCTCAGTCGCGGCGGATGCGCCAGACCCTGAGGGTCGAGCCGCCGGGCATGGCGCCGACCGGCGCGAGCCAGTCCGGGGCCGGTGCGGTGCCGCGGGCGAGGCTGGTGGCGAAGGGCTCGGGGCCGCCCGCCTCGGCCTCGTCGAGGACGGACGTGCAGAGCAGCAGGTAGTCGGCGCCGCGCTCCCGGGCGACCCGCCGCACGGTCGTCTGCGTACCCGCCGAGGCCTCGATCGCGGCCCGCAACCCGACGCCGTTGCGGTGGTAGGGCGCGGCGACGATCGTGTGATGGGTCATCAGCAGGATGGCCGGCCCGAGATCGATGGTGCCGAGCACGAGCCCCGGCGGCAGGCGGTCGAGCGCCGCGTAGGCGGCCGGCGCGGTGCAGGCGGTCCAGTTCGCGTCGGACGCCGTCTGCGCCCCGACGGCCGCCGGCGCCAGGAGGCGCGCGGGCTGCTCGGCGGCGATCACCCAGACCTTGCCGAGCATCGTCAGGGCCAGGGCGATCAGGGCCAGCCGGTGCAGGCTCGACGTCGGCCCCCGCAGCGCCAGGATGGCGCGGTCCAGGGCGATCGCCCCCATGAGCGGCACGAAGGCCCCGGCGATGTAGAGGCCCCGCGCCTGTCCGAGGGCGATCAGGGTGCCCGGGGCGATCAGCACCGCCACGACGACGAAGAAGCGGCGCCGGTCCGGCACCCGCTCGCGGATCGCCATCGCCACGGCATAGAGGGCCGCCGCCACCAGGGGTGCGATGTTGGACAGGGCCACGTCCGGCTGGCTGCGCAGGATCTGCGGGAGGGCGCGCATCTCGTCGACCTGATCGAGCCAGGCGGTCCGCACGAGGGCATCCATCCCGGCGAACGGGCCGGCCAGGCAGGCCGGCGCGATCCCGGCGAACCCGGCCACCGTCGCGGCGCCGACGAGGGCCGCCACGGCGCAGCGCCCGGTCCGTCCGGCCCCGCGGCCATCCGCCGCCAGGGCCGCGCCTCCGAGGACCGCCGCCCCCGCCGCGAGCAGGAGCCAGGGCGGGGACAGGGCGTCGCAGGCCGGGACGCCCCAGAGGGCCGGCGCCGTCTGGACGCCGAACAGCAGAAGGCTCGCCCCGAACAGGCCGGCTCCGTATCCGGCGAGCATGCCGGAGGCCCGTCCGCCGTGGGCGATCCAGTCCGCCAGGAGCAGCAGCCCGGCCGCCGCGATGACCGGCGCGGTCTCGAGCCCGATCGCCAGCGACAGGCCGGCGACGAGGCCGGCCACGAGGCCCCGCCGCATCCGCCGGGCCGGATCCGCCAGCGCCAGGGCGATCGCCAGCATGGCGCAGAGCTGCGCGTTGTGGTGGTCGATCCGGCCGAAGCGGAAGACGTTCAGGAACACCGCGGTCTGGGGGGCGACGAACAGCACGAGCAGAGCCGCGCGCCATCCGAACAGCCGGCGCATCCCGAGGCCGGCGAGCACCCCGTAGAGGAGGAACAGCAGCGCCGGCCAGAGGGAAACGGCGGCGGCCTCCGCCAGCGCGCGCCCGAGGAGCGGCGTGAACGCCAGGACGAGGCCGGCGATCGGCAGGTCGATCAGGCGGGACCAGTGCGAGACGATTCCCGCCGGGGGCAGCATCCGGTGCTGCACGCTGTCGAACCAGCCCTGGCCGGCCAGGAGGTCGCGCACGCCGACGAGGCGCATCATGTCGTCGGTAGCGGGCAGGCGCAGGCCGTCGACGATCGGCGCGAGGCCGCGCGGGTCGTAGAGGCCGAACAGGGCGACCAGGGCCAGCATCACCAGGACGGCCGGGCTGTCGAAGGGCGAGCGCACCGCTGCCGCGCGGCGGACGGGCGGCGTTCCGACAAGGCTGGTCATTCACGGGTCCCGGGCTCGGCGGCATGGTCGCACCGCGGGCTTACCGGGTCGTGAACCGGGCCGGTCCCGGACGCGCGCGGACAGCCGGCACCCCGCGCCGCCGTTGACGGCGGCTCTGGCCCCGGCTTTGCTGCTCCTGCCGAGACCCGAAGGCGTTGAGAGCCCAGAGCCATGCCCGTCCTCGAACGGATCCGCGACTTCGCCGGCACGATGCAGGCGTGGCGGCACGATCTGCACGCCCATCCCGAACTGCTCTACGACGTCGCGCGCACCGCGGGGTTCGTGGCCGACCGCCTCCGGGCGTTCGGCTGCGACGAGGTGGTGACCGGCATCGGCCGCACCGGGGTGGTGGGCGTGATCCGCGGCCGCGGCCGGTCGTCGAACCGCGCCATCGGCCTGCGGGCCGACATGGACGCGCTGCCGATCCAGGAGGTGCGCGACCTGCCCTACCGCTCCACCGTGCCGGGCAAGATGCACGCCTGCGGCCATGACGGGCACACGGTCATGCTGCTCGGGGCCGCCAAGTACCTCGCCGAGACCCGCGTGTTCGTCGGCGCCGCCGTGCTGATCTTCCAGCCGGCCGAGGAAGGCGGCGGCGGCGGAGACGCCATGGTCGAGGACGGGCTGATGGAGCGGTTCGGCATCGAGTCGGTCTACGGGATGCACAACATCCCCGGGATGGCGGTCGGCACCTTCGCGACCCGGCCGGGCCCGATCATGGCCTCGACCGACCGCTTCACCCTCACCATCGAGGGCCGGGGCGGCCATGCCGCGCTGCCGCAGAACGCCGTCGACAGCGTGCTGGTGGCCAGCCACGTGATCATCGCCCTGCAGAGCATCGTGTCGCGCAACCTCGACCCGGTGCAATCGGCGGTGGTCTCGGTCTGCGCGCTCGATGCCGGGGAGGCGTTCAACGTGCTGCCGCAGACGGTGACCATGCGGGGGACGATGCGCACGCTCTCGCAGGCGGTGCGGGCGCAGATCCGGGGCCGCATCGAGACGCTGGTGACGGAGGTCGCGGCGGCCTTCGGCGCCACCGGCATCACCGAGTTCGGCAGCAGCTATCCGGTCACCGAGAACCACCCGGCCGAGACGGACTTCATGGCCGACGTCGCCGCGGCGCTGGTCGGCGGGGAGAACGTCGACCGGGCCGTGGCGCCGATGATGACCGCCGAGGACTTCTCGTACATGCTCGGCCGCCGCCCCGGCGCCTACATGTTCATCGGCAACGGCGACAGTGCCTCGCTCCATCACCCGCATTACGACTTCAACGACGCGGCCGCGCCCTACGGAGCCTCCCTGTGGGCGCGCCTGATCGAGACCGGGCTGCCGCTGACGGCCTGAGCGCCGCACCGAGCCTCGCCCGGACCGTCCCGGTCTGGCTGCGGGTGGCGGCCCTGTCGTTCGGCGGCCCGGCCGGCCAGATCGCCGTGATGCACCGGATCCTGGTGGAGGAGCTGCGCTGGATCTCGGAGCAGCGCTTCCTGCACGGGCTCGGCTTCTGCACGCTCCTGCCGGGGCCGGAGGCCCAGCAGCTCGCGACCTATATCGGCTGGCTGATGCACGGGCCGGCGGGCGGGCTCGTCGCGGGCGGCCTGTTCGTGCTGCCGGGCCTCCTCGCCCTGATGGGCCTGAGCTGGCTCTACGTCCTGTACGGCCATGTCGACGCGGTCGCCGGCCTGTTCTTCGGCCTGAAGGCGGCGGTGCTGGCGATCGTGCTCCACGCCCTCTGGCGCCTCGGAGGCCGCGCCCTGCGCGACCGGACCGACCGGAGCGTCGCGCTCGCCGCCTTCCTCGCGCTGTTCGTGCTGGCGGTGCCGTTTCCGCTGGTGGTGGTCGCCGCGGGCCTTGCGGGCCTCGCCCGCCGCCGCGGCGCCGAACCGGTCGCCGCCGCTCCGGGCACCGACGAGGCCGGTTACCGCGTCGGCGCGGCGATGCTGCCGCGGGAACGCGTCGGGGCGGCGGTCTCGCTGCGCATGGCGGCGCTGTGGCTCGCGATCTGGCTCCTGCCGGTGGCGGCGCTGCTGATCCTGCCCGGCGTGCCGCCGGTCTTCGGGCGGGTGGCGCTCTTCTTCTCCAAGATGGCCCTCGTGACCTTCGGCGGCGCCTACGCGGCGCTCGCCTACGTCGCGCAGCAGGCGGTGGAGCAGTACGGCTGGCTGAAGCCCGGCGAGATGCTCGACGGGCTGGGCCTCGCCGAGACCACCCCCGGCCCGCTGATCATGGTGCTCCAGTTCGTCGGCTTCCTGGCGGGGTTTCGCGCGCCCGGCGGCCTGCCGCCGCTCCTGGCCGGGACCCTCGCCGGGCTCCTCACCACCTGGGTCACCTTCGTGCCCTGCTTCCTCTGGATCTTCGCCGGCGCCCCGCTGATCGGGCGCCTGCGCGGCAGCCGCCGCCTCGCGGGGGCGCTCTCGGCCATCACCGCCGCGGTGGCCGGGGTGATCCTGAACCTCGCGGTCTGGTTCGGGCTGCGGACGCTGTTCCGGCAGGTCGAGACGGTGCCGCTCGGGCCGCTGCGCCTCGATTGGCCGGTGCCGGGAAGCCTCGATCCGGCGGCCCTGCTGCTGACGCTGGCGGCGATCCTCGCGGTCTTCCGGCTCGGCCTCGGCACGCTCCCGGTCCTGGCGCTCTGCGCCGGCGCCGGGGTCCTCCTGCGGCAGGCGGGACTCGGCTGAGGACCGGGTCAGGCCCCGTAGCGCGCCTTGAGCAGGGCATAGGTCAGCCGCGCGGTCTGGACCTCGCCGCCCTCCGGACGGCCGGGCTTGGCGGAGGGGTTCCAGCCGTAGAGGTCGAAATGGCCGTGCGCCTTCGTGTTCGGCGCGAAGCGGCGCAGGAACAGGGCCGCGGTGATCGCCCCCGCGAACGGGCCGCCCGAGACGTTGTTGAGGTCGGCGACCTTGGACTCCAGCAGGCTCGCGTAGGGGGCGTGCAGCGGCATCCGCCAGACGGGATCGACGGCGCGCTGGCCGGCCTCGGCCACGGAGGCGGCCAGGGCCTCGTCCTCGGTGAAGAAGGCCGGCAGGTCCGGCCCCAGCGCCACCCGGGCCGCGCCGGTCAGCGTCGAATAGTCGAGGATCAGCTCCGGGCTCTCCGCCTCGGCGAGCGTCAGCGCGTCGGCGAGGATCAGCCGGCCCTCCGCGTCGGTGTTGCCGATCTCGACGCTGAGCCCGGCCCGGCTCGTCAGGACGTCCCCCGGGCGGAAGGCGTCGCCCGCCACCGCGTTCTCGACCGCGGGGATCAGCACCCGCAGGCGCACCCGGAGCCCGGCGCCCATGATCATGGCGGCGGCCGCGAGTGCGGCTGCGGCCCCGCCCATGTCCTTCTTCATCAGCAGCATCGCGGCGGACGGCTTGAGGTCGAGCCCGCCCGTGTCGAAGGCGACGCCCTTGCCCACCAGGGTCACCCGCGCCGCCGCTGCGTCGCCCCAGGTCAGGTCGATCAGCCGCGGCGCCCGCGGCGAGGCGAGGCCGACCGCGTGGATCAGGGGGAACTCCCTGGCCAGCGCGTCGCCCTGCGTGACGGCGATGGAGGCGCCGTGACGCTCCCCGAGCGCCCGCGCGGCGGCCTCGATCTCGGCGGGCCCCATGGCGTTGGCGGGCGTGTTGATCAGGTCGCGGCCGAGCGCCACCGCTGCGGCGATCCGCTCCACCTCGGCCATGTCGATGCCGGCCGGCGCCGCGAGCCGCGCCTTGGTGCCCCCGCCGGACCGGTAGCGGCCGAAGCGGTAGCTCCCCATCAGCCAGGCCAGGGCGGCCTCGGCGGGCTCGGGGGCGTCCTCGAGGCGGAAGCTGCCCTCCGGCAGCAGGCCGGGCAGCTTGCCGACGAGCAACCGGTCATAGGCCGCGGCCTCCGGATCGCCGAGGCCGAACAGCACCCGCGCGAGGCTGCCGTCCGGACCGGGCAGCAGGGCCAGGCGCCCCGCCTTCGGCTCGAAGCCGGTCGCCTGCGCGAAGCGGCGCTGGGCGGGGTCCAGGGCGGCCTGCGCCGCGGCCCAGGATCCGGCGGTGACCAGGGTCACCGGCACGGCCGGCGCGTCGCCGGGCAGCAGGGCGGGCGTCGTCGCCTGGGTCTCGGCCTGGATCATGTGCCTCTCGCGCGCCGCGGCGGGTGCGGCTTAACCGGTGGTTAGGGTTAACGCTCTATCACCGGCCGGCCGGAGGGGTGAAGCGCGGGCCCGAGCCCCCGGCCCATCCGGAGGCGGAGCGACCCATGATGACGGCCCTGATCCGGATCGCCCGATACGAGGTTCGCGCCGGACGCCGCGCCGCCCTGGCTCTGGCCCTGGTCGGCCTCGGGCTCGCCGGCTGCAACACCTCCGGGCCCGAGACCACCGGCTCGATCGGCGAGGCCGGCAACCGCCCCGCGGCGTCGCGCCAGAACCTCGAGGCCCTGGCCGAGCGCTACAACGCCGATCCCGCGGACGGCCGCGCGGCCGTCGCCTATGCCCGCGCCCTGCGGGCCAACGACCAGATCAGCCAGGCCTCGGCGGTGCTGCAGCAGGCGGCCCTGCGCAACCCGCGCGACACGTTCCTCCTCGGCGCCTACGGCAAGTCCCTGGTCGAGGTCGGGCGCTACCGGGAGGCGAT
>CAXTCV010000082.1:0-14529 GCA_964242725.1 uncultured Methylobacterium sp.
TCCTGGTCTGGATGATCGGCTCGTCGCTGGTGCTGCTCGGCGTCGCGATCCTGTTTCTGCGCAACCAGATCAAGCCGATCCTGCGGCTGGCCGCCGTGGCGGAGGGGTTCGGCAAGGGCCGGGAGATCGAGTTCCGGCCTCGCGGCGCCCGGGAGGTCCGCCAGGCCGGCCACGCCTTCATCGAGATGAAGCGGCGCATCGAGCGGGCGATGGAGCAGCGCACCGCGATGCTGAACGGCGTCAGCCACGACCTGCGCACCATCCTGACCCGCTTCCGCCTCTCGCTGGCCCTGGTCGAACAGACGGACGAGATCGAGGATCTCACCCGCGACGTCGACGAGATGAGCCGGATGCTGGAGGGCTACCTCGCCTTCGCCCGGGGCGATTCGGCCGAGCCCGCCGCCCCCACCGACATGCGCGCCCTGCTGGAGGACCTGCGCACCGACGTGGAGCGCCTCGGCGCCCATGTCTCGGAGGTGGATCTCGCCGGCGCGCCGGAGGTCACCGTGCGCCCGGGCGCCTTCCGGCGCTGCCTGTTCAACCTCGCGGCCAACGCCGCCCGCTACGGCGAGACGGTGGCGATCTCCGGCCGCCTGGAGGCCCGAGCCTTCTTCGTGTCCATCGACGACGACGGGCCCGGCATCCCGGTGGAGAGCCGCGAGGCGGTGTTCAAGCCGTTCGTGCGGCTCGACGACGCCCGTCAGGATGCCGGGGGCTCCGGACTGGGGCTGGCCATCGCCCGGGACATCGCCCGCGCCCATGGCGGCGACATCGCCCTGCACGACAGTCCGCTCGGCGGCTTGCGGGCGACCGTGCGGGTGCCGGCCTGAGTCGGTTCAGGCGTCGGCGGGCCGGCGCAGGCGCAGGAGCTCGGCCCGGACGTTGCGGATCAGGTGTTCGAGGCTCGCCGCGTCGAGGGCGGCGGCGGCGAGTTGCGTCCGCAGGCGCGCCTCGCCGTTCCAGGCATAGCCCGGGTCGAACGGCAGATGGCGCAGCAGGAGCGGGCTCACGACGGTCTCGCGCCGATAGGCCGGATGACGCAGGAGCTTGCCGATCTGGACGGCCAGAACCTCGACATCGGGCATGCCGGCGCCGGAGATATTCGCGCCCTGCCCGTTCCACGTGACCGACGACCGCTTCATCGAGATCCGCTCCCTGGATAAAGTATCGTGTCAAATGATTGCGCATCGGTGAGCGGCCGGCCGGTTCGGCGAAAAACTGCCGCCTGCGGGGTCCCAACCGTCGCGGCGGGGTGATATGCAGGGCGCCTCCCACGAGCCGCGGCCCACCGCGCGCCGGATCCGAGTGCCGACCATGAACCCGCTCGTCCCCCTCTTCATCCTGCTCTCATTGCCGATCGCGGCGATCGGTCTCGTTCTCTACACCGACACGGGCATCGAGCCGGCCCTGTTCTATGCAGCGGTCAAGACCTTCGTGATCCTGGGGCTCATCGCCGTGGCGATGTCGGTCGCCGCCGTGAAGCTCGCCGAGCGCACCAAGCCCTGAAGGCCTACGTCCCGGAGGGCGCGATGCTGCACGTGGTCCCGGCCTTCTCGCGCATCGGCGAGGAGAATGCCTTCGCGGTTCTTGCCCGCGCCCAGGCCCTGGCGGCCCAGGGGCGCGACGTGATCAATCTCGGCATCGGCCAGCCGGACATGCCGACGCCCGCCCACGTGGTCGAGGCCGGCATCAAGGCCCTGCGGGACGGCCATCACGGCTACACGCCGGCGGTGGGCATCCCGCAGCTGCGCGAAGCGGTGGCCCGCGACATCCACCGGCGCCACGGCGTGGAAGTCTCCCCGGATTCCGTGATGATCGTGCCCGGCGGCAAGGTCACCATGTTCATGGCGATCCTGATGTTCGGCGCCCCCGGGACCGAGATCCTGTACCCGGACCCCGGTTTCCCGATCTACCGCTCGATGATCGAGTTCACCGGCGCGACGCCGGTCCCGGTGCCGATCCGGGAGGAGAACGGCTTCGCCTTCTCGGCGGCCGAGACCCTGGCGCTGATCACCCCGAAGACCCGCCTGCTGATCGTCAATTCCCCCGCCAACCCCACCGGCGGCGTGACCCCGAAGGCCGAGATCGACGCCCTGGTGAAGGGGCTGGCCGCGCATCCCGACGTCGCGGTGCTGTCGGACGAGATCTACGGCACGATGACCTATGACGGCGAGGCCCATCACTCGCTGCTGAGATACGAAGAGATCCGCGACCGGCTGGTCTATCTCGACGGTGCGTCCAAGACCTACGCCATGACCGGCTGGCGGCTCGGCTGGTCGGTCTGGCCGAAACCGCTCTACGAGGCGGCGCGCAAGCTCGCGGTCAACGCCCATTCCTGCGTCAACGCGGCCACCCAATGGGCCGGCATCGCGGCGCTGGACGGCCCGCAGGATTGCGTGGCCGAGATGGTGGCGGAGTTCGACCGGCGCCGGTCGATCGTGGTCGACGGGTTGAATGCCCTGCCGGACGTGTCCTGCATCGCACCGAAGGGGGCGTTCTACGCCTTCCCGAACGTCTCGCAGACGGGCTGGACGGCGAAGGCCCTGGCCTCCGCGCTCCTGGAGGAGGCGGGGGTGGCGGTGATCGGCGGCCCGGATTTCGGCGTTCACGGCGAGGGCTATATCCGCCTCTCCTACGCCAATTCGGCGGAGAACATCCGTCGGGCGCTGGAGCGGATGGGGACGTTCCTCGGCGAGCGCAAGCCGGGCTGAGGCGGCGGAACCGTGCCGGATGGCGGCGCGGGTCGGTGCGCCTGCAGGCGGCTGGAGTCAGGCATCGTCGTGAGAGACGAAGGGTCTGCCGGCTCCCCTCCCCCGCAAGGCGGGAGGGAGAGCGATTGGCAGTTCGGCACTGCGACACCCCTCGTCGGGACGATGATCTCAATCGCCAGGCCTGAATACGTCCTCCGGACTCACGATTTCCCCGGTGCGCGCTTCTCGATCCAGCCGGCGAGCCAGTCGGCGATGTCGAGGCTGTTCTTGTCCTGCATCAGCATGTGCGAATTGCCGTGGATGCCGATCTCCGGCAGCAGGATCAGCTCGGCGCGGCCGCCGACAGCGTTCGCCGCCGCCACGAAGCCGCGGCACTGCTTGAGTCGCGGGGCCCAGCGGGGCGAGGCGTCGACGTAGTCGCCGAACAGGACCAGGATCGGCAGGTCCTTGTAGGGCGCGAGGTCGTCCTTGGCGGGGTCCGGACAGGCGGCAGGCTCGATGGCGACGACCGCCCGGATGCCCGCACGGTCGAGGGCGGCGGTCTGGAACGGGTAGATCCCCGACTGCGAGTGCGAGATCAGCACCGCCCCCTTGAGGCGCTTGGCGAGTTCCGACAGGGCCGGCACGGTCGGGTTCGGCACGGACAGCGCCGCCGACCAGTCCGGGACCATCTGCTTCCAGAACTCGCCCTGGGCCTCCAGGGGGAACTGCATCCCTGGGAAGACCTTCGGGTATTCCGGGCCGAAGCGGAAGATCGCCCAGGCGGGCTCGCGTCCGGCCGAGAAGACGGCGGGCAGCGAAGCGGGATCGGCCCGGCCGATCTTGACCGCGTCGATCTGAGCCGGGCTCGCCGCCGAGCGGCCGCGCCAGGCCTGGTCGATCACGTAGGTCGGAAAGCCGCGGCGCAGGAAGAACTCGTCCCAGCCCATGCGGCCGTCCGGCGTGGTCTCCCAGGTCTTCCCGGTAAGACAGCAGCCGTGGATCAGCACCAAAGGCGACCGTGTCGGCGCGACGGGGACTTGGTACCGGACATAGACCTGATCGACGGTGATCGTGCCGGAGGGCGCGTAGGCCGGCAGCGTCGACAGCGTGTCCGACTGGACGTCGCGGCCGCCGACGAAGAAGCTGCCCTGCTCGGCGATCGTGAGGGGCTCCGGTGACGGATCGGCCGCCTGGGCGCCGCCCGGGATCCACGGCAGGAGCCACAGGGCGGCCGCCGTCGAGACGGCCGAAAAGACGCGCGACGCAGCCCGCACCGACATCCCTGGCATCAACGGTCCCGGCTCCCTCGATCGGGCCTGACCGGCCCCCCTCAGTGCTGCCGAGCCTAAGCAGACTTGCTTCGGCACGCCAACACGTCATCCGCGCAGATCTTTCATCGACCGCCGGTTCTGTCGCAAAACCGGTGACCACGTTCGCGAAAGCTTGTCAGAGCGAACCCCAGCGACCGTGGGCAATCACGAAGGCGCGGACGACGGTTGATCAGGCGGCGATCTCGCGCTCGACCCGTTCCGCGGCGTCGGCCGGCAGGTCGAGGGCCTCGGCCAGCATCTTCAGGAACTGCCGTTCCTGGAGCGTGTCGGGATCGATGGCGAGACGGGCCGCGGCGTAGATCCGCGCCGCCGCGTCCGGTCCCGCAACCCGGTCGGCGATCTCATCGACATCGGCGGGGCTGGCGAGCTCACGCTCCAGCCAGGACCGCCCGTCGGGATCGAGACCCGCCTCGGCGACGGCCGCGTCGAGGCGCCGGCGCTCCGCGGCATCGATCATCCCGTCGGCGGTGGTGGCCGCCACCATGGCCCGGAGCATCAGCCGGGCCTCGTCCTCATCGACGGCGGTGAAGTCCGGGCCTTCCGTCGCCGCAGGCGGCGGCGCGCCGCGCAGGGCGCGGAAGGCGAGGCCGCCGATCAACGCCAGCCCGCCGAGCGCCGCACCTGCGGCGAGGCCGCCGCGCCGTGCGCGCACCAGCGCATCGACCATCCGCCTGCTATCGGCCATGCATTCCTCCCGGTCCCGGTTCCGATTTGAATCGGAAACGACCCGGAAGGCGATCGGGTTCAGCCGCGCTCAGGCGTCGGCCTCATCCTCGTCCTCGTCGATATCCACCAGGAAAACGATGTCGGCCTCGTCCTCATCGTCCGAATCGGCGTCGGAATGGTGCGCGTCCTCGGTGAACTCACCCTCCCCGTCATCCTCGGCCAGCGCATCCTCGAAGATCTCGATCTCGTCCTCGGTGGCGGGCCGGACCGTGAGCGCCGAGGTGCCGTTCCAGAGCGGCTTGCCCTCGCTGGTCATGGTGCGGATGTCCTCCTTGAAGCCCACACAGGTGAAGAGGTCCTTGGCGGAGGCCTCGTCGCTGTTGATCACCGCCACGGCGGTGCCCTCGATCTCGAGCGTGAACATGGCCGGCATCCCTCTCGTAACCGTCCTCAAGCGCGCCCGGCTGGCGGGATCGCGCGGGTGCGACGCCGGGCCCCGGGCGAAAAACTCCCGCGTTTCGCCGAGGGCCCGTGAGCGCCGCGCGGGGATGCTGTAGGGGTGAAGCGGCCGGGCGCCAACCCCGTCCTCGCCGGGCCGGGGAGATTTGGCGGCCCTCGGCACGGCGACGCAGCACGACCGGACGGAAGGATCACCGCGCATGCGGATCAGGCTCGGCTGCGAGATGCGCTACGCCTTCCCCTATCCCGTGCCCATGGTGGTGATGCTCAATGTGCATCCCTCCCGAGCCGACACCCTGGAAGCGCCCGATTCCCTGCGCACCGAGCCGCCGGTCCCCGTGGAGATCTACCGCGACGGGTTCGGCAACCTGTGCGGCCGGCTGACCGCGCCGGCCGGGAGCTTCACCCTCGGGACCGACGCGGTGATCCGCGACGACGGCGCGCCAGATCCGGCCCATCCGGACGCCGAACAGCACGCCGTCGAGGCGCTGCCGGCGGAGACGATCGTGTTCCTGCTGCCGAGCCGCTACTGCGAATCGGACCTGCTGGCCGACGAAGCGTGGCGGCTGTTCGGCGACGTCCCGCCGGGCTGGGCGCGGGTCCAGGCGGTCTGCGACTTCGTCCACGACCATATCGCGTTCGGCTACGAGTTCGCCCACCGGGACCGGACCGCCATGGACGCCTATGCGGGCGGCCGGGGCGTATGCCGTGACTTCACCCACCTCGCGGTGGCGTTCTGCCGTGCCCTCAACGTGCCGACCCGCTACTGCACCGGCTATATCAGCTTCATCGGTGAGCCGGAGCCGCACCCGGCCGGCGACTTCGCCGCCTGGATGGAGGTCTATCTCGGCGGGGCCTGGCACGTGTTCGACCCGCGCAACAACAGCCCCCGGATCGGACGGGTGATGGTGGCCTACGGGCGCGACGCCGCGGACGTGCCGCTGACCCACACGTTCGGGCCCAATCCCCTGGTGGGCTTCCGGGTCTGGGCCGAGCGCATCGACCACCGTGACAGCTCCGACGAGGCTGCCATCCCGCCCGAGGAGCCGCTGCCGCCGCAGAGCATGACGACCCGGATGGGATGAGTCCCGCGCCCGGACCTTCGTCCCGGACGGTGGCGGCCGGCTTTCGGAACAGACGATGCGCTAGACGCCGGCGCCCCGGGCGATGGCGCGCTTGACCACGCCCTGCACCTCGGGGTTCGAGAGGAACAGATCGTGGTTGATCAGGCCGCCGCCGTAATCGGAGGCGTCGGCGACGCGCACCCCCAGAGCCTCCAGCTTGGCGCGGTCGACCGCGCCGGCCCGGACGCCGCCGGCCAGCGCGGCGGACAGCTCCAGCGCCCGGTCGTTGGTCGCCGAGATCACGGTGATCTTCGATACGTCCAATCCCAGCCGGGCGACGCCGTTGGAAAACAGGTCGAAGTCGATATCGGGGGCGGCCAGCACCACCGCGCCGATCTTCGCCATCGCCGATTCTCCCGCCTCGGCGCGGAGCATGCGGATGGTTTCGAGGGTCAGCAGCGTACCCATCGAGTGTGCGACGATGTTGATGCGGCCACCGCTCGGCGAGGCGGCCAGCGCCTTGAGCAGGTCCTCGAAGGCGTCCCGGGACCACAGGGCGCTCTCGCGGTCGTAATTGTAGTCGAAGGTCGCCGCTGCGGAGGGCCAGGTGAACAGGCCCGAGACGCCGCGGAAGCGGATCCCGTCCGAGAGCCGGGCGGCGCTGACGGCGGCCGATTCGAACGATTCGCGGTAGCCGTGCACGTAGATCAGCACGTCGCGCCCCAGGGCCGCCTGCGCGAAGGCCTCGGCGGCGCCCGGCCCGGTCTCGGTCTTCGGCACCGCCCCGATCGTCCAGTCGCCCGTGATGACGGCCGAGACCTTGCCGAGCAGCGAGCGGTCGGGGGGCGACAGGCGCACCTCCGCGAAGCTCAGGCCGCGGCCGCGCTCGGAATTGAAATACGGCGGGCGGGGCGGTGTCCCCACGGGCTTGCGGGTCGTGGCGACCAGCAGCACCGGCATGACGTCCAGGGCAGATTGCTTCTCCGGCAGCGCCTGCCCGGAGCCGAGGTCGTCGGTGACGCAGGCGCCGAGCGACGGTGCGAGTCCCGCCGCTCCCGCGAGGGCGCCGATCCGGAGGAGTGCGCGGCGTGAGACGGTCTGGCTCGTCATGATCCGGGTGCGTTCAGGCGGGGCGCGCACCGTCGCGCAGGATCGTGACCATGGCGGGGCACGCCACCCCTCGGCGGCTGTGAAGTACGGGCACGGCCCGGCTTGTTGTGTGCGGGACACAGGCTCTCGTCCCCCTCGACGGCGGCCCCCGCCGACGCCATGAAGGACACATGACGCCGTTCATCGACATCGAGAGCCTGCGCGAGCGCCTGCTGCGCGGCGACCGCGCCGCCCTGGCCCGGGCGATCACGCTGGCCGAGTCGAAGCGGCCCGATCACCGGGCGCTCGCGGCTCAGATGATCGATTCCGTGCTGCCGCACACCGGCACGGCGATCCGGGTTGGGATCACCGGCGTGCCCGGCGTCGGCAAATCGACCACCATCGACGCCCTCGGCTCCAACCTGACGGCGTCCGGCCAGAAGGTGGCGGTGCTCGCGGTCGATCCGTCCTCCTCGCGCACCGGCGGCTCGATCCTCGGCGACAAGACCCGGATGGCCCGGCTCGCCCACGACCCGAACGCCTTCATCCGGCCCTCCCCATCCTCGGGCACCCTCGGCGGCGTCGCGGCCAAGACCCGCGAGACCATGCTGCTCTGCGAGGCGGCGGGCTTCGACGTGATCCTGGTGGAGACCGTGGGCGTCGGCCAGTCCGAGACCGCGGTGGCCGACCTGACCGACTTCTTCCTCGTGCTGATGCTGCCCGGGGCCGGCGACGAACTGCAGGGCATCAAGAAGGGCATCCTGGAACTCGCCGACATGATCGCGGTCAACAAGGCCGATGCCGGCGAGGCCGAGCAGCGGGCCAACGCGGCGGCGTCGGAATACCGGGCGGCGCTGCACATCCTCACCCCGGCCTCCGCGACCTGGACGCCGCCGGTGGTGACGATTTCAGGCTTCCACAACCTGCGGCTGGACGCCCTGTGGGCGAAGATCGTCGATCACCGGGGCAAGCTCACCGCCACCGGCGAGATCCAGGCCAGGCGGCGGGCCCAGGACGTGAAGTGGATGTGGGCCCTGGTGGACGAGCGCCTGCACCAGCGTCTCGTCGGCTCGCCCGAGGTCCGGCACCGCACGGCCGAGGCCGAGGCGGCCGTGGCCCGCGGCGAAACCTCGCCGGCCGCCGGCGCAGCGTCCATCGCAGCCCTGATCGGCCTCTGACGCGCCCTCCGCCGCCGCGAAAGACGGCGCGGCGGGCGAGCGTCTCAACACAGTTGGGGCGTCAGTATCCCGATCGTATTGTCATTCAGAGACGGATCGGTCGTGGCCCGTCCGACCCGCGACGGCGCGCACAATTTCGCGGCGGCGGGGGGCACAAACCCGATCTCGCGCGTTCGGTGGACGACGGCGTATCGAGTGGTGCCCCCGTCTCGGCGCCGCGCACGTCCAGGAGAGTGCCATGGTGGATACGGATCGGATCGTCGGCGGCGCCAAGGAAGCGGTCGGCAAGGTTCAGGGGGCGGCCGGCGATTTCGTGGGCTCGAACCGCGACTCGGTGGAGGGTCGTGTCCGCGACGCCCAGGGCCAGGCCCAGAACGCCTACGGACAGGTGAAGGACAAGGCCCGCGACATCGCCGACAATGCCGGGGATTACGCGAACGAGGCTTATGACCGCGCCGGTGACCTGGCGAACGACGCCTACGAGCGGGGCGGCTCCTATCTGCGGGACGGGCGCGCCGCCGTCGGTGCCCGGGTGGAGGAGAATCCCCTGGTGGCGCTCCTGATCGCGGGCGCGGTGGGCTACGGCATCGCCCTGCTGATCCACGGCCGCCGCTGAGCGGAGACGCGGCCCCGCCCGATCCCGGGTGGGGCCGCGCCCGGCGCTACTGAGCCGTCCAGCCGCCGTCCATGGCGATGTTCGCGCCGGTGATCTGGCTCGCGGCGTCGGAGCAGAGGAACACCGCGAGCGCGGCGACCTGATCGACCGTGACGAATTCCTTGGTCGGCTGTGCCTTCAGCAGCACGTCCTCGATCACCTGCTCCTTGGTCAGCCCGCGGGCCCTCATGGTGTCGGGGATCTGCGCCTCCACGAGGGGCGTCCAGACATAGCCCGGCGAGATGCAGTTCACGGTGACCTTGTGGGGCGCGAGTTCCAGCGCCGCCGCCTTGCTCAGGCCGGCGATCCCGTGCTTGGCGGCCACGTAGGCGGACTTGAACGGCGAGGCCACCAGCGAATGGGCCGAGGCGGTGTTGATGATCCGCCCCCAGCCCCGTGCCTTCATGGCGGGAATCGCAGCATGCATTGCGTGGAAGGCCGAGGACAGGTTGATCGCGATGATCTGCTCCCACTTCTCCGGCGGGAACTCCTCGATCGGTGAGACGAACTGGATGCCGGCATTGTTGACCAGCACGTCGACGGCGCCGAACCGCTCCTGCGCCTCCCGCACCATCGCGTCGATCTCGGCCGGCTTCGACATGTCCGCACCGGAATAATGGACGCGCACACCGAACTCCGTCTCGATGCCGGCGCGCTCCCGCTCGATCTCCTCCGGCTTGCCGAAACCGTTGATCACGAGGTCGGCGCCCTCGGCGGCGAACGCCCGGGCGATGGCAAGCCCGATTCCGCTCGTGGAGCCGGTGACGAGGGCGGTCCTGGTCTTGAGGGTCATGGCAACCTCCGGCTGTGGCACGGGCGTCCGGTCAGGCGAGATAATCGTGCAGCACTTGGCCGAACGGGAGGGTGAAGTCCACGACCATGTGGCGCGCCCCCACGATCCGCCGGACCGGGAGATCGGCGACGCGGCAATTCACGTGCGGGATCAGGTGCAGGCGGCCCTCCCCGTTCCAGGCGCCGTGGACGGTGATGTCCTCGAGCCGGTAGCCCACGAGCTGGGCGACCTTTGGACTCCCGTCGACGTCGGGCAGCAGCTTCAGGTTGACGTTGAGCTTGCGCAGGCCCTCGCGGACCGAGCCTAGATCGTGCTCAAGGCTCTCGTGCTTGTAGGTCATGGTGCCCATCGCGACGCGCTGCTCGTCGTAGAAGAGCGAGCCGGTGAGGGTGTCCTTCTTGAGTTCGAGCCGCGGCTGGCCCCATTTCTTCGGAAAGCCCCAGATCTCGCGGCCGGCCGTGATCGGCGGCTCGTCGTCGAGATACATCTGGATCGAGAAGTTGCACGGCTCGCCGTTATAGGTTGCGAACGCGCCGCTGCCGCTCTCCTCGTAGTCGCCGAAGCCGGACGAATCGGGCATCTTCATCCACTCGTAGAAGACGAGATTGTCCGGGTGCGGCTCCAGCGGCTCCGGCAGGGCCCGCCGCAGGGCGACCGGGTCGGTCTCGTAGGTGATGATCAGGTATTCGCGGTGACAGAAGCGGTAGGGCCCGCGGGGATAGCTCGGGCTGAAGGCGGGCATCGAGGTCGTGGTCAGGATCTCGTCGCGGGTCATGATCAGGTCTCCACTCGTTTGCGCAGGGGCGATCCGGTCCGAGCCGGCCTCCGTCAGGGCCGTCTCAATCGCGCGCGTGCCGGGTGAGATCGAAGACGGCGATGCCATCCTCGTTATGCGCCCGCTCGCGCCACCGCCGATGACGCAGGGACCGGATCGCGTCGTCGAGACCGGCCTGCCAGTGCTCCTCCATCGTGGCCCGGGAGAACTCGTAGTCCTTCGAGTTTCCCTCGTAGCTCTTCTGGCGGTAGATCAGCTGCATCAGCGTGATGAAGTTCTCCCGCGTGACCTGCCGCAGGAACGCAACGTCGTCGTCGGCCTGCATCTCGGGTGGCAACTTCTCGATGATCCGGCGCATGGCACGCTTGGCCTTGCGGATCTCGATGTTCTTGTCGGTATTCAGCCGGGTGCGGCTCGAGTAGCGGATGTCCTTCTCGCGCTCGGCTGCCTCGACCAGCGTTCGGGGCATCGTCCCCTGGGCCGGGAACAGGTCGACCTGGAACACGACGAGGTCGCGCCGCCGCTCGGTGTCGAGGACGTAGTCGAGGGGCGTGTTCGAGACGAGACCGCCGTCCCAATAGGCCTCGCCGTCGATGACGACCGGCGGGAAGCCGGGGGGCAGCGCCCCCGAGGCCATGATGTGCTCGGGGCCGATCCGATCGGTCCGGTTGTCGAAATAGACGAAGTTGCCCGAGCGGACATTCACCGCCCCGACGCTGAGCCGGACATCGCCGCGATTGATCCGGTCGAAATCGACGAACCGCTCCAGCGTCCCCCTGAGGGGGCTGGTATCGTAGAGGCTGAGCGCCTCCGGGGCGCCGGGCGGGTAGAACGCGGCGGGCGGAATGCGCGGCGTGAAGAACCCGGGCACGCCGACGGTGGCGATCCAGGCCGCCGCCATCTCGTTGAAGGCCGTGCGCGCCTGCTCGCCGGGAATCATGGGCTTCGCGGTCAGATCGGAGGAGACGCGCGCCCAGAATTCCCGCAGCCGGGCGACGCGGAGCTCCGGCGGGTTGCCCGCGATCAGCGCCGCGTTGATCGCGCCGATCGAGATGCCCGCGACCCAGTCCACCGCCACGTGCTGCTCGGCGAGCGCCTGATAGATGCCGGCCTGGTAGGACCCGAGCGCCCCGCCCCCTTGAAGGACGAGAACCGACGCCTCGCCGGAGGGATAGAGGGTCTCGGGTGCGATCATCGGCCTGCCAAGCGTTGCGTTGGCCGCCCCTTTGCCAGCCCGAGATCGTAGGAATGTGACACTCTGTCCCGGACACCCCACGCCTGGGCCCGCGCCGCTGCCGTGGCAGAGGCCGGCTCCCCGCATCCCGGCGGATGGTGATCGCGACGGGCGCACCGCCCCCTATCGGGCCCCCTGCTGGACGAGCTCCACCGGACGCGCCGAATCGCCCTGTGCCAGCGGGAGGGACATCTCCACGCGCAGTCCCGGCCCGTTGTCATGCAGGTGCAGGCTGCCCCGGTGGAGCCGAACCACGGCATTGACGAGGCTCAGACCGACACCGAGTCCCGGCCGCGAGCGGGATTGCTCAAGACGGACGAACCGCGCGAGCACGCGCTCGCGCTCCCCTTCGGGAATACCGGGGCCGCCGTCGGAGACCGCGAGACGGGCGCGGCCGCCCGCGCACCAGACGGTGACGGCGATCCGTCCCGGACCGTCGCCGGACGGCCGGCCGTATTTCAGGGCGTTGTCCACGAGATTCGCCAGGGCCTGCCCGATCAGCTCGCGGTTGGCCTCCACAACGGTCCCGTCCTGCGCCGCCACGTCCAGGGTGAACCCCTGGTCCTCCGCGAGCGCCTCGTAGAGATCGACGACGCCCCGGGCCGCGGCGCCGAGGTCGAGGGGCGCCATGATCTCGCCGGCGCTGCCGGCCTCGAGCCGTGCGATCATCAGGAGGGCGTTGAACACCCGGATCAGCCCGTCGCCCTCGTCGATCACCGCCTCCAGGGCGGCCCGCAGCTCGTCGGAGGTCGAGGGCCGGCGCAGGGCCTCGTCGGCGCGGTTACGCAGGCGCGTCAGGGGCGTCTTCAGGTCGTGGGCGATATTGTCGGAGACCTCGCGCATCCCGCGCATCAGCTCGCTGATGCGTTCCAGCATCAGGTTGAGGCTCGCGGCCAGGCGGTCGAGCTCGTCCCCGTTCCCCGCGACGTGCAGGCGTCCGTCGAGGTCGCCCGCCATGATCGCCCGGGTGGTCTGGGTCATGGCGTCGACCCGGCGCAGGACCCGGCTCGCCGCCAGCCAGCCGCCGATGACGCCGAGCAGCACCACCGCGGCGAGCGAGGTGCCGAACGCCCGGCCGATCACGGCGCGCAGGCGGTCGCGCTCCTCTGTGTCGCGACCGACGAGCAGACGGAACCCGCCCGGCAGGGTGAAGACCCGCACGATCGCCCGATGGGCCTCGGCATCCGAATCATTGCGGCCGTAGCGCGTCTCGCTCTGTCCGGGGGTCGCCAGGATCGCGGCCGGGACGTAGCCGACATTCCCCACGACGTGGTCGCCGCCTGCGGTGGTGACGAGGTAGAGGGAGGCCCCGGGCTCGCGGGAGCGCCGCTCGACCACGCTGATCAGCCGCCGCAACCCTCCGGTGTTGTACTGCTCGGACAGGCCGTTGATCTCGGCATCGATCGTGGAGACGATCTGGTCGTCCAGCACCGAGCGGGCGTTCCAGGCTACGTAGCCCAGCGCCAGAAAAGCGCAGACTGCGAAGATCGCCAGATAGGCGAGGGACAGCTTGAACGCGGTCGTGCGGAAGAGCTTCTGGAACCGCGCCGCACCGGTCTCGCCGGGCAGCGACGCATCGTCCGAAAAGCCACTCACCCCGCGGCGCCCTCCTCGACGCGCAGCACGTAGCCGGCGCCCCGGACCGTGTGGATGACCGGCGACGGGAAACCCTTGTCGAGCTTGCCGCGCAGGCGCGAGACATGGACGTCGATGACGTTCGTCTGCGGGTCGAAATGATAGTCCCAGACGTGCTCGAGCAGCATGGTCCGGGTCACCACCTGGCCGGCATGGCGCATGAGGTATTCGAGCAGCCGGAATTCGCGCGGCTGCAGCGGGATCTCGCGGCCGGCTCGGGTGACGCGGTGCGAGAGACGGTCGAGCTCGAGGTCGCCGACCCGGTAGCGGGTCTCCTCCGCGGCGCCGGAGCCGATCTGCCGTCGGGCCAGGGCCTCTGTGCGGGCGAGCAATTCGGAAAACGCGTAGGGCTTCGGCAGGTAATCGTCGCCGCCGGCGCGCAATCCCTTCACCCGGTCGTCGACCTGGCCCAGCGCCGACAGGATCAGGATCGGCGTCGGCACCGTCTGCTCGCGCAGGGACCGGATCAACGACAGGCCGTCGAGCTTCGGCAACATCCGGTCGACGATCAGCACATCGTAGCTGCCCTCGCGCGCCAGGGCGTAGCCATCAAGGCCGTCATGCGCGCAATCGGCGACGTGCCCGGTCTCGCGGAACGCCTTGACCAGATAGGCCGCCGCTTCCCGGTCGTCCTCGATGATGAGCAGTCGCATGGATCCGGTCCATAGCGCGACGCGCGGATCGGGGGAACGTGTCTCGGTCAGCATGGTCACGCCCTCCCCTCGCGACGAAGGACCCGCGGGCATGCCCCGACCGACCACCGTCTCCTGCGAGGGCGGATCATGACAGGACGTCGATTACGGGACGCTCGCGGCAAGATGACGTCGCGGTAAGGCACCGAGCCGAGCGAGGGCACAACGCGAACAGGCCGCTCCCCGGAGGGAGCGGCCTGTTCGCGGCGTTCGATGCGTGAGGAGGGAAGGGTGTTGGCGTGCGATGGGCGGGTCTGGCGGCGAC
>CAXTCV010000083.1:0-14522 GCA_964242725.1 uncultured Methylobacterium sp.
ATTTCCGCTCGGGCCTCAGCGTCCTGACCGGGGAGACGGGCGCGGGCAAATCGATCCTGCTCGATGCCTTCGCCCTGGCGCTCGGCGGCCGCGGCGATGGCCGCCTCGTCCGGCACGGGGAATCGCAGGGCGTGGTCACGGCGGTCTTCGACCTGCCCCTCGACCATCCGGCGCGCCGGATCGCCACCGAGGCCGAGATCGACACCGAGGGCGACCTGATCCTGCGGCGGACCCAGATGGCGGACGGCCGCACCCGCGCCTTCGTCAACGATCAGGCGGTGGGCGTCCAGGTCCTGCGGGCGATCGGCGCGGCCCTCGTGGAGATCCATGGGCAGCACGACGACCGGGCGCTCGCCGATCCAGCCACGCACCGGGCGATCCTCGACGCCTTCGGGGGCCTTCAGACGCCGCTGGCCCGGGTGGCGGCGACCGCCCGGACCGTCCGTTCCGCACGCGCCGCGCTCGCCGAGCACCGCGCGCGCGTGGAGGCGGCCCGCAAGGAGGCCGAGTTTCTGCGCCACGCCGTGGACGAACTGGCCACGCTGGCGCCGCTTCCGGGGGAGGAGGCCCAGCTCGCGGAGCGCCGCAGCATCATGCAGCAATCGGAGAAGGTGGCGCGCGAGCTGAACGAGGCGCTGGAGGCCGTGGGCGGCCCCCATTCGGGCGCGCCCCACATCTCGGCCGCCCTGCGCAAGCTCGAACGCCGCGCCGCGCAGCTCCCCGCCCTCGTCGACCCCTGCGTCAATACCCTGGACGCCGCGCTGGTCGCCCTCGACGAGGCCCGCGCCGTGCTCGACGCGGCGGTGGCGGAGACCGAGTTCGACCCCCGCGACCTGGAACGGGTGGAGGAACGGCTGTTCGCCCTTCGGGCCGCCGCCCGCAAATACGACGTCCCGGCCGACGGTCTCGCCGCCCTGGCCGAGCGTTACGCCGCCGACGTGGCGGCGATCGATGCCGGGGAGGCGGCACTTGCGGGCCTGGAACAGGCGCTCGCCGAGGCGGAGACCGGCTACACCGAGGCGGCGGAGAAGCTCAGCGCCGGCCGCCGTCGCGCGGCCAAGCAGCTCGACGCCGCCGTCAAGGCCGAGCTGCCGCCCCTGAAGCTGGAGCGCGCCCGCTTCATCACCGAGATCGCCACCGACCCGGAGTCGCGCGATCCGGCTGGCACAGACCGCGTCGAATTCTGGGCGCAGACCAATCCCGGGACCAAGCCGGGCCCGATGATGAAGGTCGCCTCGGGGGGCGAATTGTCGCGGTTCATGCTGGCGCTCAAGGTGGTGCTGGCCGACAAGGGCTCGGCCCCGACACTGATCTTCGACGAGATCGATACCGGCGTCGGCGGGGCCGTGGCCGACGCCATCGGCCTGCGCCTCGCCCGGCTGGCCGCCACCGTGCAGGTCGTGGCCGTCACCCACGCTCCCCAGGTGGCCGCGCGCGCCGAAACGCATTTCCTGATCGCGAAGGCGCCGGTGAAGGGCGCCGGCCGCGTCGCCACCCGCGTGGCGAGCCTGCCCGTGGCCGAGCGCCGGGAGGAGATCGCCCGGATGCTGGCCGGCGCCACGGTGACCGATGAGGCCCGCGCGGCCGCGGCGCGGTTGCTCCAGGGCGCCGACGGTTGAGGCTTCGTCCCGCGCGGTGGCCTTCGAAGCGCGCGGCGGCGGTTCGACACCGGCATGGGGCTGCAAGCCCGAGCCGACGCCTGCCGTGACAGGTAAGCTTAACCATTGGTTGCAGGTAACGGTCCGTTAACCATTCCCGCTGACACTTATCAAATCCCGGCGCCGCAGCGGGTTTGGGCGGTCGATGGGCGGGAGGAAACCATGAAGCTGTCAATCGTCGAGCCCGATGCGCTCCCGCGCCCGGGACAGCCGCTGAAACAGGCGATCGATACCCGCCAGCTCGGCCTGTCCCTGCGCACGGTCTACGAGGGCAGCGTCGATACGCAGCCGATCACCGACACCCATGTCGAACTGCTTCTGCGCCTGCGCCAGAAGGAGCGGGAACTGCGCCGGGCGAGCTGAGCCTGAACGCCGCCCGGACGCTACCAGCGGCGCGCGCCGGGCGTCCGGCGATACTCGGCGGCCCGGATCAAGGTCAGCACGCGATCGAGATCGACCAGCAGGTCCGTTTCGTCGCGCCGCGCCGCGGCCGCCGCCTCCGGATCGGTGCTGAACTTCTGGCGCGCCTGGGCGAGGGTGAGGGCGCGCTCCACGGCTTCGCGCTCGGCATGCAGGGCAAGCCAGCCCGGATCGGCCTCGCTCGCTGAATCGGCCCGTTCGCCCGCCACGGATGCAACGTCCTTCCGATGCCATTCCCAATGAGGAACGCGCGAGACCCATGAACCGTGCCGCCGGAACTGCGGCGCGGTGTCATGCCGGTGTCATCTCCCTGTCGTAACTGCGCCCCATCGGGCGGCCGGCGCTGGATCTCATCGTGGACGGCCGCAAGGCTCTGCCGCGGGCATGAGCATGCCGGCGGGGCAGCGCAGGCACTTGCCCGACGGCAACGGAGATTCCATTGAGACCCTTCGCTTACGCGCTCGCCGTCGGCCTCGCGACGGTTCAGCTGGCGTCCGCTGCGCTCGCCGCCGACATCACCGGTGCCGGCGCCACGTTTCCATTCCCGGTCTATTCGAAGTGGGCCGAGGCCTACCGCAAGGATTCCGGATCGGGCCTGAACTACCAGTCGATCGGGTCCGGCGGCGGCATCAAGCAGATCCAGGCCAAGACGGTCGATTTCGGCGCGACGGACGCGCCCTTGAAGGGCGAGCAGCTCGCAAAGGACGGTCTCGTCCAATTCCCGACGGTGATGGGCGGCGTCGTTCCGGTCGTGAACATCGCGGGCGTCGAGCCCGGCAAGCTCAAGCTCACCGGCGAGATCCTGGCCGACATCTATGCCGGCAAGATCTCCAAGTGGACCGATGCGCGGATCGCCAAGCTCAATGACGGGCTGAAGCTGCCCGAGACCAACATCACCCCGGTCTACCGCTCCGACGCCTCGGGCACGACCAACATCTTCACCACCTACCTGGCCCAGGCCTCGGAATCCTGGAAGAAGGATTACGGCGCGGCCACGACGATCTCCTGGCCGGTGGGTCAGGGCGGCAAGGGCAACGAGGGCGTGACCGCCACCGTGAAGCAGGTGCCGAATTCGATCGGCTACGTCGAATCCGCCTACGCCAAGCAGAACAAGCTCGCCTACGCCCTGCTGGAGAACAAGTCCGGCAAGTTCCCGCAGCCGGACGACAAGGCGTTCCAGGCCGCCGCCGCCAGCGCTGACTGGAAGTCGGCCCCGGGCTTCGGCATCTCGCTCACCAACCAAAGCGGCGACGATGCGTGGCCGATCACCGCTGCGACCTTCATCCTGATCCACAAGGACCCGGCTGATCCGGCCAAGGCCGCCGCCGTGCTCAAGTTCTTCGACTGGGCCTACAAGAACGGCGACAAGCTCGCCGCCGATCTCGACTATGTTCCGCTGCCCGACAACGTCGTCGCACTGATCCATGACGAGTGGAATAACGTGAAGGACAAGGACGGAAAGCCCGTCTTCAACATGTGAGCGTGGCGGGGAGGAGGTTTCGGCCCCCTCCCTCGCTTCTGGGATCGCGCCGCGTTACCACGCCACCCTTCGCAGAGAATCGCGGATGCCCGCTTTGACTGAAACGATTGTCCTCGCCCGCACTCGAGCGACCGCCGCGCGGAAGGGGCCGAGCAAGAATCTCGACACCCTGTTCCGCGTCTGCGCCTACGGGGCGGCACTTCTGGTGCTGATCGTCCTGGCCGGCATCCTCAGCGCCATCATCTACGGCGGCCTGCCTGCTTTCCGCCAGTTCGGCCTCGGTTTCCTGACGTCGAGCGCTTGGAACGTCGGCACCGAACAGTACGGCGCGCTGGTGGCCGTCACCGGTACGCTGATCTCGGCGTTCCTGGCCCTCGCCATCGGCGTCCCGATCTCCCTCGGCATCGCCATCTACCTGACGCAGCTCTGCCCGAACTGGGCCCGCAAGCCCGTCGCCATGACGATCGAGCTCCTCGCCGCGGTGCCGAGCATCATCTACGGCATGTGGGGCCTGTTCATCTTCGCACCGCTCTTCGCCCGGTTCATCGAGATCCCGGTCTCCAACATCGTCGAGGGCCTGCCGATCATCGGGACCGTGCTCTATGCCCGGATCCCGTCAGGCGTCGGCGTGCTCACGGCGGGCATCATCCTGGCGATCATGATCGTGCCGTTCGTGGCCTCCATCGCCCGCGACATGATCGACCAGATCCCCACGATCATGCGGGAGAGCGCCTACGGGGTCGGCTGCACCACCTGGGAGGTGGTGCGTTTCGTGCTGATCCGGCACGCCTCGGTGTCGATCATCGGCGCGATCATGCTCGGCCTCGGCCGTGCCCTCGGCGAGACGATGGCGGTCACCTTCGTGGTCGGCAACGCCAACCGTCTCTCGGCCTCGATCTTCGACCCCGGGTCGACCATCGCGTCCCGGATCGCCAACGAGTTCAACGAGGCGGACGGCATGCAGCTCAACGCCCTGATGGCACTCGGCTGCATCCTCTTCGTCATCACCTTCATCGTTCTGGTCGCCGCGCGAATCCTCACGCGGCGCGTGCGGGTCGGTTGAGGAGCCCCATGGACGCGACCAACACGCTTTCGGCGCCTCCGCTCGCGCAGAGCCGCGTCCGTCCCGGCCGGCGCCGGGCCGACGCGGTGCTCCGCGGCTTCTGCGCGCTCGCCACGCTCCTCGGCGTCATCGTGCTGGGCTCGATCCTGCTGATGCTGATCGTTCAGGGCGTGCGCGGGTTCACCCCGACCCTGCTGACCCAGCCGACGCCGGGTCCCGGTAGCGAGGGCGGCGGCATCGCCAACGCGGTCCTCGGCAGCCTCGTGCTCACCACCATCGGCATCGTCATCGCGACCCCGGTCGGCGTGATGGCCGGAACCTTCCTGGCGGAATACGGACGGACCTCGAAATTGTCCTTCGTGATCCGCTTCCTCAACGACATCCTGCTCTCGGCACCGTCGATTTTGATCGGCCTGTTCATCTACACGCTGATGGTGCGGCCGATGGGCAGCTACTCGGGTTGGGCCGGGGGCGTCGCCCTCGCCATCATCGCCACGCCGGTGATCGTGCGCACCACCGAGGACATGCTGAGCCTGGTGCCGGGCACCCTGCGGGAGGCGGGCGTGGCCCTCGGGGCGCCGCCCTCGACGGTGATCATGAAGGTGACCTGGCGGGCAGCCTCGGCCGGCATCGTCACCGGCATCATCCTGGCCCTGGCCCGCATCGCGGGCGAGACCGCCCCGCTCCTGTTCACGGCCCTCAACAACAACAGCTGGTTCAACGCCGACCTGATGGGCGGCATCCCGAACCTGCCCGTGATGATCTACCAGTTCGCGCTCTCGCCGTATTCCAATTGGCAGCAGCTCGCCTGGGCCGGGGCGCTCCTGATCACCATGACCATTCTCGCCCTCTCGGTGATCGCCCGCGTGGTGATCAAGCCGCAGCGTGCCCGCTGAAGCGCAAGCCCGAAGGATCAACCCGATGAGCAATGCTGCAGCGTCCGTCGCCACGAACCGCCAGTTCCAGGCATCCGCGAAGACCGGCGCAGACACCGACGCGCCCGTGCGGATTGCCGTGAAGGGGCTGAATTTCTACTACGGCCATTTCCACGGCCTGAAGAACATCGATCTGAACTTCCACGACCGGCAGGTGACGGCCCTGATCGGCCCCTCGGGCTGCGGGAAGTCGACGCTGCTGCGCACCTTCAACCGCATCTACAGCCTCTATCCGGAACAGCGTGCCGAGGGACAGATCCTTCTCGACGGCATGAACATCCTGGATCCCAAGATCGATCTCAACGACCTGCGCGCCCGCGTCGGCATGGTCTTCCAGAAGCCGACGCCGTTCCCGATGTCGATCTACGACAACGTCGCCTTCGGCATCCGCCTCTATGAGAAGCTGGGGAAATCGGATCTCGACGACCGGGTCGAGACCTCGCTGCGCAAGGCGGCGCTCTGGGACGAGGTCAAGGACAAGCTCAAGCAGTCCGGGATGGGCCTGTCGGGCGGCCAGCAGCAGCGCCTGTGTATCGCCCGCACCGTGGCCCAGCGCCCGGACGTCATCCTGTTCGACGAGCCGACCTCGGCGCTGGACCCGATCTCGACGGGGCGCATCGAGGAGCTGATCGAGCAGCTGCGCGACGAGTTCACCATCGCGATCGTCACCCACAACATGCAGCAGGCGGCGCGCATCTCGCAGTTCACCGCGTTCATGTATCTCGGCGAGCTGGTTGAGGTCGGGCCGACCGACCGGCTGTTCATGAACCCCACCGAGCGGCGGACGCAGGATTACATCACCGGCCGCTTCGGCTGATCCGCCTCGGAAACCGAACCCCCGCGGCGCCGCGCGCGAGCCCAGGCGCCGCGGCCGGGTACGATCTGCGGCAGACCCGAGGCATCGCACGTCCCTGAGGCAACGCACGTCGCGGACCCCATCGAAGGATCTCCCCCATGCCCGGCCATATCGTCACGTCCTACGATACCGACCTGGAGAACCTGCGCCGCTCGATCTCGGAGATGGGCGGCGTAGCCGAGAAGATGACCGCCGAGGCGACCGACGCCCTCGTCCGGCGGGACGACGGACTTGCCCAGACGGTGATCCTCGCCGACAAGCGCCTCGACGCCCTCCAGCGGGATATCGAGGAGCGGTCCGTCCTGCTGATCGCCCGCCGGCAGCCCCTCGCGATCGACCTGCGCGAGACCATCTCGGCGATCCGCGTCTCGGGCGATCTCGAGCGGATCGGTGACCTCGCCAAGAACGTGGCGAAGCGCGTGGTTGCGATCTCCGATCAGGCCCCCGCTCAGAAGATCGTGTTGGGCGTCCGCCACATGAGCGACCTCGCGGAGGGCCAGCTCAAGGACGTGCTGGACGCCTATGCGAGTCGCGACATCGAGGCCGCGCACGACGTCTGGGAGCGCGACGGCGAGATCGACGCGCTGTACAATTCTCTGTTCCGCGAGCTCCTGACCTACATGATGGAGGATCCGCGCAACATCTCGTTCTGCACCCACCTGCTGTTCTGCGCCAAGAACGTCGAGCGCATCGGTGACCACACCACCAATATCGCCGAGACCATCCACTATCTCGCCACCGGCGAGACCCTCGCGGGCGACCGGCCCAAGAACGATGCGTCAAACTACGCGACGGTGGAGCACGAATAGTTCCCGGCGGGGCTCCGCGGCGCGCCACCATCCTGGGGCCAGTTGCCGCGGCAACCGCTGGTACCAGTTGACACGGGCTGGGCCTCCGTAACGAGCGGCGGGTTCGCCCTTAGAACAGGTCATCGAACGTGAGCATGCAAGTCCTGATCGTCGAGGACGAGGAGGCACTGACCACGCTGCTGCGCTACAATCTGGAGGCCGAGGGCTTTCTGGTGGATACGGCGGCCCGCGGTGACGATGCGGAACTGCTCCTGGCCGAGCGCATGCCCGATCTGGTCCTGCTCGACTGGATGCTGCCGGGCCTCTCCGGAATCGAGCTCTGCCGGCGCATCCGCGCCCGGCGCGAGACCGAACGGCTGCCGGTGATCATGCTCACCGCCCGAGGCGAGGAGGGGGACCGGGTTCGTGGCCTCGGTACCGGTGCCGACGACTATATCGTCAAGCCGTTCTCGGTCCCGGAGCTGCTCGCCCGGATCCGCGCGCTCCTGCGCCGGGCCAAGCCCGCCCATGTCTCGGACCGGCTGGCCGCCGGCGATCTCGAACTGGACCGCACCGGACACCGGGTGCGCCGTGCCGGCGAGGAGCTGCATCTCGGCCCCACCGAGTTCCGGCTTCTCGAATTCCTGATGCTCGCCCCGGGGCGGGTCTTCTCCCGGGAACAGCTCCTCGACGGGGTCTGGGGCCACGACGTCTATATCGACGAGCGCACCGTGGACGTGCATGTCGGACGCCTGCGCAAGGCGCTGAACGGTCCGCGCCAGCCCGATCCGATCCGCACCGTCCGCGGCTCCGGATACGCCTTCGACGAGACCTTCTCGCTCGAAGCTTGAGCGGCGCGGACCCTCGGCCTCGAAAGGTCCGGGTCCAGCCCTTCTGAAAACCCCGCTTCGACACCGGCCGCGCCGCTCAGCGGGTCAGCGCGGCGCTCCTGTCGGCGCTGGGAACCGCGGCCAGAGCCTGCAGCACCGTCCCCTCGGTGAGGATCTGGGGCAGCACCAGCGGCTCTCCCGCGCCGGCATAGAGCAGGTACAGCGGCACGCCGCTCCGCCCGTGCTTCTCCAGGAGGCGGGTGATCTCCGGGTTCTGGTTGGTCCAGTCGCCCTTGAGGTAGGTCACGCCCCGCTCGGCCATCGCGGCCCGGACCGCCTTCGTGGAGAGGGAGGTGGTCTCGTTGACCGCGCAGGTGATGCACCAGGCCGCCGTCATGTTGACGAAGACGGGTCTGCCCGCGTTCACCAGCGTGTCGAGGCGCGCCTGGGTGAACGGCTCGGCGCCGCCGGTGAAGGCCGGCGCGCCCGGACCCGCACGGTCCTGCGGGAGCGTGAGCGCCAGGGCCGCGACGGCGAAGAGCGCCAGGGCCGCGCCGACCTGCGCGATCCGGGCGGCCCCGGGCGCAGCGCCGCGCCCGCGCTCCCAGGCCCAGGCGGCGAAACCCACCAGCACCAGGCCGATCAGCGCCGCCAGGAGGCCCCGCGGCTCGACCTGCTGCGCCAGCACCCAGATCAGCCAGGCCACGGTGGCGTAGACCGGGAAGGCGAGAGCCTGCTTGAGGGTCTCCATCCAGGCGCCCGGCCGCGGCAGCGCCCGCAGGGCCGGCGGCCAGAGGGTCAGCGCCAGGAACGGCAGCGCCAGGCCGAGCCCGAGGCTCGCGAACACGGCGAGCGCCACACCGGCGCTCTGGGTGAGGGCGAAGCCCACCGCCGAGCCCATGAACGGCGCCGTACAGGGCGTCGCCACCAGCGTGGCGAGCACGCCGGTGAAGAACGAGCCGCTCAGGCCGGCGCGCCGGGCCAGCCCGTCGCCGAGACCGGCGAGCCGGCCCCCGATCTGAACCGCCCCCGACAGATTCAGGCCCATCGCGAACAGCAGATAGGCCAACCCCGCCACCACCGCGGGCGATTGCAGCTGGAAGCCCCAGCCGATCGCCGACCCCCCGCCCTTCAGGGCGATCAGCAGGGCGGCGAGCCCCAGGAAGCTCCCCAGCACGCCGGCCGTGTAGGCGAAACCGTGCATCCGCAGGCGGGCCGGGCTCTCGCCGGCATGCCGGATGAGACCCAGCACCTTGATCGACAGCACCGGGAAGACGCAGGGCATCAGGTTCAGGATCAGCCCGCCGAGGAAGGCGAAGGCGGCGGCGGTCGCGAGCGTCGACGCATCGCCGTCGAGGGCGGACACCGGCCGCGGGGTCGCCGCGTCGACCGGCGGCCCCACGGCCGGGAGCATGGGCTCGTCGCCATACGCGAAGGCGAGGCGGCGGCTGCCGCCCTCAGTCACTTCGTCCAGGGTCAGCACGCCGGGCAGGGCCTCGGGCGCCGGATCGCTCGGGCTGCTCCGGGCGAGGGTGAGGTGCAGGCCGGTCCCGTCGACCGACATCACCTGCGCGGCGGCATTGTCGATCGCGGTTTCGGCATAGGGAAAATAGGCGGCGTTCCGGACCGCGTCGGGCCGGAGGCCGGCCGCCGCGAAGTCCAGCTGCAGAGTGGCGCCCTGGCTCGACAGGCGCAGCGGCCAGAGCGCCGGTGCGGGGAGGGCGGCCCGGGCGCGGGCGAACAGCGCCGCGATGTCGGGATCGGGCCGCGGTGCCCCCACCGGCAGGGTCAGGGCGAGGTCGGCCGAACCCGGCACGCACTCGGTCTCGCAGACGAGGTAGGTGAGCTTGGCCCGGATCTCCACCGGGGTCGCGGGATCGAGGCTCGGCGGCGGCGTCACGGGGACGAGGAGCGTGACCTCGCCCTCGTAGCCGTAATTCATCAGCGTCGCGATCGGGATGCGCTCCGGCGCCGGCCACCGGATCGCCCCGGCGTTGAAGCCGGCCGGAAGGGTCCAGGTGACCTCGGGCGGCAGGCCCGAATCCCCCGGATTGCGCCAGTAGACGTGCCAGCCGGGCTTCACCTGCATGCGCACGGCCAGGGTGAAGGGCTGCGCCCCCGCCACCGCGGCGGGCTCGGCCACGAGGCTCGACCGCACGAGGTCCGGCGGCGTGCGGAGGCCCTGGGCGAAGGCGGGCGAGCAGCAGGCGGCCAGCAACAGGATCTGGAAGGCGAGGCGGCGGATCATGCTGTCCCTTCGCGCACCGGGCGGACGCGGTTTCACCCGCAGTCTCTTCGGGCCTGGGGCGGACTTTTCCGTGACGGACGCCTTATAGCGCGCCGATTCGATGCGTGTCCCGCGCCCGGATGATCGACCCATGGGCCGCGACAACGACGGCCTTCAACCGCGGGGCGCGAAGAGCACCAGGTCGAGGAACGCCGTCCGCTGATCGGCCCGCAACCGGCACAAGCGGTCGACGGCCGAGCGAGCGGAATCCGAGGGCAGCGCGCGCATCTGTCGGAACGAGCGACTGTGCGGGATCGTCATCGGCGGCCTGCCGCCGATCCTGCAATTCCACGACCGCACGGGCGATCGAACGGACGGGCGCCCAAATCCTCCGGCCGGCTGGGCGCGATCCGGGGCACGTTGAGGCATGGGCCGATACGCTCCGGGACCGCGGCCGGCGCGCGCACCGGCTTCGAGACGGCTGTCGATCCGTTGTGCCGCGCGCGGCAGCACGCGAGCGGCCATCTGGCGATTCCCGGCCGAACGGCGTCAGCCCGGCAGCGGCGCCGTGGCCCGCTCCAGCCAGGCGCGTACTCCGGCGTCGAGGCCCGGCGCCAGGGCCTCGCGAACCCGCGCGTGATAGGCGTCGATCCAGATCCGCTCGCCCGGGTCGAGCTGGTCCGGATCGATCAACCGCCGGTCGTAGGGCGCGAGCGTCAGCGTCTCGAAGCCGAGCATCGGGCGCTCGCCGCCCGGAACCGCGCGCGGCTCGACCAGGACGAGGTTCTCGATCCGGATGCCGTAGGCGCCGGGGGCGTAGTAGCCGGGCTCGTTCGACAGGATCATCCCGGGCTCCAGCGCCACCGTGCCGGTCTTGGCGATGCGCTGCGGCCCCTCGTGGACCGAGAGGAACGCCCCGACCCCGTGGCCGGTGCCGTGGTCGAAATCGAGCCCCGCCTGCCAGAGGGGCGCCCGGGCGAAGGCGTCGATCTGGGCGCCGGTCGTGCCCCTCGGGAAGACCGCCCGGGCGATGGCGACGTGGCCCTTGAGCACCCGGGTGAAGCGATCGCGCATCGCGGCGCTCGGCTCACCCACCGCCACCGTGCGGGTGATGTCGGTGGTGCCATCCGGGTATTGCGCGCCGGAATCGATCAGGAACAGCTCGCCGGGCCGGACCGCCCGGTCGCTGGCACGGGTGACCCGGTAATGGACGATCGCCCCGTTCGCGCCGGATCCCGAGATCGTCGGAAACGACACGTCGCGCAGGTCGCCGCCGGCGGCGCGGAAATCCTCCAGCGCCTCGACCACGGCGATTTCGGTCAGGCCGCCCGCCTCGGCCGCAGCGTCGAGCCAGGCGAGGAAGCGCACGACACTCGCCCCGTCGCGGCCATGGGCATCCCGCGCGCCGGCGATCTCGGCGGCGTTCTTGACCGCCTTCATCCCGGTGATCGGATCCTTGCCGACATCGACGGTGCCGCCGGCCGCCTCGATCTTCTCCTTCAGGGCGACGGCGCCCGTCGCCGCATCGAGCCGGACCCGTACCCCGCTCAGCGATCCCAGCCCGTCCTCCAGCGCCGCCCGGGGCAGGATCTCGGCCACAGGGGCGAGGGCTGCCCGCAGGGCTGGATCGACCGCCGCCGAGACCAGGAAGAGGCGTGCCAGCCCCTCGCGGGGCAGGATCGCGTAGCCGAGCGCCAGGGGGGTATGGCCGATATCGGCACCCCGCAGGTTGAACACCCAGGCGAGGTTGTGGGGGTCCGAGATCACCAGCGCGTCGCAGCCAGCCTCGGCCAGGGTCGCGCGCACCCGGACGAGCTTCTCCTCGACCGTCTCGCCCGCCAAGGCATCCGGATGGCGGACGACCGGCCCGGCAGGCGGCTTCGGCCGGCCGGCCCAGACCGCGTCCACGAGGTTCGGCACGGCCCGCGTCACGCTCCCCGCCCTGGTGGCGGCCCGGTCCAGGCGCGCGAGCCCGTCCGGCGTGTGCAGCCACGGATCGTAGCCGAGCACGTGGTCGCGCTTGAGATGGGCGCCGATCCACGCCTCCGGCGTCGACTCGGCCAGGGGCACGACCGTGAGAATGGCGGTATCGACCTGCTCGGGAGCCTGCAGGGTGTAGCGGCCATCCACCACCAGGGCCGCGGCATCCGTCAGGATCACCGCGGTCCCGGCGGAGCCGGTGAAGCCGGTGAGCCAGGCCAGCCGCTCGGCATCGGCGGGCACGTATTCCGACTGATGCTCGTCGGCACGCGGCACCACGAAACCGTCGAGTCCGGCCTCGCGCAGGGCCGACCGCAGCGCCTCGATCCGCTCGGTCCCCTTGCGATGGCCCGGATCGTCGAAGGTCTGGAAGCGCGGGCGCGGTCGGGCAGGGGGCGTCTCGATCATGCGGCGAGCCTAGAGCGCCCGCCGCCGGAGTGGCAACCGGCCCGTTCGGCGCACATGCCGATGGCACGGCCCGCGCGGGGGCCGGCTGCGCCGGAGGAGCGATAGCCGCGACGTGTCCCTGTTTTACCGTGAAAAAATCGCGAACAATCTTATCACGTCGTCGGTTTTGGCCTATTTTCGAACCATGGCACGGCGCGTCTATTACTGGATCAGCGACGGACCGGACGGCAGCTTCGACGCCGTCGTGACGATCGAACCCGAGACCGTGATCCGGCGCGACGGCTTCGCGTCGCTCGCCGAGGTCGAGGAGTGGATCGACGGTCTGCGCATTCTCATGGCGGCGCTCGGCGCGCCGGTAGCGCAGATGGACGCGGCCGATGCGCCGGCCCGGGCCGAGGCCAGCCGGGCCCGCGTTTGAAGCGCCGGGCCCCGGGTCGGCGGCGGTGCCCGCACCACCCGCTTGCGCCCCGGGGCCGCTTCGATCAATCCTCGCACCTCCCGGCCCGGTTCTCGACCGCTCCCGTGAGGTCTTCGAGAGAAGGACCACGTTGTCCGTGCATCTGCTGATCGTCGACGACCACCCGCTGTTCCGGGACGCCCTGGCGGCGACGATCCGTCTCGCGCATCCGGACGCGGTGCTGGACGAGGCGGACGGGATCGAGGCGGCCTGCGCGGTGCTGGCTGCCAACCGGGGCATCGACCTGTTGCTCCTCGACCTGTCGCTGCGCGGAACCTCCGGCTTCGACGGGCTGATCTCGATCCGGGCGCGTTTCCCGCGCGTCCCGATCCTGATCGTCTCCGGTCACGAGGATCCGCGGATCATGCGCGAGGCCCTGCAGCACGGCGCGGCCGGCTTCGTCCCGAAGGCCATGGACAAGGCGACGCTCACCCGGGCGATCGACGCGGTGCTGAGCGGGGCGCTGTTCCTGCCGCCGGGCCTCACCGAGGCGGGAGCATCCGTATCCCGGTCCAAGAAGGCGCCGCTGCCTGAGCGCCTCGCCCGCCTCACCCCGCAGCAAGTGCGGGTGCTGGTGATGATCCGGCAGGGCAAGCTCAACAAGCAGATCGCCCACGAGCTTCAGGTCGGCGACTCGACCGTGAAGGCGCATGTCTCGGAGATCCTGCGCAAGCTCGAAGTGATCAGCCGGACGCAGATCGTGATCGACACCGCCGCCCTCGACTTCGACCAGATCCACAACGCCCATCCGGCCTGACAGTCCCCGGATCAGCCGGCGGGGCGCGGGCCGCCGACGCCCGCTTCCCGCGCGGCGTCAGCCACCGAGCCCGCCGACGCAGAGGTACTTCGTGTTCAGGTAGTCCTCGATCCCCTGGTAGGAACCCTCGCGGCCGAGGCCGGATTCCTTCACGCCGCCGAAGGGCGCCACCTCGGTGGTGATAATCCCCTCGTTGATCCCGACCATGCCGTATTCCAGCGCCTCCGCGACCCGGAAGGTCCGGCCGAGGTCGCGGGTGTAGAAGTAGCAGGCGAGCCCGAACTCGGTGTCGTTGGCCATGCGGATCGCCTCGGCCTCGTCGCGGAAGCGGAACAGGGGCGCCAGCGGCCCGAAGGTCTCCTCCCGGGCCACCGCCATGTCGGGGGTCGCGCCGGTGATCACCGTCGGCTCGAAGAACTGGCCGCCCAGCGCGTGCCGGTGCCCGCCCGCCACCACGCGACCGCCCTTCGCGACGGCGTCGCGGATATGCGCCTCGGTCTTCTCCACGGCGGCCCTATCGATCAGAGGGCCCTGGGCGACGCCCTCCTCGACGCCGTTGCCGACCTTCAGGCGGTTGGCGGCTTCCGCCATCTTCTCCGCGAAGGCGTCGTAGATCCCGTCCTGCACCAGGAAGCGGTTGGTGCAGATGCAGGTCTGGCCGGA
>CAXTCV010000084.1:0-14508 GCA_964242725.1 uncultured Methylobacterium sp.
CGCCAGTCCGGCACCTCGGCCTCGCCCTCGATCCTCAACGCCTCGCCGGAGGCGGCGGCCGGCGGCGGCCTCGCCCTGCTGCGGACCGGCGACCGGGTGCGGGTCGACCTGCGCCGCGGCACCGCCGACATGCTGGTCGACGCGGACGAACTCGCCCGCCGCCGCCGGGCCCTGGAGGAGGCCGGCGGCTACGCCTACCCGGCCTCGCAGACCCCCTGGCAGGCGATGCAGCGCGCCGCGGTGGGGCAGATGCATACGGGCGCCATCCTGGAGGGCGCCGAGCGCTTCCAGCGGATCGCGCAGACCAGCGGCCTGCCGCGCGACAACCACTGAACGGTCCGAGGTCCCGGTTTCGAAAGGTCCGGGCCCTGTCGCGGGGGCAGGGCGGAACCCTGCTGGGCTCGGGCGAAGCCCGGCATCGGGGCTTTGCCCCGATGCCCCGCCAAAGGGCCTGCCCTCTGGAAACCCGGAGTCTCAGGGCCGCAGCGCCATCTCGGTGTCGGCCAGGGCGAGGCGGACCAGCTCGGTCATCATCCGGCGGGCGGCCTCCGGGTCGCCCGCCACGATCGCCTCGTAGAGGACCCGGTGGTCGGGCATCGGGTCCCGGGGCAAGCCCTTGCGGCGATGCTTGAAGATCGTCGTCCAGGTGACCGCCGCGGCGACGGAACTCGACAGGGCCATCAGCGGCCCGTTGCGGGCGGCCTCCAGGATCGCGTTGTGGAAGGCCTGGTCGGCGGCCCGGCCGGCCTCCGTCGTGAGGCCGTGGCGGCCCATCTCCTCGAGGGCGTGGCCCATCCGGGCGATGTCGAGGCCCGAACGCCGGGCCGCGGCGAGCGCCGCCGCGGCCGGCTCGACGATCATCCGCAGCTCGAACAGGTCGCGGATGAACGCCTCGCTCGGCTCCGACTCGAAGGCCCAGGCCAGGATGTCCGGATCGAGCAGGTTCCAGCGGCTGCGCTGGCTCACCCGCGTCCCGGTGCGCGGGCGGCTCTCCACCAGCCCCTTGGCGCTCAGGATCCGGATCGCCTCGCGATAGGCGGTGCGCGAAACCTTGAGCTGCTCCGAGAACTCGATCTCCCCGGGCAGGACGTCGCCCGGCGCGTAGCGCCCCGCCAGGATCGCCGCACCGAGGTCGCGCGCCACCGAGCCGTGGATGCGCCGCGAATCCGACGCGAGCGGGAGCCTGACATCCTCGTATCCGCGATCCTGTCTCACCCACGGCCTCCGGTCCGAGCCACCGGGACGGGCCAGGAACGCCGGGATCGTATCTGGAAGTTGTACGAGCGCAAGCGTCGACACCTACAAGCAAAGGGACCGGAACCCTTGCGGCCCGCAGGGATCTGATCTAGCCTATTTGTATGAGTAAAGAACCTGCAGGCGACGCGGCGATCCGGGGCAGCGTCCTGGTCGGCGCCGCGGACGTGACGACGGCCGAGACGTTCCGGGCCTCCGATCCCGCGACCGGCGCGGCCCTGGAACCGGCCTTCGCGTCGGCGGGCGCCGAAGAGGTCGCGGCGGCCTGCGCCCTGGCGGAGGCGGCGTTCCCGAGTTTCTCGGAGACCGATCCCGAGACGCGGGCCCGCTTCCTCGAGGCGGTGGCCGCGCGCATCGCCGACCTGGGCGAAACCCTGATCGCGCGGGCGACGGCGGAGACCGGGCTGCCCCGCGCGCGCCTGGAGGGCGAGCGGGCCCGCACCGTCGGGCAGCTCCGGCTGTTCGCCGCGCTGGTCCGGTCGGGCAGCTGGGTCCAGGCCACGATCGATCCGGCGCAGCACAAGCGCCAGCCGCTGCCCCGGCCGGACCTGCGCCGCCGCCACGTCGCCCTGGGTCCGGTGGCGGTGTTCGGGGCGAGCAACTTCCCGCTGGCCTTCTCGGTGGCCGGCGGCGACACCGCCTCGGCCCTGGCGGCGGGCTGCCCGGTGGTGGTCAAGGGCCACCCGGCCCATCCGGGAACCGGGGAACTGGTCGCCCGGGCCGTGCGCGGCGCGGCTTCCGCCTGCGACCTGCACCCGGGCGTGTTCTCCTACCTGCCGGGGCCGTCGAACGCCCTCGGCGCGGCCCTGGTGGCGGATCCCCGGATCAAGGCCGTGGGCTTCACGGGGTCCCGCGGGGGCGGGCTGGCGCTGATGCGGGTGGCGGCCGGCCGGCCGGAGCCGATCCCGGTCTATGCGGAGATGAGCGCGGTCAACCCCGTCCTGCTCCTCCCCGCCGCCCTGCGGGACCGGGGCGCGGCCCTGGCGGCGGGCTTCGTCCAGTCCCTGACCCTGGGGGCGGGGCAGTTCTGCACCAATCCGGGCCTGCTGATCGGGATCGCGGGGCCGGAGCTCGACGCCTTCGCGGAGGCCGCCGGGGCGGCGATCCGGGGGAGCGCGCCGCACACCATGCTCACGGCCGCCATCCGGGGGCGGTTCGAGGGCGCCGTCGCCGCGATGGCGGAGCGCCCGGGGGTGACGGTGGCGGCCCGCGGGGCGGCGGCCGGGCCGGGGGGCGCCCCCGCCGCCCTGCTGCGCACGGCGGCCAGCCGGTTCCTGGCGGATCCGGCCCTGGCCGAGGAGATGTTCGGGCCCGCGGCGATCCTCGTGGCCGCCGCCGACCGCGCGGAGGTCGCAAGGGTGATCGAATCCCTCGGGGGGCAGCTCACCGCGACGCTGCACCTCGACCCCGCGGACGAGCCCCTCGCCGCCGGGCTCGTGCCGCTGCTGGCCCGCAAGGCCGGCCGGATCCTCGCCAACGGCTGGCCCACCGGTGTGGAGGTGGCCCCCGCGATGGTGCATGGCGGTCCCTTCCCGGCGACGTCGGACGGGCGCAGCACCTCGGTCGGCACCCTGGCGATCGAGCGGTTCCTGCGCCCGGTCTGCTATCAGGACCTGCCCGCGGCGCTCCTGCCGCCCCCCCTGCGCCCGGACAATCCCTGGCATCTCGCGCGCCGGACCGACGGCGCCCACGAGCCGCAGCCCCCCCGCTGACAGGCAAGCGTACGGGACAGGCTGGCGGCGATCATGGACAGGCGCGCGGCCCGCCGCGGCCGCGCATCGGGGCGGCCCGGAGAGGCCGCCCTCGGAGGATATCGGGATGGGTCGATCACGCCTTCAGGTCCGGATGCCGGGCGGGCCGCGAAGCGGCGCGCCGCGCGCCGCGGGCCGGGCGGAGCGGGGACGCGGCGTCCCCGCGGCCGTACCCGCCGTGCGGGAGCTCTGAGATGGCGCATCCGATCCGCATCGGGCTGGTGGGCGTCGGCAAGATCGCCCGCGACCAGCATTGTCCGGTCATCGCCGCCTCCCCGGACTACGCCCTGGTGGCGGTGGCGAGCCGCCATGGCGGCCTCGACGGGGTGCCGAGCTACCGGACGCTGGACGCCATGCTGGCCGCGCGGCACGACCTCGACGCCCTCGCCCTGTGCCAGCCGACCCAGGCACGGTTCGCGGCCGCCCGGGCCGGGATCGCGGCGGGGCTTCACGTCTTCCTGGAGAAGCCCCCGGGGGCGACCCTGGCCGAGGTCGGGATCCTGGTCGAGGCCGCGCGGGCGCAGGGCGTCAGCCTGTTCGCGAGCTGGCATTCCCGCTACGCCCCCGGGGTCGAGCCCGCCCGCCAGTGGCTGTCGGGCCGCCGGATCCGGTCGGTGTCGATCGCCTGGCTGGAGGATGTCCGGCACTGGCACCCGAACCAGGACTGGATCTGGGAGGCGGGCGGCATGGGCGTGTTCGATCCGGGGATCAACGCCCTGTCGATCGCCACCCACATCCTGCCGCCCTTCTTCCTCACCGGCGCGACCCTGTCGGTCCCGGAGAACCGGCAGGCGCCGATCGCCGCCGACCTGCGCTTCACGGATTCCGACGGCACCCCGATCCAGGCCGCGTTCGACTGGCGCCAGACCGGCCCCCAGACCTGGGACATCCGGGTCGAGACCGAGGACGGGGAACTCGTGCTGTCGAAGGGCGGCGCGGCCCTGGCCATCGACGGCCGCGACCAGCCCCTGCCGCCCGAGACCGAGTATCGCGGCCTCTACGACCGGTTCGCCGCCCTGGTCCGCTCCGGCGCCAGCGACGTCGACACGACGCCGCTGATCCACGCCGCCGACGCCTTCCTGCGCGGCGAGCGCCGGCTCGTGGCGGCCTTCACGGACTGACCGGCGGGCCGGACTCGCGACGGGGCAAGGCCCCTGGTCGCACCGGGTCCGGAGGCGGGCCCGGCGCCACGCACGAAAAAGGGCCGGCCGCGAGGGCCAGCCCGGGTCCCGGTCACCGGGAGCATCCCGCCCCGGCGCGAGGGCGCCGCGGCGGTGCTGCGCGCGGCCTTACTCGGCCGCGGTCATCTCGGCGGTGAAGTGGCCGCACCAGTCGCTCGACGTGACCACCGGCCACAGGCCCTTGGATTCCGGCTCCGGCTGGCTGACCGGCGGGTTGAACCGGCACAGGCCGGCATCGGCCTGCGGCGCGGCGCCGTTGCCGGTGTGCTCGTCGAAGAACTTGCAGCTCTCGCAATGGGCAGTGGCCATGTCGCGTATCTCCCGATGAAGATCGGCTTCGTGCCGTTCTGTTGCGAATTAGAACAGCTATAATCTAGAAGTCAATGCGGGATTTCGACCGCGGCCCCCCGCGCGCGACGGCACAGCCCCCTGAACCCGGTGCGCCGCGGGCCGGGGCGCACCGTCGGCCCGAACGGTCCGCGCCCCGGGCCGGCCGCCGAATCCCAGGGATGAGTTTTCCCGCCGCCGCCGCGCCGGGGGACGATCGTACTCCTGGCCTCAGGATCGGGAGATCTGTCGGTCATTCCGGGCGGGCTGCGGGCGCACGCTCTGTGTCCGGCGAGAAAAATTCGCGTCCGGAGCGAGACGAAAATTCACCAATGACGCCGGATTACGGGGAGAACATTTTTCTCTCCCCAACGAATAGGGAAAACGGTTTCATTGACCTGCGGATAGGGGGCGATCCATTCTAGCCACCCGTTCCGAGATCCGGCCGCGCCGCCCTCCGTCCGTCCCGGCCGGAGCGCTTCGCCGTCCCGCCCGATTGCAAGGCACAAGGCAGCCAGAATGACACGACCGAGACTCGTCGGGCTGAGCGCGAACGTGCAGCGGCCGTCCAAGACCCGCACGCTGGTCGACGCGGTGCTGCGCGAGGCCAGCGCCCAGGCCGCCCTCGACGCCCACATCCTGGACTTCGTCGATGCCGGCTCCGGCCTCGGCGCCGCCTGGACCCGCGACCAGCTGCCGCCGGCCGCCCGCGCGGTGCTCGACGCCATCGAGGAGGCGGACGGGCTCGTCGTCGGCTCGCCGGTCTACAAGGGCGCCTATACCGGCCTGTTCAAGCACCTGTTCGACCTGGTCGATCCGGGGGCGCTGGTCGGCAAGCCCGTGGCCATCGTGGCCACCGGCGGGGGGCTGCGCCACGCGCTGGTGGTGGAGCACGCCTTCCGGCCGCTCTTCGGCTTCTTCGGCGCGCTCCAGATCCCCACCGCGGTCTACGCCTCGGACGCGGATTTCGACGACGGCGTCCTGACCCAGGCCGGCGTGCGGGCCCGCGCCGCGGAGGCAGGCGGGCAGCTCGCCGCGCTCCTCGTCCACCGCGCGGCGGCGGCGGCCCCGGTCGCGCTCGCCGCCGCCGAGTGAGCCCCGCGATGCTCGACCGCCGCACCCTGCTCGCCGGCCTGCTGGCCCTTCCGACGGGCCTCGCCGCCGCCCGGCGCGCCGGCGCGGCCGAGCCGGGACTCCTCCGGATCGGGTACCAGAAGAACGGCATCCTGGTGGTCGCCAAGCAGCAGGGGATCCTCGAGCGCCGCCTGGCGCCCCTCGGGCAGACGGTGCGCTGGATCGAGTTCTCCTTCGGGCCGCCGCTCCTGGAGGCCCTGTCGCTGGACGGGATCGATTTCGGGCAGACCGGCGACGCGCCGCCGGTCTTCGCGCAGGCCGCGCGGTCCAACCTCGTCTACGCCGCCGCCCAGGAGGCGGGCGGCTCCGGGTCCGGGATCCTGCTGCCGAAGGGCTCGACCATCGCCAGCCTAGGGGATCTCCGGGGCAAGCGGGTCGCGTTCGCCAAGGCGTCGAGCGCCCACAACCTGACCATCGCGGCCCTGGAGAAGGCGGGGCTCGGCTACGCCGACATCGAGCCGGTGACCCTGGCGCCCGCGGATGCCGCCGCCGCCTTCGCCCGGGGCAGCATCGACGCCTGGACGATCTGGGACCCGTACTTCGCCATCGCCGAGGCGGGGGAGGGGGTGCGCGTGCTCGCCTCCGCCACGGAGATCGCCCCGCAGAACAACTTCTTCCTGGCGAGCCGGCCCTTCGCGGAGACCCGCGCCCCGGTGCTCGCCGCGGCGATCGGGGCCCTCGCCGAGGTGGCGGCGTGGTGCACGCAGAACCGCGGGGCGGTCGCCGAGCTCCTGTCGCAGGGCACCGGCGTGCCGCTGGCCGCGACCCGCCGGGCGGTGGACCGGACCGACTACGTGATCGGCCCGATGAACGACCGCGTCGCCGCCGCGCAGCAGCGCGTGGCCGACCGCTTCTACGCCCTGAAGCTGATCCCGAAACCGGTCCGGATCGCCGACGCGGTCTGGACGGCCCCCCGCAACGGCTGATCCATGACCGACCGAACGCCCCGCGCGCTGTCCCTGGCGCCGTCCGCCGGGCTCGCCCCGAGCCGCCGCCTGCTCCTGTCGGCGGGCCTCGGCCTCGCGGCCGCCTGCGCCCTGCGCCCCGCCCGGGCCGCGGGCGGCACGATCCGGATCGGCTACCAGAAATACGGGTCCCTCGTGCTGCTGAAGGGCCGCGGCACCCTGGAACAGGCGCTCCAGCCCCTCGGCACCACGGTGGCCTGGTCGGAATTCCCGTCCGGGCCGCCGCTGATGGAGGCGCTGAACGCCGGGGCGGTGGATTTCGGCTCGGCCGGGGAGGCCCCGCCGATCTTCGCGCAGGCCGCGAGCCCGGACCTGCGCTACGTCGCCGCCGAGCCGCCGGCCCCGAGGGGCGAGGCGATCCTGGTGCCGAAGGACAGCCCGATCCGCAGCGTCGCCGACCTGCGCGGCCGGACGCTGGCGCTCAACAAGGGCTCGAACGTCCATTTCCTGGTGGTGCGCGCCCTGGAGAAGGCCGGCCTGCCCTACGATGCGGTGAAGCTCGCCTTCCTGGCCCCGGCCGACGCCAACGCCGCCTTCGTGCGCGGCGCGGTCGACGCCTGGGCGATCTGGGATCCGTATCTCGCCGCCGCGGAGCGGGCCACCGGCGCCCGGGTCCTGGCGGACGGGCAGGGGCTCGCCCCCAACCGCCAGTTCTACCTGTCCCGGCGCGGCTTCACCGACGCGAGCCCCGAGATCGTCGCGGCCGTGCTCACGGCGATCGGCGCGGTCGATGCCTGGGCCGAGGGCCACGCGGACGCGGTGGCGGCGGAGCTGGCGCAAGCGGTGGGCATCCCGGCCCCGATCCTCGGCGTCGCGCTGGGCCGCCTGTCCTACGGCGTGGCCCCCCTCGACGCGGCGACCGTGGCCGACCAGCAGACGGTCGCCGACGCCTTCCACGGCCTCGGCCTGCTGCCCAGACCCGTCCGGGTCGCCGACGCGGTCTGGACCCGGCCCGAACGCCGGGCCGAGAGCCGGGGGGAGAACCGCTGATGCGTGCCCCGACCCCCGCGCGTCTGCGCAACACGGCCCTGCCCTGGCTCCTGCCGGCCGCGATCCTCCTGGGCTGGCAGGCCGCGGTCTCGGCCGGCCTCGTCTCCAACCGGTTCATGCCGGCCCCCCTCGACGTGGTCCGGGCCGGCTGGGAAGCCGGGCGGACCGGGGAGCTCTGGACCAATCTCGGGGTCAGCACCCTGCGGGCGCTGGCGGGCTTCGTGGTCGGCGGCGGCATCGGCTTCGGGCTGGGCCTGGCCAACGGCCTGTCGCGCCTGTCCGAGACGCTCACCGACACCTCGGTGCAGATGGTCCGCAACGTGCCCCACCTGTCGCTGATCCCGCTGGTGATCCTGTGGTTCGGCATCGGCGAGGAGGCCAAGCTGTTCCTGGTGGCGCTGGGCGTGTTCTTCCCGATCTACGCCAACACCCTGCACGGCATCCGCGCGGTGGATCCGGGCCTCGTGGAGATGGGCCGCGTCTACGGCATGTCCCGCACCGAGCTGTTCACCAAGGTGGTGCTGCCCGGCGCCCTGCCGTCGATCTTCGTCGGCCTGCGCTACGCGCTGGGCATCATGTGGCTCACCCTGATCGTCGCCGAGACGATCTCGGCCTCCTCGGGACTCGGCTACATGGCCATGCAGGCGCGCGAGTTCATGCTGGTCGACGTCGTCGTGCTGGCGATCCTGATCTACGCGGCCCTCGGCAAGCTCGCCGACGCGCTGACGCGCCAGCTGGAGCGTGTCTGCCTCGCCTGGAACCCCGCCTACAGGAGCGCCTGATGCTGGTCGACGCCGTCCGCCGCGAGGCGCTTCCCGACGCCGAGGCCCGGCGGGCCACCGCCGCCGCGCCGGGGGGCGCCCCCCCGGCCCTCGGCCCGCGCGGGATCGCCGTGACCGTCCGCGACCTGCACAAGGACTTCGACGGCAACCCGGTCATCGAGGGCCTGAACCTGTTCCTGCCGGCCGGCGGGTTCACCGCGGTGGTCGGTCGTTCCGGCTGCGGCAAGAGCACCCTGCTGCGCCTGATCCTCGGGCTGGAGACGCCGACCGGCGGCCGGATCGAGCTGCAGGGGCCGGAGAGCAACCCCCGCCGGTCCGAGCCGCCCCGGCGGATCATGTTCCAGGAGCCGCGCCTCCTGCCCTGGGCCCGGGTGGTGGACAACGTCGCGGTCGGCCTGTCCGGCCAGGGCACCCGGGCCGAGCGCCGGGAGCGGGCGCTGGCGGCGCTCGCCGAGGTCGGCCTCACCGAGAAGGCGGGGCAATGGCCCGCGACCCTGTCGGGCGGCCAGCGCCAGCGCGTGGCGCTGGCCCGGGCGCTGGTGAGCCGGCCGGGCCTGCTCGCCCTCGACGAGCCGCTCGGCGCCCTCGACGCCCTGACCCGCATCGACATGCAGGACCTGATCGAGCGGATCTGGCGGGTGCAGGGGTTCACCGCGCTGCTGGTCACCCACGACGTCGCCGAGGCGGTGGCGTTGGCCGACCGCATCCTCGTCGTCGAGTCCGGACGCATCGCCCTCGACCTGCGGGTCGAGGTGCCGCGCCCGCGCCGGCGCGGGGATCCGGATCTGGCGCGGCTCGAAGGCCGTATCCTCGATCATCTGCTCGGCGCGCCGCAGGCCGCCTGAATCGTGACGGAGACTCCGATGACCGCACCGAATGACGGGCGCGCCGACGTCCTCTGGTTCCTGCCGACCCACGGCGACGGCCGCTATCTCGGCGCCCAGGAGGGGGCCCGGGAGGTCTCGCTCAGCTACCTGCGCCAGATCGCGCAGGGCGCCGACGAGCTCGGCTATTACGGCGTGCTGCTGCCGACCGGGCGCTCCTGCGAGGATTCCTGGATCATCGCCTCGGCGCTGGCGCCGCTGACCAAGCAGTTGCGCTTCCTGGTGGCGGTGCGGCCGGGCCTGATGGAGCCCTCCGCGGCGGCCCGCATGACCGCGACCCTCGACCGGATCTCGGACGGGCGCCTGCTGATCAACGTCGTCACCGGCGGCGACCCGGTGGAGCTCGCCGGCGACGGCGTGTTCCTGTCCCACGACGCGCGCTACGCCGTCACCGACGAGTTCCTGACGATCTGGCGGGGCCTGCTCTCGGGCGAGACCGTGACGTTCCAGGGCCAGCACCTGCGCACCGAGAACGGCCGGCTGATCTACCCGCCGGTGCAGAAGCCCTACCCGCCGCTCTATTTCGGCGGCTCCTCGGCGCCCGGCATGGCGGTGGCGGCCGAGCATTGCGACGTCTACCTCACCTGGGGCGAGCCGCCGGCCCAGGTCGCCGAGAAGATCTCCTCCGCGCGCCGCGCCGCGGAGGAACGTGGAAAGACCTTCTCCTATGGCATCCGCCTGCACGTGATCGCCCGGGAGACCGAGGCCGAGGCCTGGGACGCCGCGGAGACGCTGATCTCGAAGCTCGACGACGCCACCATCGCCAAGGCGCAGGAGACCCTGAAGCGGCAGGATTCCGTCGGCCAGAGCCGGATGATGGCGCTCCACGGCGGCAGGCGCGAGAACCTCGTGGTGTCGCCCAACCTCTGGGCGGGCGTCGGCCTCGTGCGCGGCGGGGCCGGAACGGCTTTGGTCGGCTCGGCCGACCAGGTCGCCGACCGGATGAAGGAGTACATCGATCTCGGGATCGACCGCTTCATCCTCTCGGGCTATCCGCACCTGGAGGAGGCCTACCGCTTCGCCGAGCTGGTCTTCCCGAAGCTGCCGCTCCGCGCCACCACGGGCCGCCCGGCGAGCAACGCCCGCAACGACGGCCCGTTCGGCGAGATCATCGCCAACGACCTCGTGCCGGCCCGGCGGGTCGGGGCGCATTGACCGGTGCGCAGACAGGGCTGATCTGCACGCCCCCCATCCGGGCGTCATGGTCACGCCATTCTTGGCCCGCATCCGTCCGGCCCATCGCCGCGCGACGCGCTCGCGCGGCCCAGATGCGTGAAGGATATCCATGACTTCGACCAAGACGGCCCTGACCGGCCTCCTGGCCATCGGCCTGTCCCTCGGTCCCGCCGCGGCCTTCGCTGAGCCGTCGCCGGCCCGGGAAGCCCTCAAGCAGCACTGCACCGGCGACTACATGGATTACTGCAGCGCCTACGCGCCCGGCGGCCCCGAGGTCGAGGCCTGCTTCAAGGCCAATCTCAAGAACCTCACGCCGGGCTGCTCCGCGGCGATCACCGCCTACAAGAAGGAGCAGAAGTCGACCAAGCGCTACAGCGAGGCGCGCTGAGGGACCGGGCGCCCGGACGCGCGGCGGCGTGGAACTGAGTCCCGGCTCCGTCGGAGCTTCGTGGACCCGGATCCCGCGCCGATGACACCACCGACAGGACCTCCGCCGGACGCACGCTGCGGCGCGGCGCGGACGATCCTGGCCGCCGGCGTGGCGACCCTGCCGACGGGCCTCGCCTCCGGTCCCTCGGGAGCCTGCGCGCCTCACAGGTGGCCCCGCTGCTGCCCGACCCGATCCCGACCGGCTTCCTGTCCGGCGTCGGCCTGCTGCTCCTGCGCAGCGGCGTGCAGATCGACGACCCGCTCGCGGCCGTGCTGGGCAGCCTCGCTCCGGCGACGCCGACCCCAGGCCCGTTCGATCCCGGGCCCGTTCGATCCCGGCACCCTCGGGCGCATCGCCCTGACCCTCGGCATCGGCGTCTGCGCCCTCTCCCGGCCCCGGCGTGTCCCGCATCGGGGGCCCTTCCCCGCAATCGTCATCGCCAGTGTCGCCCTCGTGCATCGCGGCCTGTCGGCCCAGGGCCTCGACACGGCCGCCGCCCAGGCGGCCGGGTGGAAGGCCGATGCGCTGCCGCCGGGATCCCTGCTGCGGGCGCCGGTCATCGGCGGACCCCTCAGAACGGGTCCGCGCCGTCCCCGTAGGGCGTGATCCGGAAGACGAACCGGATCTCGGCCTCCGCGTCGCGCAGCACCAGGGCGCTGACCGGTCCGGTGACGAGCTTGCCGCCGCCCTCCGCCCGGGCGGCGAACCGGCCGCGGATGCCCAAGACCGCCAGGGCCGCCAGCGCGTGCCGGGCCGCCCGGGGGCGCCGGACGCCGTTCTCGTCGAGCCACAGCGCCCCCTCCTCGGGCCAGACGCGCACGGGAACGGGGGCCCTGGCCCCGCCCCGGTACGGACGCGACCGGACGATCGCGCCCAGCAGCGCGGCGATCCTCACGGGCGGCCGATCCAGGCCGCGCGCAGAACCCGGAGATTGGCCGCCCGGACCGGCGCCGCCGGTCGGGACGCGCGCGGGCCGGACCGCACCGGGTCGATCACCGCCAGCCGGGCGATCTCCGCGGCCAGGCGGGTGTAGTCGGCCAGATGCACGCCGTCCCGGTGCAGGCCCGGCCCGGCGAGGCCGCCGGCGCCGGCGCGCAGGGCGGCGAACGGGTCGAAGAAGGCGTGGCCCCGCGCGGCGCAGAGCGCCGCGAGGCGGTCCGAGAAGATCGCGACGGCGGCCGGGTCCCGGCCGGTCGCCCAGGCACCGACCGGCGGCACGGCGGCGACGAAGACCTGCGCCGACCAGGCCTCCAGGAGGTCCAGGATGCGCCGGACCTCGGCCTCGAACCGGAGCGCGCTCCGGTCCCGCTCCGGGTGGCGCCAGCGCAGGATGTCGTTGGTGCCGATGATCAGCACGGCGGCCGCGCAGCGGACCGGGACGGGCAGATCCGCGAGGTGGCGGGCGCAATCGGCCGCGGTGCTGCCGCCGACGGCGACATTGAGGCTGGGCCGGCCGCCGAAATCCGGCGTGCCGATGAACTCGGCGTGGGAATTGCCCGCCAGCAGCACGCTGTCCGGCGTGGCGGCGCGGAGCGCGGCGCGGAGGTCGGGCCGCCGTTCGGCGAGCCGCCGCCCGACGATCCGCCGGTGCCGCCAGTGTCGGATCGCGGTCTCGATCCAGGGAGCGCGCATGGCTGTCCTGAGCAGGCGTGAGGGATCGGCCGCGCCGGAGGGCCGGGGCGGAGTGGTCACAGACCGGACGCGCGCCGGATCGACTATTCGGTGACTGCAGGCACGCGACGGAGACGTCAGGATTTCATTGTTCAGGCGCCAGAAACACGCAGACATACATCCCAATACTGCGCGCCAGCGGCATCGATCTATAGGTGGGAAAATTTCACACGTCAACGGCCGCGCTGGCTGTCGCCCGGTCCGGGCCCGGCGGCTTCCGGCGCCGGCGCGACCGCGCTAGGGTGCGGTCCGCCGAAGTGGATGCCGGTTCGGCGCAGGAAGGCACGCCGCGACAGGATTCCCGGTCGGTCGTCTCGAGGGCGGCCGTGGCGCGGCGCCCCGGGACGGTCAGGGAAAGCCGGGATGGTCAGGGATCGCGTCTTCATCGTCACCGGCGCCGGCTCGGGGCTGGGGGAAGCGGCGGCGCGGGGCCTCGTGGCGGCGGGGGCGCGGGTCGTGGTGGCCGACATCGCCCGGGAGGAAGGGGCCCGGGTGGCGGCGGAGCTGGGCGCGCAGGCGCGCTTCGCGGCGACCGACGTCACGCGCGAGGCGGACGGGCAGGGGGCGGTCCGGGCGGCCCTCGACGCCTTCGGGCACCTGCACGGGCTGGTGAACTGTGCCGGGATCGCGCCCGGGGAGAAGGTCCTGGGCCGCGAGGGACCGCACCGGCTCGACAGCTTCGCCCGGGCGGTCTCGGTGAACCTCGTCGGCACCTTCAACATGATCCGGCTGGCGGCCGAGGCGATCGCCCGGGAGGCGCCCGATGCGGACGGCGCCCGGGGCGTGATCGTCAACACCGCCTCGATCGCGGCCTTCGACGGGCAGATCGGGCAGGCCGCCTACGCGGCCTCGAAGGGCGGGGTCGCCGCGATGACCCTGCCGATCGCCCGGGAACTCGCCCGGCACGGCATCCGGGTCGTCACCATCGCGCCGGGCATCTTCGCGACGCCCATGATGGCGGCGATGTCCCAGGACGTGCAGGATGGGCTGGGCCGCTCCGTGCCGTTCCCGCCCCGGCTCGGGCGCCCGTCGGAATACGCCGCCCTCGTCCGGCACATCTGCGAGAACCCGATGCTGAACGGCGAGACGATCCGCCTGGACGGGGCGCTGCGGATGCCGCCCCGCTGAGAGTCTCTCAGCCGATCGACACGCTGGTCAGGACCTCGGCGGCCCGGCGCACCTCGGCGGCGATCATCTCCTCGCTCGGCCCGTCGATCGGCAGGTCGGACAGGATCGCCGCGACGTCGCGCTTCACGTCCTCGCGGATCTCCGGATTCTCCTCCGACAGGCGCCCGATCAGGACGCCCAGCACGATCTCCAGCGCCGACAGCTTCGCGTGCAGGCGCGTGACGTCGTCCAGCGGCTCGGGCTCGTGTCCGGTCATGGGCGGCTCCGTCTCGGATGGGGCGGCCGACGCGCGCGCCGGCGGGCTCGGCGTCTCATACAGCCGCGGCGGCCGGCCGTCTCGCCGGACGGTGCTGCGTCCGGGCCGGCGTCGCATGGGGGCGGGGGCGGCGCTCCGAGGGTCGGCGCGCCACGGCCGCCCCGCCGCTGCATGGTGTCGCCCCGCCGCGGGAACGCGGAGCCGGACGGCCCCCCGGCGATTGCCCCCGGACAAGGCGGCCGCCAGGGCGTGGATCGGCGGGCGCTGATCGGGAGGGCGGCATGGTTGCAGGGGCGCGGGATTCCGGAGCCGAACTCGGCACAGCCCATACCCGGGTCGAGGGACCCGACAAGGTCACCGGCCGGGCCCTCTACAGTTCCGACCGCACCGGCCCGGACAGGGACACGGCCCATGCCGCCCTGGTGACCAGCCCCATCGCCCGGGGCCGGATCACCGGGTTCGACCTCGCGGCCGCGGCCCGCATGCCCGGCGTGCTCGGCCTCTTCACGCATCGGGACTTTTCCGGGGCGGTGGCGCCGGTGAAGCACCTGATGGCCGGGGGCTACGCCAACAGCGCGC
>CAXTCV010000085.1:0-14495 GCA_964242725.1 uncultured Methylobacterium sp.
GCGGCGCTGGCGCTGTCGGATGCCGGCCACGCCGTCACGGTGATCGAGCGCCGCACCGGCTTCAGCGAGGTCGGAGCCGGGATCCAGATCTCCCCCAACGCGAGCCGCGTGCTGGCGGCGCTCGGCCTTTCGCCGGCCCTGCGCCGGGCCGCGAGCGAGCCGCCGGGCGTCGAGGTGCGTGCCCTCGACAGCGGCCGCCGTCTCGGCGGCGTCGCCCTCGGCGTGGCGGCGCAGGCGCGGTTCGGCGCGCCCTATTGCGTGATCCACCGCGCCGATCTGCAGACCCTCCTGCTCGATGCCCTGCGCGGACGGCCGGCGATCCGGCTGATGATGGGCCGCACCGTCACGCGCCTGACCGAGACGGAGTCCGAGGCCCGCCTCGCCGTCGAGGGCGCCAGCGGCACGCAGGACCTGGCCTTCGATCTGGCGATCGGGGCCGACGGTCTGCGCTCGCGCCTGCGCGGACATCTCGATGCGGCGCCGCTCCGGCCGGGCCACGCGGCGGCGTGGCGGGCGCTCATCCCGATCGAGGCCGTGCCGGAACCCCTGCGCGGCGCGGCGACGGGGCTTTGGCTGGGCCGGAACCGGCACGTGGTGCATTATCCGGTCCGGGACGGCCAGTTCCTCAACGTCGTGGCGGTCGTCCCCGAGGCGGTGGGCGACGAGGGCTGGGGCCGGCTCGGGGAGCCGGCGGTGCTGCGCGCCTGTTTTCGCGGCTGTGCCGAGCCCCTGCGCGGCCTGCTCGGCCTGCCGGATTCCTGGCTGGTCTGGTCGCTGGCCGACCGGGCCGTGGCGCGCCCGCTCGCCCGCGGCCGGATCGCTCTGATCGGGGACGCCGCCCATCCGGTGCTGCCCTATCTCGCGCAGGGCGCCGCCCTCGCCATCGAGGACGCCGCGGTACTGACGCGCGCGCTCTCCGACCACGCCCAGGTGCCGGCCGCGCTCGCATCCTACGCGGCGGACCGGTCGGCCCGGGTCCGGCGCGTCCAGAGGGCTGCCCGCGCCAACGGCCGGACCTATCACGCCAGGGGGCTCGTGGCGCTCGCCCGCAACGCCGTGATGGCGCGGCTCGGCCCCGACGGCATGCGCGACCGCTACGCGTGGCTGTACGGCTGGACGCCCCCGGCTTGATCGCAGGACCGGCCGCCGCTACCGAAGACCCGATGCGGACGTGGCGGAACCGGTAGACGCACGAGACTTAAAATCTTGCGGCCGCAAGGCCGTGCGGGTTCGAGTCCCGCCGTCCGCACCAGCACTCCGCAGGTTTCAGGGAACCCGGCCGAACCGGTCGGGGTATCAGCTGGGGCAACAGTACAGAGCTCCGCAGCCTGGCTGTTTAATGCCCGATCGCTGCCCCAAGCCTGGACATGGATCAGGCAGATCACATTCCCGTGTCCGCCCGCACGGGATGCGCGAGCGGCGTTCCTGAGGATGCGACCAGGCCGAACCGTTTCGTATTCGCGCCCTCGGAACCATCGACCTGCGCCGAGCTTCCTAGCTCGACCGTGGAAGGATCCGCTCCTTTTGCGGCTTCGTGAGATGCCACCGTTCCCGGTGGCGATACGAGAGGAGACATTCCTTGCGCACTTCGATGATCACCGCGGCCCTGCTCGCCACGCTCGGCGCCGCCGCTCTCTCGACGTCTGCCTCGGCGGCCCCTCTCAGCCCGGCTCCGGCCGCCTCTGTCATCGGTGCCCAGGACGGCATCGTCGACGTTCGCTGGCACCCGATCCGCCGCATGCGTCACATGATGCACCGGCGCGGTCACCATCGCATGTAGTCGATGAGCGGATGCCCTCGGGGATAGCCCCGGCTGCATCGCCTCGGGCCCGGCCGCGGATGAGATCGCGGCCGGGCCTGTGGTTTGGCTCGGGCGGGCGTGGATGCTCAAGTCCCGCCGTAACGGGAATCACCGCATGGGCAGCAGTCGCTCCCGAAAGCCGGCGCGCTGACCGGAGCTGTCGGCGACCATGACCCGAGGGAGCTCGGGCGACCGCGTCGTCGGCATACCGCTCCAGCAGCTGGGCCCAGCCGTACTCGGCCAGGGCGAGGCGCCGGTTGGCGGAGGACAGCCAGATGTCGATCGGGTGCAGGGCGGAGCCTCCGGCACGTGGCCGCTTTGCGCCAAGCGATAGACGGCTCGCGTCCGGCGCGGGCGATTTTCCCAGACGCATCCACTGCTCCGTCCGGGCTTGAGCTTGTTCGGAACCGTCGTGAAGCGGTTGCCTGCGCCGGATTTGCCCATCCGGCTGAAGCATGACGCGCATCCCAAGTGCCCGAGCGTCGCGAAGCCATTCCTCTGCGACGAAGCTCAGGCCGGGCCCCGTTCCCCGGTGCAAGGGTTCGCCCAGGACGACGCCCGTGACCGGTATCGTGGCGAGACCGAGAAGCATGTCGCCCCAGCGAACGACGTCGCCGATATCCACCTCCCTGGCCTGGACGTGACCGGGGACGGAATGGCGCTCGCTCATACGAGCCTCCCGACCCACACCGGGACGGCTTGGACGGGCTCGCCGTCGCAGTCCGCGCACCCGGCGTTCTCGCGGCCGTCGGTGGCTCGCTGAGCCCGGCGCTGGCCGCTCTGCCAGCTGTAGGGCTCCGGAGCGGCCGAGGCGCGGCTCGATGTCCGCATCCCCGTCCAGCGCATGCAGCAAGGCCAGATCGGCCTCGACGCGGTCAGCGGTCCGGCGGCGCAGCTCTTGGACGCGCAGGCGGGAGGCCATCCTCCTTGAGGAAGGAGCGGATCAGCCCCTGCGGATGGCCTCGATCGCGGCATCGGCGGGCGGCAGCGGCATGGCCCCTCGGCCCTCAGGAGTCAGTTTGCACAGCGCCTCGATGTCATCAAACGCCATCTTGTCGCTCCCAAATCATGAGTCGGAATACTGTAAAGCACATATTTCCGCCGCTATAATCAACAGCGCAGCCAAGGCAAAGAGGTACGTCGAAGCGAATGCTGGGACCAGATAGAGGTCGCGTCGCGCCGACGACTCATAACGGTCCGGTTGCAGGTTCGAGGCCTGCCGGGCCCACCAAGGCCCCCGCCTCGTCGAAGAGGCGCCGAAGGCGGAGCGGTCAGACGATCGCTACGAGTCCGCCTGTAGGGCCTCGCGGGCCATTCGGCCGACGATGGCCTCACGCTGTGCCTGACGTAGAACGATGCGCGCTGCGGCACGGGCGTTGGCTGCGCGAAGCTCGCCCTGCGGACCTCCGTCACGAAGTGCTCGCCACGCCATCGCACGGAACCAGCGGACATTGGCGAGGGCGACGGCGCGTCGATGCAGGGCGCCTCTGACGTCGACCAGACCGGTTGCAAGGGAAGTCGACATCGCCCGATTCCGCAGCGGACGACCTCCGCTTTCCGCCAGAACGCACGGTATGCGCTCTAGCCAACATGTCACGGTGCAGATGTACGCAGCCGCACATGGAAACCGATTGTTCGCGAAAAGCGGCTCGGACAATCAAAGCCACTGGCGTCATCTTCATCGAGGAGAACGGCGAGGGGCCGGGGGTGCGGCTGAGGAAGGTCAATCGTCTCGCGGATCGGACGAGATAAGGGAATGACAGCCGGCAAGCCCCTGGGCCGCAGATTTTCTCACGTCGACCGCGCGCGTGACGATTCGTCATCGGATAGTCCAAAAATAAGAAATCGCATTCGAGCATTGAAAAAAAGACCCTATCAGGGAGAAACACGAGATCTAATTTTTAATGCGCTCGCATTGAACTTCTTTAGCGGGTCTGTTTTTCAACACAGCCGCAGCTTGGTTACGTCAGCTCAAGTCTCTTATCGAGGCAATTCTCTGCCAGCCGCAAATTTTCGCTTGAAGTAGAACTTATTGATAGCGAAGAAATGCGACATATACAATTGCTGAGTTGGGTGCTATGCATTTACACGTCGACATCGAATTCAGTCAAAGCAAGGCAGTCATGAGCCGATCGCGCGATAAAGCGCGCCATGCCAACGCGGCAGACGCGTTCCACCGTGCCATTGAACAACGCAGAGGCGACAATCCCAGCGGCAAAGGTGTGCTGCGAAGCCCCTTCCAGGCGTGTGAGGGCGTGTCTAAAGCCAAGATTTCAAAATCCAGTACATTGTCGAACGATGGGCTGCAAAAACATCTTCTTGAAAAAATCCGAACGATTTAGGCGCTAGATCAGCCTGCGCGCGTCGCCTCACGACTCATGGCGAAGCGTTTCGATGCGTGGATTGCCGACGCACGTCAGTCCAGGCATGAACCTGGCACCGAAGAGGTCGCAGAAGTCCCGCCGGCACGCGCGATCCTGATGGTTAGCCAAGGGGCCACTGTCATAAGGCGGCGGGCTGATCTTGACCCGTTGACCGCAGCATCAGCTGAAAAAACAAAGCCGAGTGCTTGAAAACGTCATGCACGAGAGCTTCTAAGGGGATCCAATGCGGCATCAATGCGGATACGTCATCGTAAGCCAATTCACATAGCAGCAACGAGGCACAGGAGCAGGGAAGAACAAGCCGTTCGATCTGCTCGCGGGTGGTGTTTCGCCTGCCAAAATACGTTGTCAGACTGAGGGGGTCGTTCTCACTACAAAGACCAACCACCCCGCTGAAGTTTGGATGCGCGCTTTCACTCAAATCGACGTACATTCCACGAATACGACAGTGGGTTTTGTCTGCCCTATCGATCAAATTCAGAATATTTACAGCTTCAACGGTTGATTTAGTCTCCGATCCGAGGAGCATGCGATACAGAGTGCTTTCGAGCACTGCAGCATCAATATTTTTTCGGTTCGCGAGTCAGTCTCGGAGCCGCCAAGCCGGTGCAGCGTTCGCGATCGATGCTCGCGTCAGCAGGATCCCAGCGGTCGGCGCATTACGTTCCAGCATATCGCACGCGCAGCGACCGGTTTCCTCCATTCTCCACATCAGCGAATGGAGAATGGCGAGCGCCTTGTAAGGCGCCGTCTGCTTCACTCCCGACTCTGCGGCCGAAACGTGGGCGGCACGTGACGCCGCAAACAGCGCCAATCGTTCACGCGATTCGATCAGGCCGGCCGCCGAACGCATCTCATCGAACCTAATGTCCGCCGACTTGCTTGCACCCACAGCGTAGGACTCGGCCACCTCGTGAGCAGCCCGCGTCGGCGAACCGGGCGGGCTGCCATCTACCGAGTTTTGAGATCTTCAGACCGTTACTGCCTCGGCGGCCATATTGGACCGCAAGGCCTCCGGGAGATCAGCGAAGGCCTGGTACCCGGCAGCCTGTGCGGCAACGTCAAGCGCGCGATCCGCACTCTCAGCCTGACCAGTCCAAAGAACTGCCTGGCTGCTCTTCTGCTTTACCTGAAAAATGGTCATGGCGACCTCATGTCAAAGCGATCTAAAATCAAAGCGGCGGTCACCGAGGTAGGTTCCACGGATCGCCGCCCAGTCGCCCCGCACCCCGGCGGGGATGGCGCCCGTCAAATCGACCGCTCGTTCCGCGACCCACGAGAAAGTCCCGCTCGGCGGTGCCGGTCACCAGCATCACGATCTCGAAGGCGGCGGTCAGTTCGACCGCCGTGGCGTCCGGCCAGCGGCTGGCGACGGTTTCCGTGATCTCGGACGCCCATGCCGCCTCGGTGTCGCCGATGGTCGTCGCGGCAATGTCGTCGGCGAACTCGCTTACGTTGGTCATGCTCAGGCGGCCGCCGCGGGGCCCAAATCGGCCCGGGTCAGCGGCTGGTAAGGGACGCCGGGCGTGGGCGCCGTCATCACGGCCAGGACCGTGATCGGCCGGGCGAAGGTGTCCAGCACCGCCGGAACCCAGCGGCCATCCGCCAGCGCGGCCTGCACGCGGGCGTCGGGCACGGACTGCGACGGGATCCGCAGGTTGCTTGCCGGCGCCAGCGGGCAGCCGGGCCTGCGCGTCCGCCAGCATCTCGGCCGCGGCCCGAGCGGCGTCTTCGAGCCCGGCGCGGGTGTCGTCCGTCCGGCGGACCGCCGCGCCGGCCCGCCTGAGCGCTGCGGCGTCGCTGTGGGCCTGGGACAGCAGCAGGGCGCGCAGCTCGGCCATCGCGGCCTCGTGCTCGGCCGCCCCGGCGTCGAGGCGCTTCAGCAGGCCGTCACGGCGACCCTGCGCGCTCTGCGCCTCGCCCTCGAAGGCCTTCAGCCGATCCCTGCGCGGCAACGACATGCCCACTCCCACTATTGAGGCGGAGCGACGCCGGCCGCGAGATCGGTGCCGCTCCCACCGTGCGGTTCCCCCAGAAGCGCAACGGCGGGGGGAGTGTCGGTGAGGGTCGCGGGTTCGGGGAGGTGTCGAAACCCGAGAGAGGCCAGTTGCCGGGGTGACAAAACGCGACAGCGGGCGGCTGCCGAAAGCGGCGCGCCATTCGATCACGACGTACGCGATCCGCCTGGCAACGGTTGATCCCACGGTGAGGGTCGGCTTAGTCAATACAGTATGCACATCCGGCCAATCCCACTCGGTCTAACGATCCTCGGTTTTGGCCTCCTAATCGGGCCAGTCAATCAGAATTTTTACTGGTTCTTCGTCCGAGATCCGCTCTGGCTTCTGCGAGATCCACTCGGATGGAAAGCGCATTTGAAGGTCGCTGTCAGAACCGTGATCATTCAGGGTATCTTAGGTCTCGGTCTCTTCATCGCCGGGATCATAGGCTTGCTCGTATGATCAGCCATTAGGCCGGTCGATACTGCGATCAGGCGGCGCGATGCTGACGCGCTTGAGCACTCGTGTGGCTCGGCGTGGCGTCACGCTGCAAAGGCCCCCTTGCCCAGCCCGAGCGCCTTCTGAGCCCGCCAGTCGTTCGCGCTGGTGACGCGGGTCAGCATCAGGCTCGCCCACTCGGCGGCCCAGGAGAACCGCAGGACGAATCCCGCGCCGGTCCGCCAGTGCCCCTCGGCCAGGTACGGGCAACCGGCCCGCAGCCCGGTCAGCACGTCCTCCGGCTCGACGCCGGCCGACGTCGCCAGGGCCTCGACGCTGGCGGCGCCGGCCGGCTCGCCGGTTCTTCTGCTGTCGACGTAGATCTCGCGCCAGTCCCGGACGCGGCCGGTCACGACCTCGATCAGCCCATCCGGGGCCACGTCGCGCGCTGCCTTGCGCGGGTTCAGCACGCTCAGCGCCGTGTCGAGGTGCCAGGCAGGATGCCCGCCGACCGGGCCGTCAGGCGCAACCGTAGCAGGCCGCTTGATCACGGTGCGCCGGTCCTCGTCGAGTTCGGCCGCGAGCGCGCTCACCGACCAGAGTTCTTCGCCATGCTCGACTCTCCGCTCTCGAGTGTCGTGGAACACTCAGGGTTTCGTCGCTGCGACAGGCCTCGGCCTCGCGCGTTACCGCCGAGCCTCCAGCCCTCCGGAAGGACCCGGGGTTTCAGGAGGGTCCATGGTCACCATCCCGAGGCCCTGGGCGGCGTCGGAGGGAGATCCCGGGAGCTACCCGGCTGAGAAGCACCGCCGCCCAGGGCCGTCTCTGCCCACCCGCCTTCCGACGGCGTCGTGTAGACTGCTCCCACGATGGATCGTCAGACGAGAACGACACTGTGGATCGCCGGACTGGTCTTTGTCGGCTACGCCGCAAAGGTCTGGCTGGATTGCGCTTTGAGCGCGCGGTGCCATCTGGTCATTTGCGAGGAGCACAGACCCTGTATCCGATGGGACACGGAACCCGAGGCAGGCCAACTGCCCTCCGAGCCGCCCGGCCGTTGAGCGTCGGTCGGCGCGCCCGCGGTTCCTCGTCAACGAGGCCTCCCGTCTCTCGGCGCCATCAGGTCGTGCCTCACCTGCCAGCGGCCGCCAACGTTCCGAGCGATTTCGGTTCTGACGCCGCGCCTGGCACGCTGGATCATGGCCGTCTTCTCGACACCGAGGATCCGGGCGGCCTCCAGGGCCGACACGCACTCCGGCCGCTCTGGCTCGCGCAGCACGGGCGGCGAGGCCGCCGCCTCGGCCAGCTCCCGCCGCAGTGTCCCGATCGTCCGGTCCGCCCCGGTGCGCAGCGCCTCGACCGCGGCCAGCGCAACCAGCAGTTCGGCCCGTTGACGCTCGGGCGTCATGGCCGCACCTCAGAGTCCAAAGTTGAGCGGGCTGCGTTGCAGTCTCCGATGGGACGCGTCCGCTGCTGCCCACTCAGGATACCCCAATGAACATGATCAGTTGGCTGCTCTCCAGGGTTATGCAGTTCTTCTTTGGCAGAGGCGAGGACCGAAAAAGCTCTTCTGTGGCGGGGGAGAACGAAGCTGCAGGTCAACAAGGCCTGGCCGCGAACAGGGGCAGAAACTTCGACGAGGATTATCGCGCTGCGACGAAAATCCTGATGATGCGACTGAGCAACCGCTTCCCGGACAACTATCATGCACGCGTAGGCTCCGACAGGAACAGCGCGCGTGACTTCGGCGACGAGCGGGCCGAGGCGATCGACACGGCTTCGGCCGCGATAGCTACGGCGTTGCGCAGCGGTGCTTCGGTTAAGCAGGCTGCGGAAGCCGGTGCCGCCAGCATCGGGATCTGAGGCAAGGTGCTCGATGGGTGTCACGACGACACCTCGCGCCAGCCGATAGCGGTCCACCCGGTCGACAGCCGCCGCCAACGCGGGATCGGCTGCCTGACGGTACCGCCCTGACTTCACCTGCAGCCGGCGAACACCTCGACGTGCATGCGCTCGTGACCGGCGATCCACGTCTCGGCCCGCAGATCGATTCTCCGATCTCTGGGCGCAGGGATCATCGGCGGCCAGGGCATATCGGTCCTGGGACCTCATAGATTGGGGCCACTCTCGGTTGCGCTTCCGGAGCTCGTCATGTCGGCCCGCCACCGCTCGGCCTTCTTGCGGATCTCCAGCGCTTCGGCGACGCGAATTTGCCTTTCGCGGTACCGTGTCAGCGTCGCCCGGCAGGTGGCCAGGACCTCGCTGATCTCCGGCAGGAACACGCGCTCCCGGCGGATGCGCTGGCACGCCGCGGCGACGACTGAGGCCGGAAAACCTTCCTCCTTGAGGTCATGGATCAGTGCCTCAAGGTAGACCGGCAGATCGTGAGGTCGCTTTACCCGGGTATCGATCAGCGCGGCCGATCAAGCCTCGATCATCCCCTCGTCGGGCTCGGCTGCCAGTGCTTCGTCGAACGCCTCGATGATCTCTCGCAGGACCGGTAGAGTGCCGGCGCTCGCGAGCGTGGCTGCCAGCGAAAATCTTGCGGCCGCAAGACCGTGCGGGTTCGAGTCCCGCCATCCGCACCAACACCGTCCCATCGCGCGGCGGACAATCTCGCACAGGGCAGCAATCCCTCAAATGCGAGCGATCAATGCAACGGTCGCGCAGCTTGCGCCGGGCAGGATCAACGCAGGGAGATTGCGCATGCTCGACGCCCTTCAGACCGCCACGACCGGGATGACCCGGGCCTCCGACCGCCTCGGGTCCGCGGCGCAGACCATCGCGTCCGCCGGGGCGCCCGTCGCGGGTACGGGACTGCAACCCGCAGCGCAGGTGGACCTGTCCAGCGCCGCCGCCGAGCTCGTCGGCTCCAAATCCGCCTTCGCGCTGAACGCTGCCGTGGCGCGGACGGCCGACCGGATGACCGGTCGGCTCCTCGACATCAACGCCTGAGCGCCGGCAGCGCCAGCGCCGCCAGGATCGCGGCCGCCGCGAACAGCAGGGCCACGCCGACGGCGCGATAGGCGACGACGCCCACGAGCCCGCCCGCGAGGAACGCCCCGACCGTCAGCACGTGAAGGCGCAGCCGCGTGGGATCGTGGCGCTTCAGCGGGACCCGATCGGGCGCGCCGCGATCCAGCCAGCGCGCCAGCTCGATGCCGATATCGGTGATCGTGCCGGTGACATGCGTCGTCCGCACGCGGGCCTCGGAGATCTTCGTCGCTGCAGCGTTCTGCATGCCCAGGGCGAAGCTCAGGCCGAGCACAAGGGCGTGGCCCCGGGCCGGCTCCGCGAGCGCAAGCGCCCCGAGGCCGATGCCGACGAGAAGCACCGCCTCCGCGCAGACGCTGCAGGCGTAGGCGTCGTGCTCGGCGCTCCGGCGGCGGTGACGGATCAGCAGCGTCGATACCGCCGCACCGAGCACGAACAGCAGGACGAGGAGCAGCGCCTCCGCGGCCAGGCCGAGGTCGCCGGTTCCGGCGCTGTCGGAGATGGCCGAGACGTTCCCGGTCATGTTCGAGGCGTAGAGGCCGACCGCGTAGAACCCCGCGGTGTTCAGCGCCCCGGCCACCGCCGCCAGGGACAGGCCGAGCTTGCGATCGGCTTCAGGAGGTCGCGTCGCGCCTTCGTGGACCAGCATCGAATCGTCTTACCGCCGCGACCTGATTACCCCGTCCATGCCCTATGCCTGTGCCCCGAACCCCCCGCGGCGGGAGCGGTACCGAGACGTGCAGTTGGCGGATCACGGAACCGCAAGGGGCGCCGCCCGTCCGGACGGCCTTCGTCAGACCGGAGGGATCGTCTCACCAGCCGTAATGGCTGCGGTAGCCGGAGCCGTCGTAGCCGCCATCCCAGTCCCGGCGCCAGCCGCGGGCGGGACCGTAACCGACCGGCACCCGCTCGACGGTGACCGTGCGGCGCGTGGCGTAGATTGGGCCGTCCTCCTCGTAGGCGCGGTCGGCGGGGGCTGGCCGGACCACCACGGGCGCGTACCCGTAGGAATCCCCATAGCCGTACCCGTAGGCGGGCGCCGCGTGGGCCTGGGTCGCGGCACCGATCAGCGCGCCGGCCGCGAGGCCGCCGATGATGCCGGCCGCGAGGGCCCCGCCGCCGCGGGCCTCCGCAGCCGAGGAAGCCAGGGTGCCCGCGCCGATCAGCGCGGCGGCCGAGAGCAGAGCGATGCGTGTCATGACCCGTCTCCTTGGGGTCCCGGATGCGCGGAGCCTCCGGGATCATGGCGAGCAGGATCCCACAGCCCGGCTGCAGCCAGCCTGAAGCGCGCGTGCAGCGAGCGTTCAGCTTGAGCGGCCGGCCGCCGGATCGACGGCTTCCCGAACGTAGCCCCGGGAGATCAGGCGGCTGCGCTCGCGGGTGCGCCGCTCGGCCTCCATCAGGTCGGACAGGGCATCGGCGATCGCGCAGCGCAGGGCGATCCCGGCATCGCCGCCGGCGAAGCCGAGATAGGCGGCGCTGATCGCCTCGACGGGACAGGCGTGCGCGTCGCGCCCGGAACTGGCAGCGGTCAGCATCGAGTTCTCCTCGTTCGCGTCTGGGAACGGAAAGAGAACAGACCAGAATGGTTAACGAAAGGTCAACGCCGGCCCCGCGGCCCGATCCGGGGCCGCGGAACCCTGTGGACAACGGGGATCCGGCTGCCCGGGCGCTGTGGAAAAGCCGGCTCAGTCCGGCATGCGCGGCAGGGGTTTGCCATCCTCGGGAATCGGATAGCGCGCCGCGTTCAGTTCCATGGCCAGCAGCGTGTAGTAGCCCGAGATCGCCGCGAGATCGACGATCGCCGGCTTACCGAACCGGGCCTCGGCGCGGGCGTAGGTCGTGTCCGAGACCCGCTTGGTGTCCTGCAGTTCCGCGGTGAACTCGTAGACGATGGTCTCGTCGTCGCTCATCCGCGCCGGCCGGCGCCCGTCGCGGATCGCCGCGACGATCTCCGGGGCGATCCCCGCCTTCTCGGCGATGGGTGCATGGACGTACCACTCGTAGTCCTGCGTCCAACGGCGCGCCGTCATCAGGATCACCATTTCGGACAGGGTCGTGCCGATCTTGGGCTTGAACCGCAGGTAGTCGCCCATCGACCGCGCGAGGGTCATGACGTCGGGGGAATACATCAGCGGTTCGAAGGGCCCGAAAGGCGGCTTGCCCCGGGCCTGCGCGAAGGCCTCGGCCGCCTGCTTCTGCTCGGGCGTGTAATCCTGCGGCGGTATCGTCGGCAGCCTGTCCTGCGCAAAGGCGGGCGCGAGCGCGAGAGGCAGCGCGGCCAGGGCCAGCGCCATCGGGCGGAATCGCATCGTTTCACTCCCAGGTATTTTGAATGCGCCGCACGTTCGCGGCTCGGCGTGCCGGAGACCAGGGCCTCGGCGTCGGATCGGTATCGAACGTCGCCGGGCGTCACCGGTCGGCCGCCGCGGTTGCGCCCGTCGCCGGTCCGCGCCATCAGCGGCACCGATGCCCGGTCTCCCCAACACATTGCCGATCGAGGCGGCCCTTCCCGACCTGCGCGCCGCGCTCGGCACGCGGAACGCCGCCGTGCTGGTGGCGCCGCCGGGCGCGGGCAAGACCACGCGCGTGCCCCTCGATCTGCTGGAGGCGCCCTGGCTCGACGGGCGCAAGATCGTCCTGCTGGAGCCGCGCCGCCTTGCGGCCCGGGCGGCGGCGGCCCGGATGGCGCAGACGCTCGGCGAGCCGGTCGGCGGCACGGTCGGCCTGCGCGTGCGGCTCGGCTCGAAGGTGTCGGCCCGCACCCGGATCGAGGTGGTGACCGAGGGCGTGTTCACCCGGATGATCCTCGACGACCCGGAACTCGCCAGCGTCGGCGCGGTGCTGTTCGACGAGTTCCACGAACGCTCCCTGGATGCCGATCTGGGTCTCGCGCTGGCCCTCGACGCCCAGGGCGCCCTGCGCGAGGATCTGCGGATCCTGGTCATGTCGGCGACCCTCGACGGCGCCCGGGTCGCGCGGCTGATGGGCGACGCCCCGGTGGTCGCCTCGGAGGGCCGCGCCTTCCCGGTGGAGACCCGCCACGTCGAGCGCGATCCCAACCGCCGGATCGAGGAATCGGTGGCCGAGGTCACCCTCCGGGCCCTGCGCTCCGATCCGGGCTCGGTGCTGGTGTTCCTGCCCGGGCAGGGGGAGATCCGCAGGACCGTCGCCCTCCTGGCGGACCGCATCGGGCCGGACGTGCAGCTCGCGCCGCTCTACGGCGCCCTGCCGCCGGCCGAGCAGGACCGCGCCGTGGCCCCGGCGCCCCCCGGAACGCGCAAGGTGGTGCTCGCCACCAGCATCGCCGAGACCTCGCTCACGATCGAGGGAGTCCGGATCGTGGTCGATTCAGGACTTTCGCGGGTCCCCGTCTACGAACCGGGACTCGGCCTGACGCGGCTCGTGACCGCGCGCGCCTCTCGCGCCTCCGTGGACCAGCGACGGGGCCGCGCCGGCCGGACCGAGCCCGGCCTGTGCTGGCGGCTCTGGTCGGAGGCCGGCACCAGCGCCCTTGAACCGTTCTCGCGGCCCGAGATCCTGTCGGCGGATCTGGCAAGCCTGCTCCTCGACTGTGCCGCCTGGGGCGTGGCCGACCCGCGTACGCTCGCCTTCCTCGATCCCCCCCCGGCGTCTGCGCTGACGGAGGCCCGGGCCATGCTGGCCGAGCTCGGAGCGCTCGACCCGGACGGCCGGCTCACGGAGGCCGGAATGCGCCTGCGCGCCCTGCCGCTGCCGCCGCGGCTCGCGCGGATGGTCACGGCCGCGGCCGGGTCCGGTGGCGCCCGCGCCGCCGCGGAGCTGGCGGCGGTCCTGGTAGAGCGCGGCCTCGGGGGCGACGACGTCGATCTCGACGCGCGGGTGGAGCGGTTCCGCCGCGATCGGGCGGGCCGGTCAGGAGACATGCGCCGGCTCGCCGAGGGCTGGGCGCGGATCGCGGGGGGCGGCCCGGATGCCGGACCGACGCCGGCCGGCCCGCTCCTGGCGCTGGCCTATCCGGACCGCGTCGCGCGGGCGCGTGGCCGCGAAGGCGAGTTCGTCATGGCGAGCGGCCGCGCCGGCCGGCTGGATCCGGCCCATGCGCTCGCCCGCCAGACCCATCTGGTCGTCGCCGACCTCGCCGGCGCGGCGGGCAATGCCCGCATCCTGGCCGCGGCGGCGATCGACGCCGGGGCCATCGAGCACCTCTTCACCGACAGGATCGAGTCCCGCACCGAGACCACCTTCGATGCGGAAACGGCGTCCCTCCGGGCCCGGGCGGTCCGGCGGCTGGGGGCGGTCAGCCTCGGTGCCCGGCCGCTGCCGGTCCCGGCCGACCCGGAGAGCGCCACGATCCTGACCCGGGGCATCGCCGCACTGGGGATCGACCGGCTGCCCTGGACGCCGTCCCTGTCGCAATGGCGCGCGCGGGTGCGCTTCCTGCACGCGGCGGAGGGCGATGCCTGGCCCGACCTGTCGGACGAGGCGCTGGCCGCGACCGTGGATGCGTGGCTCGCGCCGGCCCTCGTCGGGCGCACCGCCCTGGCCTCGGTCACGGCCGACGACCTCGCGGGGGCCGTGCAGGGCCTGCTGCCCTGGGCATTGCGCGGCCGCCTCGACGCGGAGGCGCCGACCCATGTGGAGGTGCCCACCGGCTCGCGGGTCGCGGTGGATTACGGCGCCGACGAGCCCGCCCTGTCCGTGCGGGTGCAGGAGCTGTTCGGCCTCGACAGGCACCCACGGGCCGGCGGACGGCCCCTGGTCCTGCACCTGCTCTCCCCGGCCCACCGACCCATCCAGATCACCCGCGACCTCCCGGGCTTCTGGCGCGGATCCTGGGCCGCGGTGCGGGCCGAGATGCGCGGGCGCTATCCCCGCCATCCCTGGCCCGAAGACCCGCTC